>CAVACW010000240.1:0-2058 GCA_963587345.1 uncultured Oscillospiraceae bacterium | reverse complement strand
ACGAAGTAGCGATGCTGGCGAATCATTTCAGGGAAGCCTTCTTCGCCAATAGCCAATACTTTTCTCATGACACTCCCCCTCTATGAACCACCCTTTTAGGGGGCGGCTTGACAGCGAATTTGCTGTTGCGTTGACCGTTTTTGTCGAGGCTGGTGCATAGTCCAGAAAAAAACCGTAGGCAAAATCCAGCTTTTCCGTGAGTAAATCGGATCATGAGGCATATTTGTGGGTTGACAAATAAGCAAAAATATGCCTTAGAGGCCTTCGGACATCGAAGGACGACGCAGTCAAGGGAGACCGAGGAATAAATGGAAGGGGCCCGCCGCAACGCGGCGGGAAGGAGGCCGTTTATGCCGCAGGCCTTGACGGCGTCGGCATTCGATGTGAGCCTGGGCAGAGGGAGTATGGACCCGTCCATACTCCCGAGCCCCCTGGCGGCGAAGGCGGGGTGAGCGAAGCGAGGGGCGGCGCCCCTCATCGGCCTCGAGAATAAGTAAGTCGCAAAGAAAAACAAGAAAGCCACTTGATTCAATGCTATTGTGTCGGTTCCTACACCACCCAATGCGGAGAATCAAGTGACTTCCTTGCCCACTTTATTTAAGACGATCCTGAATGTCAATGATCTCGTTGTCGAAGACGTGACACTTGAGTACGACGAAACAACGCCGATCTTCAACATCGACGTCCATCCTTGCAAAGGCGCGGCTCGCCGCTGTCCCATCTGTGGCAAGAGATGCGGGCGCTATGACCAGCTAGGCCCCTGCCGCTGGCGTGCTCTGGACTGCGGATCCTGCATGCTCTACCTTCACTACAAGCCTTGCCGCATCTGCTGTCCGGAGCATGGCGTATTACGAGAGAACATCCCATGGGCCATTGGAAACTCGCGCTTCACCAGGGACTTCGATATGACGGTTACTTGGATGGCGCTTCACTTGCCAAAGACGGCTATTCAGTCTTACATGAGAATCGACTGGGACACCGTCGGCCGTTGCATTGATCGCGCCAAGAAAGAGGTTGATCCGGACGACAAAAGGCGCCTGCAAAACCTTGTCAACATTGGCGTGGACGAAACAAGCTATCGCAAGGGGTACAAGTACATCACGGTGGTCGTCAACCACGACACAGGCGAGTTAGTCTGGTGCGCAGAGGGGTATGGATCGAACGTTTTCGGCGCGTTCATTGACCAGCTGACGCCCGAACAACGGGCGAAGATCAAGATCGTGACTGGGGATGGCGCCAAGTGGATCGACAATCAAATGCCGCGACTGCCTAACGCTACTCGCTGTGTGGATAAATTCCATGTAGTTCAATGGATTGTTGAAGCTCTCGATTCTGTACGACGAGAAATCTGGCAACAGTGCGCTCGCGCTACTCGTACTGCAAAAGTGGCTGTCACTGCCGCCAAGAAGGCCTTTGAACTGGCGGCGAAGAACGATGCCGACAATCAGCAGGAGCTCAGGGAGGCGGTCGAGGCTGCGACGGTTGCGCATCAACAGGCGGCCGATGCCGCCAAGACCATCAAGGGGGCGCGCTATCCGTTGGGCAAGGCATTCGACAATTTGACGCAAAATCAAAAAATTAGACTCGATGCGATTGCTGCCTCTGACAGTCGTTTATACCGGGCTTACAAGCTGAAGGAGAAGATGCGCGTGTTGCTTCAAACGAATGACCCTGAAGCGTTTGAGGCGGGACTTGGTGGCTGGCTTCGTAGTGCAAAACTAAGCCGTATAGAGCAATTTATAGGTTTAGCCAAGAAAATAGAAGAAAGAGCATGGCAAATTAAGAACACGCTTGCCACAGGCATGAGCAACGCTCGGGTCGAAGGGATGAACAGCAAGATCAAGCTCACGATTCGCAAGGCGCGCGGGTTCCGGACCGTAGAGGCTCTGAACTCCATGCTGATGCTGGTTTGTTCAAAAATCAACATCCCATTGCCTGGCCGCAAGCCTTGCCCTGCCTGATGCGGCCGCCTTTATGGCACCCACAGGAATGCCTGAATAGCCCTTTTTTGGACAAGCTCCCACTCATCTTTTCCTGAGCGACCGCCTATTCGCCGCC
>CAVACW010000239.1:0-2108 GCA_963587345.1 uncultured Oscillospiraceae bacterium | reverse complement strand
CGCCCTATGCTCTCGCCTGCAAACTCAGCAGTGTCGCGGCTAACACCAAGATTAACAAATCCTGTATTGTTATTCAAAACATAAATTCCGTACGGCGCAACCTTGCCAAGTTTCCCAGCAAAATCGTGATCCAAAACTAGCCTTGGATTCTTCTTTGGTCGATATTCTTGGCCGGCGTTCTTATAATTGCCGACATTCTCTTTTTTCTTGCAGTCGACTGAAATTACAGGGTAATTTTCTCGCATGAACTGAGCGGCCTTATCATTGATAAAGCAAAACTGCTTATCTCGATCTGGGTGAGGTTTACTCACCTGAAGCATCTTTTGATTGGCCTGTTTGCTATAGCCAAGTTCCTCGATAATTGCACCTATTGTCGGAGCACTGATACGGCCGATGTAGCCTCGTTTAATTATTTCGTCACGTATGCCTCGCAGACTCAATGTAGTCCATTTCAGTAGATGCATTGGGTCACCATACTCATGTTGCTCCATGAGATTTGCTATTGCAATGAGTATTTCAGGATTCTTGGCTACAATAGATTTCCTACCCCCTCCAACCCTTCGAATCTTTCCTTTTGACAAAGGCTTTTCGTTGTTGTCAGTAGGTGGCTCTACTACAGGTTCCGAAGGCGCTACAGCGCTACTACTGGCGCTGGGATCTTTTTGTTTTTCCAATAAAGATTTGTGCGTGACAAATTCTTCATGCCCTCTTCTGACTGTTTCAGCCGCCGCACCAAGATTCCGCACAACAGTAGAGACGCCACCATATCCAGCAGCACTTGCGATAAGTCCATAGACTCCGCGTCGTTGTCGTTCGTTAAGGTCAAAACCGCTAATTAGTATTTCAAATAGTGCAACAGGAATGGTGACCTCGTTAAACGCTTTCATGACGGCTCCAAAATGACTTTTCACTATTGTACCGTCATCTACAAGTTTAAGAGATTAAAATCTTACAGTTCCTAATCGAGTGCTTCTTCTCGTTGGTTTATCGCGGCGACGGCGAAACGTTTCTCTACGTCATCATCGACGAGTACGACCAATTCGCCAACGAGGTGCTTTCCAAGGACTTGGATCATTTTCAGGCCATTACCTCTGCGGAAGGCTTTCTGAAGAGCTTCTTCTCCAAGGTGAAGGCCGCTACGGCAGATACGATTGCCCGCGTCTTCATCACGGGCGTGACGTCGATTTCGATTGATTCGATGACGTCGGGCCTCAACGTCGCCACTAACTGCACCATTGACCGTGCCTTTGCAGATCTCTACGGCTTTACCGAAGCGGAGCTTCGCGTCCTCGTGCCTCAAGTGCTGGACATCGATTTGCTGGGGCTGCGGCTCGATGACCTAATCTCCCGCATGAAGGAGTGGTACAACGGTTATCGCTTCAGCCCCTATTCCAACGCCACCGTCTTCAATCCGACGATGTGTCTTAGCTACCTGCGATCGTTGCAACAAAACGGCCGGGAGCCGACTTCGCTTCTTGATCCCAATCTGGGACAGGATCTGCGGAAGATTGAAAACATTCTTCGGCTGGGCGACGCGGACTTCGTTCAGAAAACGGTGGAGCTTGCCCTGCGCCGCGAACCGATTGAGTTCTCTGGCGATTTGCAGCAGCTCAATCTCAATCAGCAGTCTCAGCTCAGCAAAGAAGCACTGCTCTCGGCCATGTTCTATTTCGGCTTCCTCACTTTTGGTCCGGGGGACACTACGTCGCTCGTGATTCCCAATCGTGCTGTGAGCATTCAGTTCTTCGAATACTTCCTGAAGCATATTCTCGCTACTGACGAATACGCTTTCGTTGCCAAGGACTTTCTCACGGCCATCAAGGCGCTCGTTGCGGGTGACCCGAAGCCTCTTTTTGACGTCACCTGCAACCGTTTCCAAGCGGTGAGCGGCTTGCATTCGCATTCTCATCTGCACGAAAGCGACTTCCAGACGCTTCTCATCGGCGCGCTCAACTTCACCAACGCCTACATGGTCACGAGCGAAGTCGAAGTTCGGGGTGAAGAAAAGGGCTATATCGACATCTTGGCGACGCCTTCTGCCGAAGGATGCGCGGAAACGTCCTACCTCATCGAGGTGAAGTACCTCGCGCCCAAGGCGGCGACGGACG
>CAVACW010000238.1:0-2150 GCA_963587345.1 uncultured Oscillospiraceae bacterium | reverse complement strand
GGACAATGAACGGGTATCGAGCCAGAGAGTTTTCCAATAGTTCGATGTAGCGCGTCTTGTCTACGTAGGCGCCGCCTTCTTGCCGAAGGGTTTCAAACTGAGCGAGCGTGTACGGATTTTTCTTGAGAACGACGTTTTCAGACATAGCAGAGGACCAGTGACGAGATTCGTTAGTAATCCGTTGGTTGTATCTCAAGTTTAGCGCCAAGTAAGATCAGAAAACCTCCACCGCGCCAATCTTCAAACCCTTGTAGACGATGGCAACGCGCTTCAGGTTCGAGACGTTGCGAAGCGCTTCGCCTTCCGCGTAATGGTCTGCCTGACGACGCGCCGCCTCAAGTGCCGTAGCAACAGCGGAGTCTTCAGCGTTGCTTGCAAGGTGCTTCACCTCGATCACGTAGGTCGGGAGCGTTTGGTTCTCGCGCGGCGTCAGGAGCAGGTCCATGAAGCCTGACTCTTCGCCGCGGGATTCGTACTCCAACTGACCGCGGTAGTCGGTGGAGAACCACAGCGTCGCTGAAAGCATGGTCTGGAACACCTTTTCAGTGAGTTGCGCATGCATGTGCACTCCGCTATCTTCAATGAGGCGCTGGTTCGAAAGTTCCAGCCAAGGTTTCGGATCGCCAGCTGCGAGCGCTTCGTAGGCTTGAGCAAATTCCTCATGGTTGAAGCGGTACTCTGGGGCTCTCAGAATGTGCTTGAAGAAGTACTCGAAGAACTGGATGCTGATGGCTCGATTCGGCACGATGAGGTGTCTGCAATCGCCGGGAGCGAACGTGAGAAAGCCCATGTAGTAGAGGGCGGACAGTACGCTATCCTTGTCGAAGCCGTTTCGCTGATTGAGGTTCAAGACCTGAAGATCCCCGCAGAATGGAATCGGCTCCTGCCGCAGGGCCTGATCGATGACAGAATGAACAAACTTAGGGTTCCCCAGCGAGAGGATGGATTCGATCTTGTCCAGACTGTTGGCGACGGACGGATCCAGCATATTGCTCGGTTCTTCTCCAACGTCAGCAATCTCGCTCAAGTAATTGAGACACATGGAAGCATTGAAAACGCTTTCATCGCTGCGCTTGCTGAAGTGATAGCCGTTGTACCACTCCTTCATGCGGGTAATGACTTCATCCAACGTTTTGCCGTATTGCTTGAGGTCGACCAACTGCGGGACAAGTTCCCGAAGCTCAGCCTCTGAGAAGCCGAACATGCCGGCGAACTTCGGATGGTTCGAGAAATTCTTGGCAATGGAAAAGCCCGAAGTCATCGAGTCGAGTTGGATAGATGTGACGCCTGTAATGAAGATCCATTCGATGGGGCCGCTCGACGCCATATCTTTCAAGAAGGCATAAAAGGCTTTGAGAGCTCCGCCTGCACTTGTCAGTGCTCGAAAATTTTCTACATTAGAAGCCAGAACCTCATTGGCGCCTTGATCGTACTCATCGATGATGAGGTAGATCTTGTCGCGGCAATGAGCTGAGTAGGCTGAAATAAACGCTCCCATAAGAATGGAAGGGTCATCATAGTCTTGCTGAAATGCCTTTCGTATTTCGCAAAAATCATTACGGTCGCAGAATAAATTAAGACTCGTCAACAGTTTGGCAACAAATCCTTTCTGAAAACAATCAGAATTTATTCCCGAGAAATCCAGTCGAAGAACGCGGTACGAATTTGCCAGTGGCGTCTTATGTTCGCCGATGTAGGTGCCTGCGAAGTTCTTTTCAAAATCCTTCGCAGCCGTGATGTCGTAGTAAGCTTGCAACGTTTGCGTGAAAAGCGTTTTCCCAAAACGCCGAGGCCGTACGATGAACGGGTAAAACGTCTGGCAATTTTCCAAGACTTCGATGTAGCGAGTCTTGTCAACGTATGCCCAGCCGCCTTTTTGGATAGCATCAAAGCGAGCTAGGGAATAGGGATTCTTCTTGAGAACGACATTTTCAGCCATGGCAGAGGACCTGTATCACGAGATTCGTTAGTAATCAGTTGGTTGTATCTCTAGTTCAGCGCAAAACAAGATCAGAAAATCTCCACAGCGCCGATCTTCAAGCCTTTGTAGACGATGGCAACGCGCTTTAGGTTTGTGACGCCGCGAAGCGCTTCACCTTCCGCGTAATGGACCGCCTGATGACGTGCTGCTTCAAGCGCCGCAGCAACAG
>CAVACW010000237.1:0-2167 GCA_963587345.1 uncultured Oscillospiraceae bacterium | reverse complement strand
TCAGTGGTGGTGTAGCGGATTTCGGGGTCATCTTCCAAAACGCCATTCTCTTTAGTACACCTGCAATCAGCATCAGGGCCACAAAGTTCACAAACATTTTCCCTACTTACTCCCTATTCCTCCGCTCGTCGCCTTGAGCGGCAGTGAAACATCCAGCTTGAAGAAATCCACCCATCGATCTACTCCCTTCATGCGGCGCCAGTCCACCGCCTCGGCGCCCGACTCAAGCGTCGGGTAAATCACCAAACAAGGAATGAGCCGCGAGGGATCTGACCATTTCCAGCGGCGAAGCGTTTCCTCTACCTTGGTGAGCCGCGCATATCCCGCCAACTGGCGCAGATCTTCCTTCGCGACATGCTCTTCACAGCGTGGCTTGTATTTGGCGTCCGCAATGACATACGGCACCGGTCCCGAAGAGAAATGACAAAGAAAGTCCAGATACTGCCGGTTAGCGACAAACTGGTACTCCACGCGTCCGTCAGGGACTGCCGCCTGACGCAACTTCTTGAACGCGAAGAGCTCAAAAAGCTTGGCCATATCGATCCAATAGGGCGTCACCGAAAATCGGCCGCCGTCCGCACGATGTCCCGCAACACCTGCGGCAATTACCAGTTCCGCAAGACGCAACGCTTCGGCATAGTCCCGGAAAACTGGATTGACCTTCTTCACCTTGACGGGCGCGGCGTCCGGCTTGTCTTCCACCAAAGCAAAGGCTGACAATGCCAGTCGCGCACACTCGATAAGGTGTTTCTCTCGCTTCAACGCTGGCGACTGCAATAGCCGCAACGCCAAACGAAGGGCCCGCTTCAAGTACTGGTTTGCTGGCGTATTGAGGTCAAACTGCTGCACGGAGCACGTGAGTCGATCCGTGAGCGTCGGGGTGCGCGCCGCCCGCAACGACTTTGAAAGAAGAAGGCACCCCTTCATGCCGAAGCTAAACGTCTCTTCTTCATCGTAAAAGCCTCGTTTCAAGCCTCTGCGCCTCAAACGATCAATGACGGTCAGGAACTGGATGAGAAGAAAAAGCGACAACCCAAACTCCTCCTTCTGGAGAGGAACGGGCGCCGCTTTAGCATTTAGCACCAGCAGCCCATCAAGGTGTTGGAGATTCTCTGGGTCCGCCAGCGCTTCATCGAGCATTGCCAGATAATCCACCTCGACATCATGGCCGCTGTTGTTCATCTTGGGCTCGACGTGCACCGCCAACCGCCCCGGAATCAGCCACACGTAGCCAATGAAGTAGCTCGTGTTGCAAACCAATTCCGGCACCCCTGCTGCATTGAGGCCAAGGCTCGCCATCAAAGGCGAAGGCTTGTCCTTGTCCACCTCAAAACTAAACGTTCGTCCGCTCCTCGCCAGATCGAGGAAGGAATCATCCAGCGTGAAGCGCTGCCCCGAGAGCTGTTCACGTATCGTGATGAGAGTCACGGCCATGGAGCATCACTCTGCCAAAGGATCAAGTGCGTCAATCGCCTGACGAGCGTCTGCCAGCAGCACGCCATCCCGCAGATACTCTTCCAGAAGAGGCTTCAGCCGATACTTGAAAACAAGCTTCTTCTCAGCATCATCCTTGGCAATGAAGTAGCTTTGTCCTGGCATCACGTCGTATGGCTCGAATTCCTCCGAAAGGTAGTCCCGATTGGCCTCCATCGTCCCCTCCCGAAGGAAGAGGCGGGACACCTTCTCAAACAAAGAGGCATTGAAAGGCTCATCAAGCTTTTGCGGCTTCATTTGGTAGAAGTCAAAGCGCCGCCTCAGGGCGTAATCAAGGCTCCCGATGCTGCGGTCTGCGGTGTTCATCGTGCCGATGATGTAGACATTGGGCGGCACCCCGAAAGGATCCTGAGAAAAAGGCAACGTTACTTGCTGCTCACAGTTCTCCCCCTTTCGTTTGTCCGGTTCGAGTAGCGTGATGAGCTCGCCGAAGATCTTCGCAATGTTTCCGCGATTGATTTCATCAATCACGAGCACATAAGGCACGTCCATCGGCTGGATGTTCTTTTCCACCACAACTCTCGCCCGAGATTGCTCCCGCAGAAACTCCCTCACTTTCTCAACCGAGAAACGCTTGAGGCGGTACACTGTTCGCAACGTCATGCGGGCCCCAATGATCTTTAGTTCCCGGGTAAATTGTTAGTCTACAACTTTCCCCAATGTAGCATGAATT
>CAVACW010000236.1:0-2180 GCA_963587345.1 uncultured Oscillospiraceae bacterium | reverse complement strand
GACGCCTTTCTCTTGAAAGCGGTTCTCACCGGCTGCCTTCGCGTGAGCAAGGAAAGCATCTTCACGGGTCTCAACAACCCCGGCATCAACACCGTCTGCTCGGAGGACTACACGTTAAGCGAGTCCATTGGCTTTACAGAAGCCGAAGTGAAGGCGCTCCTTGACTACTACCAGCTCGCGCCCTGCTTTGAGAAGATCAAAACATGGTACGACGGCTACCGCTTTCATCGCAGCGACATCTACTGCCCGTGGGACGTCATCAATTTCTGCGCCGAAGCGCTCCACTTTGAGGAGCCGGTTCAATATGCGGCGCGCAACTACTGGGCCAATTCGAGCTCCAACGACGTCATCGATGAATTCCTAGGCTTTCTTTCGGGCAAAGACACCGACAAGATGCAGGCGCTCGTGGACGGCGGCACGATTGACATTCATGTGAACGAAAAGCTCAACTACGGCGAACTTGTCCAGCACAATCCGGAGGACTTCTGGACGCTGCTCTTTTATACGGGCTATCTCACCATCGCAGAACGACTGCCCAGCCACCCTCTGGACTTCCGCGTGCGCCTCCCCAACGAAGAAATCCGCGAAACGTTCCGCGACACAGTCGTGGCACATTTCTCTAAAGACAACGAGACAAGTGCCAGGAATGGACAAAAACTTGCACAAGCGGCTTTTGCCGGTGATGCGCTTGCCATGAAGAAAGTGCTGGTGCAGGTTTTGGAAGGCTTTGTTTCCGTTCGAGACACCGCCTCGCGCGCCAAACCCGAAAACTTCTACCAGGGCTTCCTTGCGGGACTCTTTTCCTGTGCTGGCACCACTGTGCGCAACTTTGAATCCAACGGTGAGGCAGGCGACGGCTATGCCGACTTCCTTTTCACGTCCGCCGATGAAGACACGGGCGTCGTCATAGAAATAAAGCAGTGTCGCGAAAAAAAGGGCATGAAGGCGACGGCTCAGGCCGCCTTGGAGCAGGTGCAGGCTCGACGGTATGCGCTGGGCCTGGACGACTACGAGTGTTCACAGAGTTTTGCTTACGGCATTGCGTTCTGCGGCAAGTCCTGCATCGTGCAGGTCGAACCGCTTTGACAGGCGACACGGTGCGCTGCCGCTTCTGATCCTCGGCGCCCAAGCAGGCCAGCGCTTCTGCCTTTTCGGTCGCGGGCGCCGCTACATTCCTTCCGGAACCCGACGATTTTCGTTCAGCTGGTTTTGCAACAGCGCGTCCAGACCGTCGGCCATCGTGCGCGCCGCCACAATCAGCGCCTGCGCCGACTTTTCCTCAGCGTCGAAGTTGTAGAAGCTCATGTCGCGCTCCTCATCCTCGAATTCGTACTCATCTTCGTCTTCATCCTCGTCTAGGCCACAGTTGCCGATTTCCAGCTTTTTGATGGCGATCAGCGCCGTCGGGGTCTTGCAGTGGCTCGAACTCTGGATGGTGAACCGAACTTCCACGATGTTTCCGTCTTCCTCGTACTGGGTATCGAAGTGGAAGATCTGAATCCGCTGCTTTCCGCCCGCCAGAGCCGCCTCGATGCAAGAGGCCAGCAACCGCAGGGCTTCAGCATCCATGCTGCAGCCAAGCCGCTGCTCGAAGCCCTCTCGCTTGATAAAGGACAGCACGGCGTGATCGGCGCGCTCGTCCTCGTACTGATCGTAATCGACTTCAAGCCTCATCACGTCTTCATCACCAATGCGGATCTCGGATTCAGAACAAAAAAAGGTGATAGCCATGGGATTCTCTTAGATGGAAAATGATTGAAAGGAGACTCAGCGTTCGACGCCCTCGTCACCGGCATGTTAGCGACACTTTGGGCGCCGCCTGCGAGAAAACTCAGAGACCAGCACAAAGCAAGCCCCCGCCCAGCTGTTCAGCCTTCTTTGCCTGTCGCCCGCGCGAACTACTGAGAGCCTTCTGCCTTCTTCGCGTTTTCCCTCACCTTCTGAGTGACGAATTGAGTCAGGTGTCGGATCGGGCTGATGTTTCGCTCGTTCACCATCAGCCGCTCGACTTCCGGAAAATACCCAGCCCAGCGGCCACCACCCAACTTCGCGCCACAGTCGCCGCCGAGCTTGCCGGCTTTGTCATCCAGCCAATTTCCCTTGGGGCTTCTGGAGTCGCTTCGTCAGACACCGCCGACGATCGCCGGCAGGCTTTGCGCCGTCGCGTTGTCCCGAAGCCA
>CAVACW010000235.1:0-2238 GCA_963587345.1 uncultured Oscillospiraceae bacterium | reverse complement strand
CCAACTTCATGGTGGGCGGCGGCAAGGACGGCACGTCGTCCGTCGGCGGCAAGGCCGGTTTGAAGTACGTCTTCTAACCGACTGACTTCCGCTTGAAGTTCTAACGCCAAGCCCCGGTTCGCGCCGGGGCTTGTTCGTTCTTATTCGCTTCGCACAACCGCGCAGTGTCTTCCGCAAAACGCAATGCCGTAGGCGTGCTTCGTGCCGCAGCGAAGCTTGTCAAGGCTCTCGGCATAGTGCTTGCCGCGAATCTGCTCCACCGCCGCATCCGCCGCGTCGTAGAGATCGACCACACGGTCACAGCGCTTGATTTCAATGACGACGCCCGTGCGACGGGCCCCCACGCCCGACGTGAACTGGATGTCAGCATAGCCGTCGCCCGCTTCGCCGTTGGACGAGTACGTGAAGAGCAGGCTTTCCGCGCAGGCGCAAAGCGACGTGAGAAGGCCGTGATAGTAGTTTTCCGCCGGCGACTTGGTCGCCGCGTCCCGCACGGACACGTAATTCTTCAGAAGCTCGTCAAGCACCATCGTCATGCGATCGTCGTCTCCCGCGAGCGCTGCTTTCACAAAGTCCATGCCGCGATTGCTGTACAAGCCGTTCACTTTCGAAAAATGCTCGGCGACATTGGTTCGGAACGTCTCGCGAATCTCTTCATTGGGAATGCGCACCCGAAAGGAGAGCGGATGCTCCGGCAAGCGTTCGGCGATCGTGAGGTAGCCCGTGTGAAAAAGGAGCGTCCAGAAGTCCGCCGGATCGTGCTGGACCAGATCGCCGTAGTTGAGCTTTTCGTTCACCGTGATGTCAATCGTGCCGCCATCCACGAGCGTCTGCATCTTGTCGGTGTCTTCCCCCGAGAGAAAGCCCAGGAATTCGTCGATGACGTCGTTGCTGCTCGAATTGGCCCAGTAGTTTCGAGGCCGGTACGCGAGCGGCTCCGAACTCGTCAAGGACTCGGCGCAGAAGTTGACAACGTCCCAGGGACAGTAGATGTCCTTTTGGTTGAACTGGTAGCCGTCGTACCACGTTTTGACCGTCTCAAAGCGAGACTCCAGGCCATAATACGAAAGCAAGGCCCTCACCTCGGCTTCGGTGAAGCCGATGACTTCGCTCAGCGTATTGTCTTCGGAACAAACGGTGTTGATGCCGGGGTTGTTGAGACCGGTGAAGATGCTTTCCTTGCTCACGCGCAAGCACCCGGTGAGAACCGCTTTCAGGAGATGCTCATTGGCTGCCGAAGCGGACTTCAGCACTTCGCTCAACACCCCCCGGATGAGCGGAATCATGTCGTTGTAGTAGCCCTGAGCCGCCGCTTTTGCGAGCGGCACGTCGTACTCGTCGATCAACAGAATAACCTTGCGGCCATAGTGCTTGCCAAGGTAGGTGACCAAGTCGCAGAGAAATGTCTTGACGTCATCCTTGCGGGCCAGGTCTCGCATCCAAGCCACATCCATGTAGTGAGCAAACTGCTCCTTTTCCTGCGGCAGTAGGCGTGGGCTGTCTTGCAAGTAAGCGAATTCAAGGGCGGTGTGGACAAAACGCCGTGCGAGCGCCTGATAGGCATCGGGGAAGTTGTTGTCCTCCACGTCCTTGAACGAGACGAAAACTACGGGGTGCTGTCCCATGAAGCGGTCGCAGAAGGACTGGTCTTCCAAAACCTTCAGGCCCGAAAAAAGGCGAGCGTTCGCTTCACGGTTGCCGGGCTTGGCAGGATCGATTTCAAAAAAGCGACACAGCGTGTTCATGAAGAGCGTCTTGCCAAAGCGCCGCGGCCGAGTCATGAGCAGCACCTGAGCAGCGTTCTGCATCACCGCCTTGATGCCCGGCGTCTTGTCAACGTAGTAGTCATTGTTTTCCACCAAATCCGCAAAGGACTGGCGACCAACAGGAAGCAGTTTCATAGCAAAGCTCTGAAGAATTCACTGCGATCATTTTATCGAACCTCGCCCTCCTCGCAAAGCCGTTTTTCCTTTGATTCGTCTCAGAGAAACGGGCGGCTTCTTGCGAGGCCGCCCGTCGTCTTCTGCCGCTGCGCCAGCCGGCGCAAGCGCCGCTACTGCGCGAGCGCGAGAAGCTCCATGATCTCGTCCTTGCCCAAGCGGCTCGACATCTCGGTCCCTTCAAGGAGCGCGTCCGCCAAGGACTTCTTCGTGCCGTGAAGCTTCAAGATCTTTTCTTCCACCGTGCCTTCGGCGATCAAGCGGTAGATCGTCACCGGACGCTCCTGCCCGATGCGGT
>CAVACW010000234.1:0-2338 GCA_963587345.1 uncultured Oscillospiraceae bacterium | reverse complement strand
GCGGCCTAGATCCTGATGTGCGCCTGCTACGGAATCTTTTCCGAGCTTACCTTAGACACCTCATCGACCGAGGCAATGCCTGTACGCCGACGACGGACGACCAATCCGATGCGCAGCTGTTTGGACCGCATGGCTTCAATGCCAGGGGGTTTTGTAAAATTCACTTAACGACTTGACAAGGTCGGTGAAATGTGCCCCCCCGAAATTTCTTGTCAAGTAGGAAGTGCGTTGAATTTCAGTGTGCAGTAGGGCAGGTTTCGTTGTGATTCGAGTTTTCAGAGTTGCAGAGGCAGACGCTTGGTTTTGGGGGAACGACTCCTGACGACAATGCGGGCGCTTCGAGAAGTTTTTGACTTTGCGCCGGGCATCGATCCTGTCGTGACTGACGCTTTCCTTTATGGCGCTGTCGGTAATTCCGACGCTTCGCGCGGGGGGCTTCGTCAGTGGCATTTCTGAGCTTGAGCGTTTCGCAGTCGTCCCAGTCAACGAAGGAAGCGTTGCCTCTTTGCCTTCGGATTCCGTCATCGACCATTTGTGTATTACGACGAGCACTTTGCAGGCCGTTACAACGTCGTCGTAGCGCGGTTGTTGCGTCGCGTCGTCGATCCATTTTTTATCGTAAAGTCGCGGAATACCCCTTGCGTAAGCCTGACGATGAATGGCGGCGCCGAGCCTCAGCTCGTGATCAGCAATCCGGAGATTTGAATTTCTTCTGATGACCTGCAGTTCGGCGCTATGATCCGAAGATCCGCAGTTCCCGATTTCAAATGTTATGGAACCGATCTCCGAATCGCAGCGCGCCGCTGTGGAGCAGTACCTCAGCGGCAAAATCTCAAAAAAGCAGGCTGCCGAAGCCGTAGGCATTGATGAGGGTGGACTCAATGACTTTGTTCGCCAGCTACATCCGTTCTGGCTTGCTGGCGATCCGTTTACCGACGCCGCCGACTGGAAAGCGCGCGTAACGGCTCAATGGCGGCTCTTTCTGGAGAAGTGGCCCATTGAGCGCCTCAAAAGCATGACGGTTGAGGAGTACGCCGTCGGAAATCAACGCTGTTCTTTTTGCTACTGGCTTGAGCATGGTGCGAAAGCCTTTGCTCAGATCAGCGGCCGAAGTGGCGTGAGGATGTTTGAGTGTTTCTTCAAAGACGGCGTTGAAGAGCATGCGCACAAGGAAGTCTCGTTCGAAGCGCTTCGTGCGCTTGTTGTTGCCGTAGCTCAGGCTGCGGCGCAGAAGAACATGTTGCGCCTTACGGAACTCTTCCTAAAACGCAATCGATGTGGCTTGTGGTCGCAAGTCTTCTGGAAGATCGCACTCTTGTATCAGCCCATGGCGGAGCCGTTTCTTCGGCCGTTTCTGAGCAAGCGAGACGACGCGGAAGAAGACGATTACCCCAAGCGGCAAGCGCAGTTTTTAAAAGATTGGCAGGCGTCCGGCAGAGACTATTGGACCTATTCCTTTTCAATGATTTTCAACGAGAGAAAACTCATGGCAAACAGTGAAATGCAAGAGATTCTGACGCTTCTCAAGCACGGCAAAAACCTTATCTTGCAGGGGGCGCCGGGGACAGGCAAGACGTGGATCGTTCCAGAGATCGTGACGCGATTGTGCGGTGCTCCGGAGGAACTGCTGACGAATCGCAACGACGTTATGACGAAGTATCGTCAGTTGGTCAATGACCGTCGTGTTCGTTTTGTCACCTTCCATCCGTCGCTCGACTACGAAGATTTCATTGAAGGCTGGAAGCCGGGGGAGACTAAAGAAGAGGATCCTGCGGAGGATGGTGACGCCGTGAAATCTTCGGAGGGGCTGGCGCTTCATGTGCGAAAGGGTATCTTTCGACTGCTTTGCGAGGACGCAGAGAAGGCGATCGACGAGGAAGTGGACAAGGCATCGGGGCAAAACACAGCGAACGATGATTTTGGTATTGACGACAAGGCGACGGTTTGGAAGGTGTCTCTCTTGGGAACCGGTGAAAATCCGGTGCGAACGGACTGCATGAAAAACGGCCGCATCCGCATTGGGTGGGATGATTTTGGCGAGGATCCGCAGGAGGCCATCCATCAGCAAAAGTCTGGGGCTGGCGTGTTGAAGGACTTCTATCACGCTATGAAGCCTGGCGACGTTGTGGTGTCCTGTTACAACGCTTGGTCAACGGATGCGGTCGGCATTGTTGAGAGTGATGTTGAATGGCTTCCTGATGTGGACGACTACCAGCGATCTCGACGGGTGAACTGGATCTGGAAAAAGGGCGAGGGAGAATCAGTACCGATTGATCAAATCATCTTTAGTTCCCGGGGTATTTGTTTGTCTACGGCAGATGTTTCGTACTTCATGATA
>CAVACW010000233.1:0-2345 GCA_963587345.1 uncultured Oscillospiraceae bacterium | reverse complement strand
TTTGTGCTTGACTGACCAACACAGGCTTGGTGTCCTGGAGTCTGTCTTACTCGAAGCACAAGTCACTTTGTCGTTCCGTATAGTTGGAGAGGTATTCGTCGGAGTATAGGTGTGATTCGGCGATTAGATTAGCCAGGTATTTTTGGAATGGGTCGCGGTCCGCCTGATCCTTGTCTCGATAAAGCGAAGGAGCTCCCATGAGCTTTGTCACTTCATCGGCGCCGCGGCTTGCAAGGTAGGCGGAGAGCGCCAGGCTCACGTCCGCCGGATGCACCATGAGCGGCGTGTCATCGGTCAAGTCCAGCGTGCAGTTCAACTCCATGTTCAGCCTCCGTCTTGAATTTTCGTCTGTGGCCTGCGTCGCGAAAAAGATCGACGAAATGCCGTCGAATCAGAGAGGAAGGCCATGGATCCCTGATTTTGTCAGATACGACAAAAGAAAGAAACGGAGTACTACGTTTGGCGGAGGAGCGGTCGGATGCTTCGATGCGTCAAGGGTTGACGCATCCGGAGGCCGTCAAGCGACAAGGAAATTGACTCACCTGCAAAGAGAACGTGGTTTTGCGTCAGGCAGCGGCCTGTGGCTCTGAGGCCATAGGCCGAGGAGAGTCAGGCGATCACGCGCAGTAGTTGTCCAACGCCTCCATCATGGAGACGGCGCCGTAGAGCCTTTCGCGGAAGGTCGCTTCGAGCGTCTGATCGTTTATCACGGCGTCCTGCAGGTTCTCCGGCTCGTCATAGACGGCCGAGACTGCCGTTCTTAAAAAGAGCAGCAGCGTGTAGGACAGCTGGATGTTGTTGTTTTCGTCGATGCACCAATGAGCCAGTTTGTCGGCGCTCTGCATGATCATGGCGCGAACGGAGCCCGCTTTGCGGGCCGCTCGGGCGTCTGCCTGCAGTACGTCGGAGATGATGGCGCACTCTTCGAGCTGCATCTTCACGTTGTCGGCGGCTTCTTTGTTGACGCCCGCGCGGCGGTTCACGTGCTCGATGAAGTGCTCAACCGAGCCTTCCTTCTTGAGGATCGCGCTGTAGAGCGCGTTGTGCACCCAGGCGACGCCTTGGCGGACGGGCTTGCCGGCGGTGCGGGTGTCCTGGACGATATGGCGAGCGATGATGAGGCCTTCGAGGTTCAGAGAGTCCCAAAGCGTGTTGGTCTGATCGGTCATGATGATGAGGAAAAACGTGAATGGAAAGGCGCTCCGTCGAACCGATACGTGGTCCGGCAGAGCGGAGAAGTCTTGAGACGGTTAGCTTCTAATCGCCCAGTAGGCGGGCTCGCTGCTGTCTTCGGCGGCGACGAGCTTCAAGTGAGCGTGGCTGAGGGAGCCGCCCTGAAGGCGCACGTCCTTGACGCTTCCGTTGGCGCGATAAACGAGCTGAATCTGGTAAGTCTTGACGGGCACCTGCTCCTCGGCGGGCTGCTCGCCCAAGGCCTTCTGCGCGATCTGCAGCCGCAGCGTTTCCACGCGCTGCCCAGGCACGTTGCAGCTCACCAGACGCCAGACGCCGCCTTTGTCAAAGATCCGCGTGACGGAGAGCATCGCCCGCAACGCGGCGGCGAGCGCCTTGAGACGCTCATTCGGGCTTTCGGAATCAAGCGACTCGAGCTTGCCGTCGGAAAAAAGCCGGCTCAAAAGACGGATCGTGGGCGTGGCGACCGCCATCAGTTGCTGGACGCGCTTTTTCTGACGCCACTGCCGGTAGAAGATCTTGTTTTCCTTCCAGAGAAGCCAGAGCATGGCGACGGTGAGGAGCGCGCTCAAGGCATCCCCGCCCTGCGGCAGCAGCATGGGCGCCGCATCCACGGCGATCACGAGGAGCAGGCTCAGGTTCGAGGGGATGATCACGGCCGAGAGCGGCAGGCGGCGCTTTGACATCGCCCACCAGCAGAAGAACTGCAACGTGAGGCCGGTGAGGAGCAGCGACATCATGTGAGCGTCGATCCAGGACGCGATTTCAGTGAGCATGGTCGGATTTCAGAAGCAGGAAAAAGCTGGAAATCGTCATGCTATCGGAAAATCAAGGCGCGCGGCAGGCGCGGAAACGGACGGTTGCGTTTGCGGGCGGGTCGTCGCAACGCGCGAGAAGGATGAATAGGGAGGGCGCCGCGGGCGGCGAGGGGATGGGGCATTCGCTGTCATCGGAAGCCGCACCTTGGAACGGCAGCTTCAATGCAATGGTCCCAGGGCCTTGTCTTTGGAGCCGTTTTGAGACAAAAGATCTCGCACTCGATCTACAGGCATGTCGAGATCGCGGCTGATGTCATTCAGCGACCAGCCGGGGTTTGGCTAGCGAAACAAAAATCTTCCAAACTTGTCACGGTATTGGAAAACTTGGAAAAG
>CAVACW010000232.1:0-2361 GCA_963587345.1 uncultured Oscillospiraceae bacterium | reverse complement strand
GAGGTGTAGGAAGGCATGTGTCTGGTTCCTTATCTTTTCGGAACACCATTCTGCCGAGGGTATCCCCGCCCTGAACGACGGGGCTTTACGCCGCTGTTGGTAATGACGAAACATTCATCCTACTCGCATTCGACTGAATTAGCGCATTGAAGGAGCGGCTCACTGTTCGATCTTAATAGCCTGAAAAATTGGACCAAATCAGACGCGTCGGAGATGCCAATCTTATTGCGCATCTGCTATAAATTGGTTTTGCGATATGGCTGAATATTGTATAATGACTTCAATTAAACTGAGCCATTAACCTACGGGGGATTTTCATGCCGCAACGCCGAGAGACCGAAACGCCCAATGATTTTTCGCAGATTGCCAAGGCAGTGCGAGAGGCTTTTCCGTATGACCAAATTGCCAAAGAGCTGATCGCTCATGCGCCCATTCTGGCACTCATCATCCAGAACAACGTGCCTGAAGCCGCCGACATGCCTTTCGAAGAACTGGTGCAACGTCTGAAGCATCCGTCTTCCATCCTGGCGATGGACTATCCTCTGGAAGGATGCCTGGATGGTCCGTCACATCTTGAGAATACGGAAATGGACGGCCTCCGTGCCGACGTCGTCGTGACGCTCAAGATCCGAGATGACCTCATTGTGCGCGTCAATGTTGAAGCGCAAAACAAGCCTCGTCCCGGCTACTCGCTCGACACTCGATCCGTCCTCTACGATGCGGAATTGCTGGTCGACCAGGTTCGCAAGGAATCATAAAACAATAACTTAGCGCTCTTTATCTAGGAAATTCCAGCATTTTTAATGCACTAAAAAAGAGAAGTTCACTAGGTTAAATTTTGACAGTTCCCAAAGGCTGGATCAAAGGCTCCAATTATGATGGGCTGCGCAAGGTGTATTCCATCTGGCTGATCTCAAACGCCCCGCTGTCATTGCAAGGCGAGATCGTGTGCCATTCGATTATGACGACCCGAATTCGACGGGATGGAACCAAGCAGCAACTTCCGCAGCCGAATCCCGGCGCGGACAAGCTCTGTGCAATACTCGCCTATCTGCCAAACCCGAAGCACGGCATTGTCTGCGCAGACTGGCTTTCAACCATGGGCGTGCTGCTGGGCAATTCCAGCATGGCCGAGCGCACGCAGGCCTTAAAAAAGCATGGTATCGTGCTGGAGCCAAACTTTGAAGCGAAGGTGAAGAAAATGTGCACTTTGTCTCAGGGACTTATCGAAACAGGCAGAAATGAGGTGTTGCCTCAATTGGAGGCTGCCATAGCCAGAGCTGCCAAAGTAGAAGCCGAAAAGGCTGCAATAGCAGCGGAAAAGGCTGCAATAGCAGCGGAAAAGGCCGCAATAGCAGCGGAAAAAGATGAGATTGCGGCCGAAAACGCCGCAATGGCAACCGAAAAAGCCAACTCTGACAACCAATTGAGGATCACAATTTCTGCCCTTAGAGCACAGGGCGTATCGCTTGAAAAAATCAGTCAGTTGCTCAAAACGCCGATCGAAGCATTGCAAAGATTCCTTTTGCCTGACTCTTCGACAGTCAGGCCTACATTGCATTAGGTTCATCACAAATCCGCAAAAAAACAGCTTCGGGGCAACAAGTGACAGCGGGGGCTGGGGCAGGCCTTGAGATGCGGCGTTCCACAACCGCTCGCCTCCTACAGCGCCCTATCCAGCTGTCATTGCGCCTTCGCCGCCCCGTCTTCCTCCGTCGCCTCGCCCAGCTGGAACGAAAACTGCGCCACTTCCGTCACACCGTCCGGATGAATGACGCCGCAGACCCGCAGCTGCGCCGCACCAGGCTTTTCGGGCGACGTCATGTCAAGGAGCACATCGCCCTGGTCGTTCTTCGTGAAGCGGTAGTTCTTCGCCGCGTGCTCAAGATTGGGGGCCGCCCCTACGTCTTGAGCACACGGTCTCTGTACGAAATCCTCGCATCCACCATGCCGCACAGCGGCGTCTGGTTCTATCCCGACCGGGAGCGCCGCTTCACAATTCCTTCGAAAAAGCTCGACGCTGTCTGCCGCGCGCCGCAGCGCGAACCCTGACGATGCCCGTGAAAGCCAGCATAAAGAAGCTTCTTTTTCTCGACCGCCCAGCTCATGACGGCGACCGCCCCTCTCCTCACGCTGGGTGCCCGTAACGCTTGAGTCGCTCGCGCAACGACTGTCGGCGCCGCACTGGCGCAGCCTCTGACCCGCCTCGCGCCTTCTGCACCGCCCGCAGGCCTCACTCGACCCGCTGCCAGCGCACGAACTGCCGCTTTTCTTCAGAGAACACGACGGCGACGCGAACGAGCGGTTTCTCTGCCGTCGCGCCGTACTGCTTCTCGGTGATCTGCTCTACGGCCTTCGCAA
>CAVACW010000231.1:0-2385 GCA_963587345.1 uncultured Oscillospiraceae bacterium | reverse complement strand
ACCCGGAAGGCCGCAACCAGGCCGCCAACGAGCGAGACCTCGTGGGTCTGGAGCAAAAGGGCATGGAGCTCGCGGGGGACGTCAAGGGGCACTTCGTTCAGCCCGAGGACGGCGATTCGGCGCCAATGGACGGCCGAAGCAAGGCGGCTCAGGTCAATCGCCAGCTCGGGCAGGGGTCGGAGCTTTTCGGCATGCGCGTCACGGTGCTTCGTGAGGCGAAGGACCGCCTGCGCCGCCTCACGCAGGAGCTTCTCGTCACGCGTTTGGAGATGTCGCCGGCGGAATGCGACTTTCTGGAAGCGGGGATGAGCCTTGACATTGCGCGCAGCGTTTTGAACGGCCAGATGAAGTCAGCCGATGACGTGCGCGCTTTTGTGAACCGCAATGCGCAGACGCGGCTTGTGACGACGGTGGAAAGTCGCTCGATCTACGACCAGTTTGAACGAGTGCTCGAGCGCGAGAATCCCAAGCCGGTGCTCGATCTGGACGACAGCGACAACGACATTGGCAAAGCTCATGTCGATCCCCAAAAGTTGCCGAAGGTGGCTTCGGGCGCCGTGCAGTTCGGGGAGGGCTTTCATGCGGCGCGTGAAAATGACGCGTTGCCGCCAGCGGAAGTGAAGGCGGTGCACGACTTTGTGGCGGAGGTGCTCTCAAGCGACTATGCCGCACTTCACGACCGCAGCTTCGGCGCGGACGGACACGTGAACGGCTCGCGCCTGCAGAGCGTGGCGGAGCGTCACGTTGACACCCTCGGGCGTCTGATGGAGAATCAGGCGCAGATCAAGAGCGGCAAGCCGGTGCCGGATCTTCTTGCGCACCTCGACGAGAAGATGAAGACGGCGATACAGCGCTTCATTGCCGATCTCAACGCGCGCTTTGAGGCGGAGTCGGTGTCAGACCGCTTCTACCGAAAGGCGGTGGAGGTGTTGAACCGGAAAGAAAGCAAGGAAGAGCTTAGTCCGTTTATCTACCAAAACTATCTCGACATTGTCAAAAAGCACGATGAGGAGTACGAGCAAGGCGACGTGAGCCGCACTAACTACTTGAAGCGCCAGCTCAACACCATTGCGCTTCGGCAGGCGGACATTCGGGACAACCTTGGCACGGACACGATCGAGGACATCTCGGACAAGGACTTCCGCGACGTGCATCGAACGAACTTCTCTCACCGCATCAAAGGACTCGATGAGGTGCTCGAGGAGGATGAGAATCTTGAGAAGCCGGAGAATCGCAAGAAAATTTCGCTCGCGCTGGACTTCTTCGCCCAGTATGAAAAGAAGATTGATGACGCCGCGCAAAAGGGCTTGACGGCGGTGCAGGAGAGCATCGGACGGATGATTGACGCCGCCTTCGGCGAGGTGGCGCCGAACCCGTCGTTCACGGCGGCCGAAATGGCGGACAAGACGCTCGCGCAGATCGTCGGCAATCCCGGCGCCAACGGCGACATGAAGCTCGTGCGCGAGGTGCTGAAGCACTACTTTGCCGAAGTTTCCGAAATCGACAAGCGCTCGATGATGGCGGCGATGACGCGCTACTCGAAGGCGGGCGCGAGCCAGGGCGCGCGCCTCGGGGCGCTTTTGAAGGGCGCCGGTCCCGTGATGCAGAAGATGCTGCAGGGGATGGACGAGAACCTCTTCAAGAACAAGGATTTCCGTGCGGCCCTGGCGGACATGCGCTCCAACCTTGCGCCCATTTCCGAGCGCGCTGTTCAGGCCTATCTCTACGACATCGTGGCGCAATCAAAGGGAACCGATCGCCCCATCAATGAGATTGTGGTGGAGAAGCCTTTGGGCGCCGCCTCCATTTCGCAGGCCCTGAAGTGCGTCTTCAAGATGGCCGACGGCACCGAGAAGCACTGCGTCGTGAAGATGGTGCGCCCCGAAGCCGAGATGCGCGCCCAGCGTGAATTTCTTGTCTTCCAGCGCGCCGCCGAGACCGTGGGGGGGGGCATGGATCGCACCTTCAAGAGCCGCTACGAGAGCATTTTGGAGGAGCTCGATCTGCGCGTGGAGGCGAAGAACGTCGAAACCGGACTCAAGGTTTATGACTACAACCGCCCGAGCTATGCCTCGGAGCATCTCAGAAAAAAGGAGGTGTACGGGTCCTTTGCCAACGTCCACAGCATGAAGTGCGTGGAGGGGATCGCTCCCACGAAGAGCCTGATGGTGCTCGAGGAAGTGCCGGGCATGACCTTGGAGAAATTCAACAAGACGACGGGCGAGGAGTCGACACGCGTGAAGGAGGAGGCGCTCAAGGCGGCGAAGGAGTCAAAGAACTTTGACGCGGCTGACCGGATCGTCACAGACGCTGCGTTAAAGCTTGGTCGCCTCTATGACGAAGCGCGCGAGAAGTATGAAGCCGTCCGAAACCTCACCTATATGT
>CAVACW010000230.1:0-2440 GCA_963587345.1 uncultured Oscillospiraceae bacterium | reverse complement strand
CCCGTATTTAGGGGCATAAAACGACGAAAACCAGTAGCCACGCGGGTTGCGGGGCGATTTAGTTTTTATCTATGGAAGAATAGTTTTTTATCAGCCAGCGGCTGATAGCTCCTGCAGGTACCGTACGTGTTCGGGGGCGACCATGAGGTCCGGTGACACGGACTTCAGGCCAAGCCTAATTTTCACGTCCCCCATCGTATTTATGTACTTCAGAGGTTTTAGCCCGCAAGCGATGAAGATCTTGTCAATGTTGTCCGGCGATTCCGCGCGCTTCCTTTTGAAGCGGTGCCAGATGTCATCAGCATTAAGTAGTTCATTTAAGCCGCTCTCCTTGCGGGACTTGCGGCAAAGTTCCGGGCTATGGAACTTTGGATCTAGTGCGATATTCATAAAAGTAATGTCTGAAATATTCTCCGCAGGAATAGGTACTACCAAAGCCTGCGAGAGTGCTTCACAAATGGCTTCCGAGCTCATACGAGTTCCCGCCTTTGCCAGCTTCTCCTGTACCGAGCGCAACATCATCAACGCGAATACGCACATGTAGCAGTGCGCAACGATGCGTTCATGAAGTCGAACGTGCATTGGACGGATGTCGAAGTTGCTTTTCATAACACGGAAACTGTCTTCGATGTTCACCAGCTGATGGTACTTCGTCAGTACTGCATGCCCTGCAAACACCTTGTTCTCGGGGAGTTCCGCGGGATGGTCATAAACGACGGCTGCGTAGCCAGCAATCGTCCTGCGCTCGGCGATGACATCCTCCTTGAGTCCGCTGGCGCGGTACAACTCCTTGTCCTCCTTGCCTGAGGCTGCTTCCTTGGCAGTTTTCACAAGCGCACGCCATCCAGTGCCATACGGATTGCCAATCAGCTTCCCCTCTGCGACCGCCTGATTGGCACGCATGATCTGTGATTCCAAATCAGCGAGATCACGTGCTTTCCGCTCGGGACTGTACGTGTAGACGATCTTGCAATTTAGTTTGATTTTCTTTGTTTTTCCGTCGGCATCCGTGACATATGCCTCTTTGACGTGATCACAAACTTTGAAACGGAAGGCATCTTCTCTGAGCGTCTCGTTTTTCGTAAGACTAAATTCGCCGTCATCGCTCAAAGTGCAGTTCCGATACCCAGTCAAATCGAGCATCTCCTTGCGATCTTTTGCTTTTTGACGAGACACTTTCTGTGCGACAATAAACCCTAGTTTTTCACGCCGGATCGTATCCAATGAAGCAGCGGAATTGAGTCCGCGATCAGCTACAAAATAGGCGTCCTTAACGTCGTACTTTTCATTGAGGCTCTCAAGCATTGGCTTGATTGTCTTCAGCTCGGAGATGTTGCCGGCAAACACCTTGCAGTCAATTGGAAATCCTGTCTGATCAATGGCAAGCGCCACTGTTACGATGGGCTGGGCAAAGCGCCCCTCTTTGGACTTTCCTCGCATGCGGATGAATTCGTCCTTCTGAGCCTCCAACGCTTCCGAAAGGTCTTTTGCGTAGTAGTCACTTTTGAGATACGTTTCAATTTCGCCGGCTGAGTAGCCTTCCTTCTCTAGCTCTTTTCTTGTTTCTTTTGCATGACGAATCATTGCCCACGTGCAATCGTCATACGGAGTCTCAAACCAGGTGTTAGTGCAGTCAAAGAAAGCTACTTCGACTTCGGTCTTCTGGGCCTTCAGCCGAGTTTTTACCGCATGCTTGAGTAAGCCCTCCCTATTGTCGTACACAAAATCAAGCACTCGGTAAAAATTGTCCTGAGTAACGCTGTTCCACGGGCAATATAGAAAGTTGCTCTTGGAAATGCTGGCTGAAAGATACGATGAGGGATAGAGGATTTTCGTCGCACAAAGATAAAAGAGAACATCGTTGATTCGCCAATCTTTTATTTGGGTCGTATTCTTCTGAAGGTAATCGACTTTGTAGCGCAGCCGAAACTCATGATCCCAAATTGCGCGTACCGCCAGATGCCCGTAGGAAAACGGGTAGCCCTTGTTGAAGGGGCAGTCGTCGTCTTGGCTGTCAGAGTCTTCGGCCTTTGTGGAGTTCATAGCCGCTTTCACTGCCTTTGCCGCCTTCTGCAACGCCTCTTGTCCGAGCTTGATTTCCAGCGCCTTCTTGGCCTTTGCGTCGTTGAACTGCGCTCGCATCTCTTCACTCACTTCCTCCCAGCGTCCGAAGCGTGTCACCACTTCTTGCCGCGCCTTTTGCTTTCCCTTCTTGGGAATGGTCTTTACGAGGTAGAGGTAGTAGTGCGAACCACTCTTTTTCTTGGTGAGGAACATTGCTAACCCCTATGGGTTTGAGAGACATGCAGATATTATAGCAAATTCAAAGCTTCAATTCCGCGCTTGAAAAAATATGTTACAGGATAAAAATAAAAACCTGAGTCTTTTAAACTCAGGTCACTAGGCTGCATTTAATTCGTCATACTTTACTAAACGCGGG
>CAVACW010000229.1:0-2480 GCA_963587345.1 uncultured Oscillospiraceae bacterium | reverse complement strand
ACAAGGAGATCTCCGTTCTCGGCGCTGACCAGACCGTGATCGACACGAGCCCGGTGCAGGGTGACTTCGGCATCCGCGCTCAGAAGGGCAACCTCCTTATCAACGCCAACTTCATGGTGGGCGGCGGCAAGGACGGCACGTCCTCTGTGGGCGGCAAGGCGGGCTTGAAGTACGTCTTCTAACCCCCTTCGGCTAACACCGTAATTCCCCAAGCGGGCGGGTGGCAGAGCGATCTGCTGCCCGCTTGGTTATTGGAGCACTGGCAGCGTGGCACAATGAGGCAGTCCGTTCCTTTTCGAGCACTGCCATGAAAAAATCTTCCATCTCTCACCTCGTCACCGCAGCGCTCGCCGCGTGGACTGGTCTCCATGTTAACAGCGCCTCCGCAACGGACTTGGAAACCTTCACCGTCACGTCAAACGGCAAAGCGATGTTCAATGTCTTCGTTCTTGAACCGAGCTTTCAGATTGATGACGACAGTTGGCTCGACAACAACACCTGGCTTGCCCAATCGAACTATAAGCTCAATGATGCATCGAAGTCAGGCATCATTGAGGGACTCGCCTATTGGGCTGCCATTCTGGCGCCACAGTCCTCCAATCCGAGCGGCCTTTCCCTCATCATCTCCTTGAACGGGAACGGAAATACGGGCGCCACCATATACGGCACCCAATCTGGCGCAGATTCTGCGATCCAGCATTGGATACAGAAAGGCATCGGAACCACCATCGGTTCCGCTGAATCGCTTCAGAACGCCGGCGAAGCTGCCGGCGGCTCGCTGGACGGTCAAATTTTCGGCATCATCACAATCGGCGCCTCCAATGGCTCCACCGACTATCCCAACGCGGGGCTTGGCTGGTCTGTCGATTCCGGTTCGGTGCTTCCCGGCAACGAAACGACATCCGACTTGGTTGCCACCATGCGCCACGAAGCGGGTCACGTGCTCGGCATATGGACCGATGCGCATTATTGGTCCAAAAAAGACCCAAACACTTTGTTCCTTCACTCGGAAGACACGGCTTACTGGCTTACCGCCTTCGACAATTTCGAAGGCACGAACAACTTTGCCGACCACCTTTACGACTACACGGGCACCAAGGCAAGAAACGGCATGCCAATCGTCTCCGACGCCATGTACGAGCAGTACAGCAACAGCAAGACGCTCACCATGCCGAAAAGCGACGTGTTCCTTCTGGAGTTCAATGACAGCGACAACGTCGCCGCTCGATACGCCTACTTCAAGGGCGAGCACGTGAGCGAAGTCTTGAACGGCGCCACCTACCACGGCATTGACGGCCTTCCTGTGAACGGGTGGGAAGATTTTCAGTACAAAGATGGAAAATGGATTTACTGGCCGGAGTTGTCGCACCTCTCAACCACCGCATTGTTGACTCATGGCTACACGCTGAATGCCACTACGTTGCAGGAAGTCGAGCTCGCCGTCATGCAGGACATCGGCTACCAGTTCGACCGAAAGAACTACTACGGCTGGTCCGAGTACCGCAACGACCAAACCTACGAAAACTGGCGAGGCTATTCCAAACGCAATGAGTCAGGCACCGACTGGATCGCCGGCGAAGCCAACGAAACGCCGCTTGCCATCGGTCTGGACATCCAAGGCGAAGGCAACACCATCCGCCAGCGCGCCGACATTCTCACAGTCGGCGCCGGTTCTGTCGGCATTCGCGTAGACGGCTCCAAGAACACCCTCACGGTCGCCGACGACACATCTGTTCACTCAAACGGTGACAGGGGCGTTGGCATTCTGGTGTCTGACGGCATCAACCAACGCCTTGACGTCGAAGGCACCGTCACTGCCACAGGCGCAGGCGGCAAGGCGCTACTGCTTGACTATGGCTACAACTGGTGCGGTCCCGCCTACGCTTACATTGGCTCATACATCTATTACGAGCGCAGCGTTGGCGACCGCGGCAACATCGTCGCTCCCTGCAATGTCGTCGACGGCCGCTGCACCTATTCCGACGGCGTAAGTCACTCCTACGAAAATCCCGATCTCGTAATTGAACAACTCGGACCGCTGCTTACCAGCGTCAACCTGTCCGGCACGGTCGTCGGCCGAGAAAATGCGGTTTACATTGGAAAGAACGCCTTCGTCCGCGAGATCAGCTTCCTCGACAACGCTCGCGTCGCGGGCAACATCACCTCTGAATGGAAGCAGTTTGATCCTGACATCTATCCCTATTTGCTGCTCCACTACAACGGGCAACAAATCGATTCCGCGCGCTACGTGCCAGATCTCGTCACGACGCTGCGCTTTGCAGGCGACAACGTGCGCGTTGACGGCGACATCAGCGCTGTCGACAACTCCCGCGTTGTCTTCGCCTCTGGGATGGCTTCCATAAACGGCAGCGTCGCCACCACGTCCGTCGATATTGCTGAAGGCGCTGTCGCCAAAGGCAACGCCCAGTACCAGCTCACCCGCAAGGCTTCGCTCACGGCAGCTGAAGGGTACGCGGTGG
>CAVACW010000228.1:0-2529 GCA_963587345.1 uncultured Oscillospiraceae bacterium | reverse complement strand
CAGTACCAGCTCACCCGCAAGGCTTCGCTCACGGCAGCTGAAGGGTACGCGGTGGAAGACAACGTCGGGCGCTTCACAAACGCGGGCACGCTCGCCCCCGGCAACTCCATCGGCGCCGTCACGATCGACGGCGACTACGTGCAGACCGAAACCGGCACGCTTGAAATTGAAGTCAGCGCCAACGGCGCAACTGACAAGCTCACAGTCAACAACGGCAACGCCTCGGTGTCGGGCTCTCTTGTCCTGAAGCCCCTCGCTGGCTACTACAAGGAAGCCCAGACAATCCGTCTCTCAGACGTTCTTGTGACCTCGGACTACTCGTCCGTCACACCAACCGTTGTCACAGACGACTCCGCCTCGCCCACACTCACGATGTCGGTCTCCGAAAGCGGCGAAGGCGCTGATGCGTCCTATACGCTCGCCTACGCTCGGGACTACGCCTCGTGGGCGACGAACCGAAACGAAACGGCGGTTGCTCACGCACTGGAAAACGCCACCTCCGTTTCTGAACCGATGCAATCCTTGTTCAGCACCATCGATTTTTCCGCTTCTGACGGTTCCGACGTACGTCAGGCGCTCCGCGCCCTGCAGCCGGAGCTGCAGGCAGACGTTGCGCGCAGTCTTCTCGCTTCGCGACAAAACTTCGTCAACTGGCGCCATGACGCGCTGCAACGCGCAGCGCTTGCGGGCGACGGCCGCCGGCTCTACGCCGTTCCCTATGGACAGCATGAGTCGCGCCATTCGGACGGCGACGGCTGGCGCGCTGACGAAACGGGCGTCTTTGCTGGGATGGAGTCCGCGACGGGTGGCAATGTCATCAGCTGGCACGGCACGCTCGCCAAGAAAACCGTCAAGGCGCGGCAGAATCGCGGAGAAGCCAGCGCCGTAAGCATTGCGGTAAGCGCCGACGGTCTCTGGAAACCGCAGGGCGACGTCTGGAACGTCACGGCGGGCGCGTCCGCCGCGTATGACGCCGTGCATGCCAAGCGCCGCATCACTTTCGCTGGGCAAAATTACCGCAATGACGATCGCTACGCCGTCTGGAGCGCGGGCGTTTTTGCTGGCACAGGCATCGACATTCCGATAGCGAGCGTCACGCTCACGCCCTACGCTCGCTTGAACTACAACGTCCTGCGGCAGGGCGATGTGAAGGAGTCAGGTGACAGCACGGCGCTCAGAGTTCATGAGGCCACGCTGCAGTCGCTCTCGAGCAGTCTGGGTCTTCGAACCGCCGCGACGACGACCGCTGACGACGGCACCTCAGCCGCCGTTGCGGCGTCGCTCGCCTGGAATCACGAGTTCCTTTCCCGCTTTGGGCGCTTCCACGCTGCGTTCCGCGACGCGGAGAACGCCAGCTTCACCACAAACGTGGAGCCGCTCACGCGAGAAAGCGTGGAAGCCATGGCGTCCCTGAAGCTCGAGAAAGGCAACTTCGCCTTCGGCGCCCTTTTGGGCGGCGAAGTCTTTTCCGGCACCGGCGCCGAAGGCTTCCTGCAGCTGCAGATGGGCTGGAGGTTTTGAACCTGCCAAACCGTCGCAACACGGCCTCATTCCAAACGCCCGAACGCTTGACAAACTAACCTTCCGGCGTGAACATGATTGTTATACGTAGGAATGTCTCGGGCGGCGCATGACTCATCCGCCGCCCGCCATTCGTACACCCTGACTTTTGCCAAGGGAGCTTTTGCCATGAACAAAACATTCAAAATTGTGTTCAACAAGGCGCGCGGCGCGCTGATGGTCGCCAACGAAATAACGAGCTCCGTGCAAAAGAAGGGCGTGAAGCTCATCGTCGCTGCGACAGCGGCCGCCGCCTGCGGCGTATCGACCGCCGGCACCGGCATCGCCAACGACACAGTGCACTTTGCCACCGACGCCACCATCAGCACAGATGCGCCTTCGGGCGAACCGAATCGCTACTCCGGCATCACCGCCTCAGAAAAAGGCCAGACAACGACAGTATCCGTTGCCGACGGCGCCACGCTCACCATCACCGGGACACTCGAAAACTTTCCCGACACCGAGCGGCTCTACCTCATCAATGCGGTCGAGGGAGCCTCCGTAACCACCAGCGGCAACATCGTCGGAAAACTCTTCGCCGACACGAGCAGCGGTGAACTGCGCGGCGTTCGCGCCAACAAAAGCAGCGTCACCATCAACGGCAACCTGACCATAGTCAGTCAGGGGGGACAAGGGGGAACCAGCGGCGTCGAAGCCTGGTACGGCGGGCGTCTGACATTCAACGGAGCAACAACTTCAATCTCCCTCACGAACAACGACCCAAGCAACGACCCGGACCACAGTTCAGGCACCGTCATTACCAATGCGGGAGGCTCGTCGCGCATTGATTTCAACACCAACACGTTCGCTGACATAGTTGGCACGACCAAGACTGCCCTTGTCCAAGGACTCTATGCTCTTCATTCAACGACCAACTTCAACGGAAACGCCTTCCTCAGCGTCAAAAGCTATTCACAAAATGCCATCGGCGTGCAGGCAGTGACCGATGCGGACAGCCCGATTGACACC
>CAVACW010000227.1:886-2530 GCA_963587345.1 uncultured Oscillospiraceae bacterium | reverse complement strand
CACCAAGCTCACCACCGATGAGCTGAAGACCATCATCTCCGACCTCATCACGGACTACGGCGGAACAGTGCCGAACTAGGAGGGTCTATGGCTTCAAATACCTACAGTTTTGAAATGAACCAGGGGAGCGACTACACGATCCCCATTCGCCTGCAGGACTCGACTGGCACGGCCATCAACTTGACGGGCTATTCGGCCCGGATGCAGGTGCGGCGAACGGCCGGCGCCTGTGCAGTGATTGACGAATTGTCGTCCGAGGGCGCCGAGGCCCGGATCACGATCGAGGCTGAGGGGGGGCGCCTGTCCCTGCGGTTTCCGCATAGTGTGACCGAGACCTATCCCGCGGCCTCGCTGGTTTACGACGTGGAGATCACGGCCCCGTCGGGCGACATTACACGCATCCTGCAGGGATCGATCTCTATTTCGGCGGAGGTGACGCGTGACGGATGCAGTTGCAAAGCCTGAGATCACGGTCGTAGTGGAGCCGCCACAGGAGATCAATGTTCTCGTTGATCAGACGGTGGTGTTTCCGGTCGTGGCGGTTGAAGTTCCGGGGATTCAAGGCCCGTCCCGCAAGGACGAGCCATTCGATGTCGATCCGGTTGAAATTTACTTAAATTACAGAGGAGCCATCTATGGCAACGACGAAAACCAGTAGCGAGCAGATTTCCTTACTGGCCCAGACCATCGGGAAGGACGTTAAGCAGATTTGTGCCAACATCGGCGACTTGAGCGCCCTCACCACGACTCAGAAGACGTCGCTGGTGCTGGCGCTGAACGAGCTGAAGGCCTCGCTGAACTCGATCGACCTGACGAAGCTGATTGACGATGCGAAGACCGCCACCAACTTGACGTGGTCTTCGACGCAGATCACGAAGGCCATCAACGACGCGGTAACGGCGTTGGTGAACGGGGCGCCGGAGGCCTTGGACACCTTGAACGAGCTGGCTGACGCTATCACGACCAACAAGGACGCCATTAGCGCCTTGCAGTCGATCGCGGCCGGCCACGTTAAATACGATGCCGCCCAGACGCTCACGACCGCCCAGAAGACGCAGGCTCGCTCGAACATCGACGCGGCCTCTACGACGGAAGTAGCCACGGCCAAGAGCGCGGCTGATACCGCCCAGTCCACGGCCAACACGAATAAGACGTCGATCGGCACCCTGTCGAGCTTGAAGACAACGGCCAAGACGTCACTCGTTGACGCCATCAATGAGGTGAAAGGCACTGCGGACGCTGCCAAGTCGGCCGCGGCCACCGCCGACAGCAAGGCCGCTTCTGCCGCCACTGCGGCCGCCAACGCCCAGTCCGACGTTGACACCTTGAAGGCCGCCATTGGCGACACTACGACCGACTACGTCTCTGTCTACGAGGCGGCCCGCAACGGCACGACGTCTTAGGGGTAGGCGATGACAATGGACGCGGAAATCGCGGCGGCCTTCCGTCAGGTTGCCGCGGATCAGATCGCTCAAGACATCGAAAACAACGAAAAATTCGTCAAGAAAAGCGATGCCGGTACGACGAGCGACACCCATGCCGTTATGGTGCAACAACTCATCGGTTGCTACAACGGATACATGGGCACGTCGCTCGACTACCGGGACTATCTTGACGCTACGGAGGACGAAGTGCTGACAGCCT
>CAVACW010000227.1:0-876 GCA_963587345.1 uncultured Oscillospiraceae bacterium | reverse complement strand
TTTGGCAACGCTTATCTGGGAGTCTCGTAATGGCTACGACTCTTCCAGACATGACGGCCGTTGGCTCTGACATCAAAAACCAGCTCGCGCTGCGGGCGCCGCTCGCGTCTCCGGGACTGACGGGGACGCCCACGGCGCCCACGGCCGCAGCCGGGACGAAGACGACGCAGATCGCGACGACCGCTTTTGTTTCGACGGCCGTCGCGAACAGTGAGGCGACGCTTTCCTCGGCCCTGTCGGCGCTCATTACTGAGTACGGCGGAACTGTCCCGTCTTAGGAGTACCCATGCTGACATCGTTGTTGCCGCACGGGATGGAACGGACTTTGATGACGGCGGGAGGCGTCATCGGCGGGGTCTTCAGCTTTGCGTTCGGAAATATGGGAGCGCTCTTGTGGTGGCTCATCATTTTCGTCGCCATCGACTACGTCACGGGCACCATCGGCGCCCTCATGACGGGCACGTGGCAGTCGAAAGTCTGCGGGCAGGGCATTGTCAAGAAGGTGCTCTATTTCTCAATCGTGGCGTTGGCGCACGGACTCGACCAGGTCTTTGCGCCCCTGATCCAGATTGAGGTGATGCAGTCGATCACGATCTGTGCCTATTGCGCCGGCGAGTTCGGCTCCATCATCGAAAACTTCGAAAGGATGGGGCTGGCGGACGTTGTGCCGCCCGTCATCCGACGCGCCATCAAGGCCCTGAACACACGGCTTGACAAGGAGGCCGAAAAGATAACCGGGAAGGAACCGGAGCCATAACCTCGGCGCCCGAGGCGCCAAAAGCAAAACCCCGACCAACGGAGAACTGGTCGGGGTTTTTTGTTGCCTAAGCAACTTTCTTCAACGGAAAGGATTTTACATGAAGAACAATCAGAGAA
>CAVACW010000226.1:0-2552 GCA_963587345.1 uncultured Oscillospiraceae bacterium | reverse complement strand
CGTGAATTTCGCGAAAAGGGGTACACGAATCGGCGGAATTTATTTTCCGTCACCTCTTTTTCGTAGGGGTATTTAACGAATTTGTGTTAGTAATCTCACCTTCGAAAATGGCGGCCATTTTATTGCGATTATTCTTTTCAATTCGCGCTTGATGTACAGCATGCGCTGCTTCCCTTGCTAGCGTCTTCTTGTTCTTGCTCCCAGCAGGGCGTCCTGGTCCTTTTTTCTCCGCAGGCGCTGCCTCAGGAGCAATGCCCTTGGCACGAGCTTCTGCCTCAAGTCTTTCTCGTTCGAGAGTCTTCTTGTTCTTGCTCCCAGCAGGGCGACCCGGTCCTTTTTTCTCCGCGGGCGCTGCCTCAGGGGCAATGCCCTTGGCGCGAGCTTCTGCCTCAAGTCTTTCTCGTTCGAGAGTCTTCTTGTTCTTACTACCGGCGGGACGTCCCGGTCCACGCGGCTCTTTTTCTTTCAGAAGTCCAGCTGCCCGCAATGCTTGTTCCTTTGCTTCGCGCTCCAATGTTTTCTTATTTTTGCTTCCAAATTTTCGGCCGCGATGTTTTGTGACTTTCACTTCGGCTCCTGCCTCAGCAGTCTTCGCCTCGGTTGCCGTTTTCATCTCGGCCTTCGTCTCAGTTTTTGACTCCGTCTGATCCTCTGTAATTACAGGCATCTTTCTTGTCAACGACTTGAGCGGATTGGTGCTGTTAACCTCTTCGCAGATCTTGTTGATATGATTCTTTGTAATACCGAAATGAGCCAAAAACATAGTTGGCTTCTTTCTGGCCTTGTCTGTAGGGATGTAAACATCTCCTACCACATCTATAAAAGAAATATCATCCAGTTTACGAATCAAATCGTTCGTATCGAGGTCTAGCGCTTTGCAAGCAAGTTCGATTTCCGTTCGAATGATGCTGGCTATGAAGCTCACGGCCAAACGGGTGCGCACCCCTCTATCAGAATGAGAGCGAGTGACAGCCCCATTGAGTTGAGACTTTAGTTTTGAAAACTGCTTTTCAGAAACATCGCGCAGGGCGTAGATGTCATGGATCTCTTTTGCCGATCTCTTCGTTTTGCCTGCTGACGCTATTGCGTAGTATCCTTTTTTGTCAATTTCTTTCTGACAGACCTCATTATTTATTGTCACATCAATGCAAACGCCGATCTCGTTCTTTTCCAAGTGGAGAAACTTTTTCATATCTGAGGGGAGAGTGACGTGCTCTGGATCCTTTTGAATCTGAAGACGAATGTCTTTTTGCGTCTTCATGACCTTCCTAATCAGATCTGTCGAACGAAATGTCTGACTCATGGCGGAAAAGAACAATCCAACAGGCGACAATGTTTTGCTCTGTGAGAAAATCTTCACAGAATCAACGATTCCAAAGACAGGTGCGGGATCAACAATGCAATCCATTGCCCAACGGATCTTTTCGGCAAATCGAGTCATGAGCTCCGTACTGGCATTTGCATTTGCCTTGAGCATCACGATGGCTTCCATGCCGCACTCTTCGGCAAGGTCAAAGATCTCCTGCGTTGCAAACCCCCTGTCCATAATCAAGCCTTTGACAGTGAGATTAGACTTTTGAAGAAAACGTATGATGTCCTTAACTGCTTTGCAGTCGGGTACGCCGCCAGGGCTAGGAAACCATGTGACGGGGCGGCCGTCTTCAGCATTGACCGCCCACATATAACCGACGATCTCAGTGTCACGAAGCGATTTGGCGTGTCCCAGTTCCGCCATGTCGCTGTCTTTCACAGCGCAGTCATTGTTGGACCCATCGACGCAAAGCCAAACGTTTGTCAAACCGTGGTTTATGCATCGCTCAAGCCACAGCTTCCTGAAATTATTAATTTTCGTATCGTTCTTGTTATTAAAGAACTTTGAATACTTATCGTCGGACCACCGCTTGCGGCTGAAGAGCAGTTGTTCATGCATGTCATCTTCCATGAGCTGCACTGAACTGCTCCGGTAGCGGATGCTGTACATGTTGTAATCCATAATGCCATTGCCATCTTCAGGGCCAAAGGCTTTTTGGACAATTTCGTATACACCGGTGCGCTCCCCAATGGCGAGCGTGACGGCGTAGAGCCCTGCTTTCAGTTCGGCAGGTTTTACATCATCTTGCTGCCCGTAGTACTTCTGCCAAAGCTCTGGAAACAACCTCTTGAAGTTGTCCGTGGGGTGCATGGTGTACTCAGACGTGGCCTGGCCAATAACTCTCCTACGACGATCACCATCTATGTTGAAATAGATAGATACTTGCCTCTTGGCATCATGATTGATGCTCCCTTCGGGAGGGATAGGAATCTCGCGCAAATTATGGAAGATCATGGCTATTATATTCCAAAATCAATTGTACCACGGGTACATTTGATTGTATAATATAAATAGCATTTTGTCAAGCAATAAATAAAGGCAATGAGCTTTATTTTTCAGCTCATTGCCTTTTGTCAATTTCAGTAAAATTAGCTAAAGGGTGTACCCCTTTTTACGAAATTCACGGCCATCGACAGCCAGATCCACGGCTGCATGTTCTCCACCGACGAAATGCGCAAGA
>CAVACW010000225.1:0-2577 GCA_963587345.1 uncultured Oscillospiraceae bacterium | reverse complement strand
GGCGCGGCCGGGTCAGAGGCGTAGGCGAGAATGCCGTCAATGCGCTCTTTTTTCGCCACGGTGAGCACGCCCTCCGGGTCCGTCGTCGACTGCAGGTAAAAGACGTCCGCGATCGCCTGACCGGGGTTGTCCGGCAGATAGTCGCAGAGCACGGTGCGAAATCCGAGCGCCTTCGCCTTTTCAATGGCGACGCACTGCTGAAAGGAGCCGCCCAAGAGCAGGATTGTCTTCATGCCGCCTCCCGATTGCCGACGACGGCAAGCCGCACCGCTCTGGCACGTCTTACCCCCCCCCGCATAAACCGTTCATTATTCATGCTATTTTTCCTTTTCAATCCAATGCAAGAGCTCAGTTCTTTCGCTCGTTCGGAGCGCGCCTTGAGCCGCCGGCACGGAATGCCGGCGTTGACGGTCCAGGCTTCAAGCGACCGGTTCACAAACGAAAACGCGCCGCAGACCGCGCCTTCTTCAAAGGCGACGCCGGGCATCACAACGGAGCTTGCCCCCACCTGCGCGTAGTCCCTCATCACCACGGCCCCCGTCGTGAGCTTCACAAGGCGCGAGGGCACCATGGGCGAAATCATCGCTTCCCCCGAAAAGTCATCCGTCGCAGAAAAAAGCGTCGAGCGCGGCGACACGCCGCAGAAGTTGCCGATCTCGATCCCGAAGCGCCCGTAGAGTCCGCACCACGCCGAAATGTGCACGTAATGGCCCAAGCGAATGCGGCCTGAGAGGATGCAAAAGTCGTCAATGCGAACGTGATCCCCGAACATCATCGCTTCTGCGCCGTAGATCGAGCACTTGCGAGAAATGAAGACGTCGCTTCCTACCGCCGCAAAGCCCAGCGCCCGCAGCTCCTCGGGAGAATAAAACGCGCTCATGAGGCGCCTCCGTCTTCCTGCGGCACCTCAACGCAATCGAGCTCCATCTTTGTCACCTCCACCGGCGTCACCGACCGGCAGACCGCTCGATCCGGATCAAAAAGCACGACATTCACGCCAATCCGATTCAAGGCGCTTTTAAAGCGAATGCCGCCCGCGCCATTCTGCTTGCAGTACTCACAAACCGCCTGCGTCGGCGTGTACTCCACGTCCGAATTGTCCCGGCTTCTCACAGGGCGCGACAAATCGTCTGCCATCGCGTTAAACGTCAGCATCTTGCGAACAATGTCCGCCATCGACGAGGCCCCCTCATCAACGCTGAAGTAGTAATAAAGATCCGGACGACTCGTGAAGTCCACCACCTTCACATCCTCTATGAGCTCAAACGTTCCAATGCTCACCCGATCATTGAGCAGAGCGCGCACTTCATAGAGCGTCGTCATGGGATCTTCCGCCAGATAGAGGTACGGAATCCCAGCGGGATTCGCCCGGCCGTTTGACACCACTTTGGCCGGCGGACACCCCATCTCACTCGTTCGGTAGCTCTTTTCAGGATCATTCTGAATGCGGGCGCGAAAGAGCGTCTTCCCCTGGGGCATCGTGCCGTTCGGACTCAGCCACTCGCCAAGCTCGTTGTCTTCAAACGACGTGAAGAACCGATTGCTCCAGCGAATTTCGTCCTTGAACTCCCGTCCGGACACGACGGACGATCGCAAAGCCACCGGCCGGCTTTGCCAGTCCGACCGTCCGCAGACCGCGAGCAAATCCGGCAAATACTTCGCCGCAGCCGCTTCATTCACAAAAAACGAGAAGTCGTCCGACGCCATGAAGGCCGAGAGCGATCGTCCGTCCTCCCGCGCCTCAAAGAGATCGAAAAATTCATCAAAAAACGGCTTCAGCTCACTCCACGCATCGAAATCCGCCTGAGAAACAAAACTCCTCAGCTCCTCGCTGGCGATGTCGCTTGCTTCCAATCGACTCGTCATGGCATCTCCCGCTCAATGCGAGCCATGAGCTCGAGATGATTCTTGATCGACCACCGCTTGATGGTTCCGAGCCCGGGATAACGTTCTTCAGCATACGCGGTCAGCATCTCCTTTACTGCCTGCGTCAGGTCCCGCTGCTCCGCATAAAACGCCGCCGCTTTTTTTGCGGCTTCCAAAAACTTGCCCGCCGGATTGGACTGGTCCCAATTGCTGTCAGACACAAAATGATGAATGCGCACGGCCTCACCCTGCCGATACGTCATATGGATCGCCACCGCGTAAGGCAGCATGCCGCCGGCACGAAAAAGCTTCGGAAGCGCCGTATAGTCCGCCACGCCGCTCACCCCGTCTTCCTTCAAATACCACGGATCCTCCGTGAAAAGCTCGTCCGGCGTTTTCCCATAGTCCGCATTGCGCGGCTGCTCCATGAAGCAGTCAGACAGCCTGGCGATCCGCTTCGTCGCCTTGAGCGTCATCAAAAAACGCTGAAAACCTCGGCTTCGGTCCGTTCCATCCAGAATCCACTCCACGCGAGAATCACAGGCCAGCGACTCGGCGGGCTTGGCGTCGATGCGCCCTTGAAACACCAGCAGCGACCGGGGCCGAAGTTTTTCCTGCACCGCAGCGGCCGTGCCCTCCCAGCAGCCATACGCTGGAAGCCAGCTTTCGCCAGCGCTTGACTTGAGCACCACCCTCAACCCCACGAAAAAG
>CAVACW010000224.1:0-2585 GCA_963587345.1 uncultured Oscillospiraceae bacterium | reverse complement strand
AGTTTTCCAAAACTTCGATGTAGCGCGTTTTGTCTACGTAGGCCCAGCCGCCTTGTTGGATGGTCTCAAAGCGAGCAAGGGTGTACGGATTTTTCTTGAGAACGACGTTTTCAGACATAACAGAGGGCCAGCATAACAATATTCGTTAACAATCAGTTGTTTTTCAGCTCAAAACAAGGTCAGAAAACCTCCACGGCGCCGATCTTCAAGCCTTTGTACACCATGGCAACGCGCCTCAGATTCGAAACGCCGCGAAGCGCTTCGCCTTCCGCGTACCGAACCGCCTGATGGCGAGCGGCTTCGAGCGCCGAAGCGACGGCATCGTCCTCAGCGCCGACCGCGAGATGCTTCACTTCGATCACGTAAGTGGGCAGCGCCTTGTTCTCACGAGGCGTCAAGAGCAGATCCATGAAGCCGGCGTTTTCGCCGCGCGACTCATATTCCAACTGGCCGCGGTATTCACTTGAGAACCACAGCGTCGCTGCGAGCATGGTCTGGAACACCTTTTCGGTAAGTTGCGCGTGCATGTGCACGCCGCTGTCTTCAACGAGCCGCTTGTTCGAAAGCTCCAGCCAGGGCTTGGGGTCGCCCGCGGCAAGCGCTTGGTAGGCCGCCGAAAACTCCGAGAGGCTGAAGAAATAATCCCCCGACAGCAGCACGTTCTTGAAGAAGTACTCGAAAAACTGAATGCCGATGGCTCGATTGGGAACGACAAGGACGTTTTTATTTCCGGGAACGAACGTCAGGAACCCAAAGTAGACGAGCGCGGAAAGCACGCACTCGTTGTCAAGCTTCTGGCGCTGATTGAGGTTGAGCAGCTGCATCCGGCCGCGAAAGGGGATTGGCCGCTGCTGCAGGGCTTGTTCGATCGTCTCGAGGACAAAGGCAGGCTCGCCCAGCGAGAGAATCGACTCAATTTTGTCCAGGCTGTTGGCAACCGACGGATCCAGCATGTCCTCGGGCTCCTCGCCGAGGTCGGCGATAGCGTCCAGATAGTACAGACACATGGAAGCATTGAAGACGCTTTCATCGCTATTGACACTGAAATAGTAGCCGTTGTACCACTCCTTCATGCGGGCAAGGACTTCATCCAGTGTTTTGCCGTATTGCTTGAGGTCTACCAACTGTGGAATCAGCGCACGGAGCTCCGTTTCAGAGAAGCCGAACATGCCGGCAAATTTAGGGTGGTTGGTAAAGTTTTTCGCTATGGAAAAGCCTGATGTCATTGAGTCGAGCTGTATGGAGGTGACGCCAGTGATGAAGATCCAAGCGATTGGTCCGTCGCCGGTTGTTAGGTCTTTCAGTTGCGAATAGAAGGCCTTGAGAAAGCCACCGGATTTTGTGAGTTCACGGAAGTTTTCGACGCTTGAAGCCAGAACTTCATTGGCGCCTTGGTCATACTCATCGATGATGAGATAGATCTTGTCGCGGCAGCAGGCAGAGTACGCAGAAATAAATTCGTTCAAGAGAATCAAGGCATCGTCATATTCTCTTCGGAGAGCATTTCTCACACCCTTGAAGTCATTGCGATCACAAAATAGATTCAATGCTCGCAAAAGTTTCGCACAAAAAGTTGCTTTGAAATTATTTGGATCAGTGCCTGAAAAATCAAGTTTGAGGACCCTATACTTGTTCGCGAGCGGCGTCTTGTGGGCGCCGATGTAGGTGCCGGCAAAGGTTTGCTCGAAATCCTTGGCGGCGGAGACGTCGTAATAGGCCTGAAGCGTGTCTGTGAAAAGCGTTTTGCCAAAGCGCCTCGGGCGCACGATGAACGGATAAAACGCGTTACTGTTTTCCAAAACTTCGATGTAGCGCGTTTTGTCTACGTAGGCCCAGCCGCCTTGTTGGATGGTCTCAAAGCGAGCAAGGGTGTACGGATTTTTCTTGAGAACGACGTTTTCAGACATAACAGAGGGCCAGCATAACAATATTCGTTAACAATCAGTTGTTTTTCAGCTCAAAACAAGGTCAGAAAACCTCCACGGCGCCGATCTTCAAGCCTTTGTACACCATGGCAACGCGCCTCAGATTCGAAACGCCGCGAAGCGCTTCGCCTTCCGCGTACCGAACCGCCTGATGGCGAGCGGCTTCGAGCGCCGAAGCGACGGCATCGTCCTCAGCGCCGACCGCGAGATGCTTCACTTCGATCACGTAAGTGGGCAGCGCCTTGTTCTCACGAGGCGTCAAGAGCAGATCCATGAAGCCGGCGTTTTCGCCGCGCGACTCATATTCCAACTGGCCGCGGTATTCACTTGAGAACCACAGCGTCGCTGCGAGCATGGTCTGGAACACCTTTTCGGTAAGTTGCGCGTGCATGTGCACGCCGCTGTCTTCAACGAGCCGCTTGTTCGAAAGCTCCAGCCAGGGCTTGGGGTCGCCCGCGGCAAGCGCTTGGTAGGCCGCCGAAAACTCCGAGAGGCTGAAGAAATAATCCCCCGACAGCAGCACGTTCTTGAAGAAGTACTCGAAAAACTGAATGCCGATGGCTCGATTGGGAACGACAAGGACGTTTTTATTTCCGGGAACGAACGTCAGGAACCCAAAGTAGACGAGCGCGGAAAGCACGCACTCGTTGTCAAGCTTCT
>CAVACW010000223.1:0-2590 GCA_963587345.1 uncultured Oscillospiraceae bacterium | reverse complement strand
ATAATCCTCGGCTTTCCACCGCCGTCCCTCTCGCCATGCGCCAGATCTTTCGCACCTTGCCCTGGATCCATCCCGCCGAACCCGGCGTGCTGCAAGACCTGTACCGGCGCCACGGCGTAAAGCGCCACGTCAAAAAAGGCGAGATTCTCAAAAGCGGCGGCGAAGCGCCCGTGCTCTTCTTTCTGGAAAAAGGCCTCGCGTCCTACTGGATAAACTGGTCGTCACCAGGGCACGCCGCGGTGCTCTCCCTCATTCTTCCGGGCCGCACCATGGGCGACATCACGTGCTTTTCGGGCGAGCGCGTCAACGTCACGTCCCGGACGCTTCAAGACAGCGACATCTGGGTCGTGCGCCGCGGCGACCTTCTCGCCGAATACCTCAGAAACGCCCAGCTCCTTCTCACCGTGTCGCAGCTGCTCGTGCGCAAGCAGGAAAGCCACATCGAAGGCATGACCGCCAACTTCACGCTCCCCGCAGAAGCGCGGGTGAAGCTCTTTCTGCGGGTGCTCTTTGCGGCGTACGGCCTGAAGCTGCACGAAGGCGGCAACGTCATTCCGCTCTTGATTTCCAACGAATTGATCGGCGACATCGTCAACCTCTCCCGCATGTCCGTCTACCGCATCATTTCAGAGTGGGAAACGGAGGGACTGGCCAAACGAAGCGGGAGGAACCTTTCCGTTGCCTCCCGCCTCTTTGACGACGTCTACGACTGGGACCACGGCAACTTCACCGAGCGCGACCTCGAAGGGTACGGACCGCGCTCCGGCTTCGTTGCATAGGCCGCCAGACTACTTCGCCTTCTTCGCGTACTTCACCGCGTTTTCCGCCGCGATGCGGCCGGAGTTGACGGCCCACGCAATGGTGGAGCCCGCCATCAGAAGGTCATAGCTGTCGCCGTACATGCCGCCCACGTCGTTGCCCGCGCAGTAAAGCCCCGGAATCGGCGTGCCGTCGGGCTGAACAACCTGGAAGTGTTCATTGGACTTGATGCCGCCCAGCGTGCCCAGCGACGTCGCCACCATCTTGATGGCGTAGAAGGGCGCCTTCTCCACAGCGCGCAGATACTCGGGCGCCTTCGCAAATTCGCCGTCGTGACGGATCGCGGCAAAGCCGTTGTATTCCTTCACGGTGGCCTTCAGGGTTTCAAGGTCCATGCCAGTCTTCTTCGCAAGGTCCTTGAGGCTCGAGGCCTTCACCGCCCAGCCCGCCTTTTCAGCGGCGCCCCATTCGTCGGCGAACTTCGTGAGCTTCGTCGTGACAGGCACCATGACGCCCACGCCCAAGTCAATGCCCTTCTCCTTCACCATGTAGTCGAGCGTCTTCTGGTCATACACGACCCACATCGAGCCACCGATGCGCTCCAAAGCGTTCCCGGCGTACGGCCAATTCAACATGATCGTCTCGTCGCAGAAGCGGCGCCCCTTCGGATCAAGCCAGAGGTGAGGCTGCTTGGCGGACGCAGCAACGTGATTCGTGGTGCCGATGCCCTTGGGACCCGGACGGTAGGACGCCTGCACTTCGGTGCCGTCCTTGCCGGCGCCCGCCGCCCAGGCCATGTTGATGCCGTCGCCCGTCTTGCCAGCCTGCGCAAGGCCATCCACGCCCGGGAAGCGCATGTACTTCTTCATCATCTCGGGATTGGCGCCAAAGCCGCCCGTCGCGATGATGACAGCCCCCGCCTTGATGGTGATCTTGTCGCCGTCGTCGTTTTCAGCCACGACGCCCACCACCTTGCCGTCCTTCTGGATGAGGCTCTTCGCGGGGGTCTCGAGCAACAATTTCTGACCCATTTCAGCATATTTCTTCTGGAAAAGATTGATCCAGCCAGCACCGCGGCCTTCGTAGATGTGCCATGTATAGAGACCGCCCGGATAATTTGAATAAAGTTTCTCAAATTTCACACCATAACTCTTCATCCAATCGATGGTGGATGCGGTCTTTTCGAGGAAGGCGCGCACCATGCGGCCGTCGCCGCGCCAGTGGCCGTATTCCATGATCATCTTGAAGGCCTGGTCCTTCGTGAGGTTGTAGTTCCAGTCGCGTTGCATGGAGCTTTCCACCGCCATGATGCCTTCGGAGAAATTGCCGGTGCCGCCCACCGTCGCCTTCTTTTCCAAGGTGATCACCTTGGCACCCGTTTCAGCGGCCGCGAGCGCCGCCGCGGTACCTGCGGTGCCCGCGCCAATCACCACGACATCAGCCGACATCGCGATGTCCTTCGCGAGCGCGACATTCATGGACAGGGTTCCTGCCACTGCAAGCGCCGCAGCGCCCAGCGTGAACGTTCTTCTCTGCATGATTTCTTCCTCTCTGTGATGGCGAAGACCTTTCGAACCGCTCGCGGGAAGACGGGCGGCCGGCCTTCGATGCGCCTCATTGAAGCAACAGGCGCGCTCTGTCGCCAGTTCGCCAGCCTGTCATGCGACAAATCCGTCACATGGGTTACATCTTTGGGAGGAGAAAAACTGAACAACCGTTCACCTGGTGACGGTCGCCAGGACGGATGAGAGGCCTGCAACAAGCCGCCGAGAAGATGTCCGCCGTAGAAAAAAGATAACCTCGCGGAGTGAGCATCATTGGGACCGGCGCC
>CAVACW010000222.1:0-2616 GCA_963587345.1 uncultured Oscillospiraceae bacterium | reverse complement strand
CCTTGAGGTGGCTGTGGCGAGAGTCATGAGAGTTCGAGTCTCTCCGACCGCACCACATTTAGGACTGGGGTATCGCCAAGTCCGGTTAAGGCAGCGGATTCTGAATCCGCCATTCGTAGGTTCGAATCCTACTACCCCTGCCAAGTCCTTCTGAAAGAATCCTGCACGGCGCGACCGGCGGGATTTTTTTGTATTCGCTCTCAGGAAATTTCCCGCATGCCCGCCAATCCCGACGACTGGAAAAAGGCAAAGAAGCTCTGTCGTTTGAACGAGGCCGACATCCGCGCCGCCAAAGAACTGGGCTTTCGGGCGAAAGCCCTCATCCGCAACATCCCCAACAAGGACCAGCAGTGGAAGCTTCCCGTAAAGGAGTGGATCTGGGACCTGTGGGAGACGAAGATCGGCGCCAAGACCGGGAGGACGCGGCCGGCGAGCTCGTATCCGGCGAGCACGCATCCGCCTCGCGCCAAGAAATGGTGGGAGGACGAGGATGTTCCGTTCTGAGTCAGTTCTCACGGCTTCTGATCGTCCCTTTCTTTGAGAGGCCGTCATGCCTTCCGTTTTTCGCCCTGCGCGCACGTCCTACGGCGCGAGCGCCTTTGCGGTGATTTGCGACAACGGCTACGTCTACGCAGACAAGACGCGCTTTATGGAAACGCTGGAGCGCCACTATGGGCCTCACGTCTTTCTCGCGCGGCCGCGGCGTTTTGGGAAGTCCGTTTTTGCGACGATGCTTTCCTGCTACTAAGACCGGCGGGAGGGGGCGTTGTTTGAAGCGCGCTTTGGCGGGACGTACATCGGAGCGCATCCGACGCCGTTAGCGGGGCGGCTTCATGTGGTGAATTTTGACTTCTCGGGGCTCGCCTCGGCGCCAGACCTTGCGCAGGAATTCCAGTGTCAGGTGAGGTCGGCGCTTGAGTTGTTTGCCGGGCGCCATCCGTTTGCGGGCGCCCGCGAGGTCTTGGAAGGCGAATGGACGTCCGTGGGGTCGCTCGTTGCGGCGTTCTTGAATCGAGCGGCGCTGGCGTTCGGTCACACGATCTGCGTCATCATCGACGAGTGTGACCATCTCGCAGTGGAGCGGTTCTTTCGCCTGAGGAAGGAGGGCGCTGAAGGCGAGGCGACGGACTTTCGTTTCCTTGAAGTATTCTACGCGGCGCTTGAGGCGGCGACAAAGACGGCGGTGTGCCGCGTCTACTTGACGGGCGTCACGCCGCTCGCGATGTCGGCGGCCGCGGCGAGCTGCACGGTGGATGACGTGACGACGGATCCCTTGATGGCGACGGCGTGGGGATTTACGGAAGCGGAAGTGCGGGAGCTCATTCGCGAGACCGTGGATCTCACGGCCTGCCGGATGACGGAAGACGAGGTTTTCTGTCGTATGAAAGCTTTCTACGGCGGGTGGCGGTTTGCCGAAGGTGCGGAAGAAGTCTTCAGCAGCGGCATGTGCCTCTACTACTTGCGGCAGCTCGCCACGCGCAAGCGGGAGCCCGCCATCATGACGGATCGCTCAGCAGACGGGGACGTGGATCGCATGGCGCGGATTCTGGCGTGCTGCGGCGAGGCAGACTTTGGGGAGCGCCTCCTGGCGGCTGTGCTCGCGGGGGAGAGCGTGGCGCTGCCGCGCTTGTCGTGGAGCTTTGACTCGGGGCGGCGCGGGGCGCTGGATCGAGATGACGTGCTCTCGCTCTTTGTCTACTTGGGGTACCTGACGTTTTCCCCGGAGTCGGCGCAACGTCTTGTTTGTCCAAACGAAGCGGTGCGGGAGCAATTTCGCCGACTGAGCAAACGGCATAGGGAGATGTAGGTAGGTTGTGCTTTTGGCGTCAACGTGGTGAACGGTGCTGGGGGAATGAGGGACGTAGAAAATGTGAGCGGAAGGGCGCGTTGAAGGGGAAAAGGCAGCGAAAGTGAAGGCCGACGTTGCGGTTTCACAGCGTTTTGCCGAGGTTGTTGCTAGATGGCAACAGGGATGGCGTCACTTGCTGACGCCCGCGGCCGGAGTGGATCGGCTGGCGAACTTTGCGTTCAGTTAAAAAATTTGAGGAATGAACAAGACCGTCGGGAGGTTTGCCTCTTGGACGGTTTTTTGTCGTCTGAAATAGTGCACTGAAAAATGGCGATGAGCATGCTGAAACTTGGTTTGACGGGGGGTACTCGGGGGGGGGGTAAACTCAAAATATAGCAGTGTATTGCTATACATTTCAGTGCTGTCGCTATCGAAAATTCTACAGGCGGCAGCTGTATTTGTCTATTGTGATATGTGAAAAGGCTGGCTTTGTGGCCTGCTGAGGGGGATCGAATTATGAGAAAGACTGCGATTGCATTGGCAGTGGTGGGCGCATTCGCTGTGGCGGCGAATGTTCAGGCATCAGATACGGATATTGAGGCTTTGGGTACGGCGAAAACTGTAACTAAGGCTGATGTGGAAGGCGAAACGAGCGTATTTGGCGGCCTGTTGGTATTGCCCGGAACAGCCAATCAAAAAGTAACATTGGATGGCAAAGAAAAAACTAAATTGGAAGCAGTAGTCTCGCTTGGCAGTAGCTCTGTGACGGTTGAATAAAGACTTCACGATTTTATGAACTATAGGGTTTCGACCCGACTCCACTCAAA
>CAVACW010000221.1:0-2655 GCA_963587345.1 uncultured Oscillospiraceae bacterium | reverse complement strand
ACCGCTTTCATCGCAGCGACATCTACTGTCCGTGGGACGTCATCAATTTCTGCTCGGAAGCGCGCCGCTTTGATGACCCGATTCAATATGCGCCGCGCAACTACTGGGCCAATTCAAGCTCCAACGACGTCATCGATGAATTTCTGGGCTTTCTCTCGGGCGCGGACACCGACAAGATGCAGACGCTCGTAGACGGCGGAGCGATCGACATCACCGTGAACGAAAAGCTCAACTATGGCGAACTCGCGCGCCACAGTTCGGCAGACTTCTGGACACTGCTCTTTTACACGGGCTATCTCACCATCGCCGAACGCCTGCCAAGTCACCCGCTCGCCTTTCGGGTGCGACTCCCGAACGAAGAAATCCGCGAAACGTTCCGAGAGAGCGTGCTCGCGCATTTTTCAGCCGGCAATGCTCGTTTCGCTGCGCGCAGCCTTGACGTCGTCAAGGCAACGCTCGCCGGAAAAACTAATGACGTCGCTCGACACCTGGAGCAGCTGCTTCGAAACTACGTTTCTGTCAGAGACGCCGCCACCAAGGCCCCAGCGGAGAATTTCTATCATGGCTTCCTGTGCGCGCTCTGCGCCTGCGCTGACGGCCAGCTGATCGACAATCTGCGCTCCAACGCGGAGGCGGGCGACGGCTTTGCCGATCTTGCCTACACCGCTTGGTGCGGCAATGTCCGAACCGGCGTTGTTTTGGAATTGAAGCACTGCGCGAAGCCCGAAGCCATGCTCGCCGCCGCCAAGTCGGCGCTCGCTCAGATTGAGGCAAAGCACTATCGGGACTATCTTGATCAGTTCGACTGCAGCCAGCAGCATGCCTACGGCATCGCTTTCTGCGGCAAGTCGTGCGTGGTTCAAAGCCTGCCGACTCAAGCCGCGGCTCTTGGCTGAGAACGGCAAGGAGGGGGGGGGGGAATCCCTTGCGGGAAGACGGCGCTACAACGCTTTCACGCCGATGAGCTTTGCGCCGTGAAAAACCGCGGCGAGCTTCTTCAAGCTCGGAAATTCCTTCACCAGAGCCGAGTCGCTGTAGCGCTGAAGCTGCGCTTGAGCTTCTCGAAGCGCACGCTCCGTCGTTGCCTTGATCTTGTTTGCCGCCGTCGACTTCTTCAAGTATTTCAGCTCGAGCAAATAGGCCGAAGCCTCCGCCTTGGGCGGCACCAGAATCAGGTCGGCATACCCGAGGCCCGCTAGATCCGGCTCTTCGATCGCTCGGTACCCCGCGCCGTAGCGCGAGAGCACCTTGACCGCCGTCCGAATGTTGCTTTCGTTGAAGCTGCTGAAGACATGCTCGCCGGCGTCAGCGGAAAGCCCGTCGGACACAAGTTCCAAAAAAGGCTTGATGTCACCTTTTTGCATCTTGAGCGCCGCCTCAGCCACTTCTTCGTCGTTGAAGGAAAACTGGGCGTCCTCGATCTCTTCCATGAAGTACCGGAAAAACTGCTCCAGAATGCAGCGATTGGGGCAGGTCATGAACCGCGTCGTCCGCGGCACGAACGTGAGAAAGCCCATGTAGTAGAGCACGGCGAGGACGTCATCGGGCTTCAAGCGGTTTTTCTTGTTGAGATTCAAGCCGTCGCCAAAGCCGCCAAACTTGACGTTCTCCCCCTCGAGAATCTTGCCCACGATGTCTTTCACGTAAGCCTGATCCCCGAGCTGCAGCAGGGTCTTCACCTTGGTGTAGGGGATGACGTTTCGGTCAATGAACTTGATGGGCTCGGCGCCAGTTCTCTGAAGGCTGTCGAGGTAGTAAACGCTCAAGGCCGAATTGAACACGGAGACATCGGACTTGGGGCTGAATTGATAGCCGTTGTACAAGTCATGCATGCGGGAAATGACTTGATCCATCGTTTTCCCGCAGGCCTTCAGATCCAAGGTTTCCGCCACCAGCCCTCGAAGCTCTTTTTCGGTAAATCCAAAAAGATCAGCAAATTCCGGTTCGACGGAAATATCCTGCCCAATGGAAAATCCCGACGACATGGAATCGAGCGATATGACCGTAACGCCCGTCATGAAGATTCGCTTCACCGGGCCGCCGCTCGTCGCCTTTTTCAACTGCGTGTAGAAATTCTTCAGGAAGCCGCCGTTGTCAGTGATTTCCTTGAATTTCTCCGGACGGGTGCTCAAGAGCTCGTTGGCAAACTGGTCGTACTCGTCAATGATGACGTAAAGCCGCAGATCAGGCTCCTGATTGGCGACCATCAAAAACTCATTGAAATACACCGCCGGCGAGCAGTCTGGCGCACTTTGAAGCAAGCGGTCGCCAAGAGGCGAGGCGGGGTAGCGAGAAAAATAATGGGCAAAGCTCGCCCTTAATTCTTGATGGAAGGCGCGCTCAACATCCTCGGAACCAAGCCCCGAGAAATCCAAATGAAGAACGTTGTAGGTCCCTTGAGTGCCGGTCAAGTGGTCATAGATGTAGGTTCCCTTGAAATTCTTGTCAAAGGCATCCTGCTGGGCCTTGTCGTAATAGGCTTCCAGAACCTGCGTAAACAGCGTTTTGCCAAACCGGCGAGGGCGAATGATGAACGGATAGTAGAGGCGCAGCGCTTCCATTTTCTCGATGAAGCGCGTCTTGTCAACGTACGCAAAGCCGTTGCGGCGGATTTCGCCAAAATCCGTCAGACCTGAGGGCGGCAGCTGACAAAGC
>CAVACW010000220.1:1091-2689 GCA_963587345.1 uncultured Oscillospiraceae bacterium | reverse complement strand
GATTTCCACTGGGTCGATTTTGTTTTCATCAAATTCGCTTTTTATGTACTTAGCAAATTCTTCAATCTTCTCTGAGGTTTCGTTCATGATGTAGTGTAATTTATTATTCGCCCTTCGAGGTGACGTTGGCGAAACACGTTCCATTATATGCTTCGATCCAGCCAATTAGTTTGGTGGCCCTGCCGATTTTTCCCTGTCTGCACGGCCCTCGCCCAGAATGAAAAGAACGAGCCTCCGTCAGAGTTGTGATGCAAAAACACCACGCCAGTTTCTGGATTGGGTTCGATGGCCGTGATGCGGCAGACGCCCGAGAATCCCGCCGCTAGTGACGCCGCAAAAGAGGCCTCTGTCGCTTCGGTGCGAAAGACGATGGAGCGAGTGTCGTCTTGTTCTCCCCAGTGAATGCCGTAGTGGCAGAAAATCTCCTGAACTTCTTTCATCTGCGTCGGCACATCCGTCGTGAAATCGGCGCGCCAGTAGCGGAATTTGTCTTTGTGGCGCCGGTCTCGCACCTCCTGCGCCACTTCTTGCGCGATGGAATCGGAATGCTTGGCCGCAAGGGCGCTGAATACGCTGGCGACATCCGTTGCTTCAGCGGGCAGATAGGCGGGCAACACCGCTGGGTCGGCATTGCGGCGCAAGGACGCTTGCCAGACGTTCATTCGAGCAAGAAAGAGGGCGGCGTAGAGCCGGACGACTTCCGTGCTGGCCTTGGCAAGGAGTTCTCGCGCTTCGTTCCAGCGAGCATCTGCCAGTTCGCGGAGCGCCACGATCGTCTGCAACATAACCTGCCCATGAGTTTCTGTGAGGCGACACAGCGGCGTGACTGTCGCTGGGTCGCGTCGATTGGCGGCCTTGATGATGGCGAGGTCCGTCTCTCGAAGACCGACGTGATCGATGAGGATCGCCTGGGCCTCAAAAAGCACGGCTCGCGAATCCCAGCAGTTCTTCTTTTTCTGCAGCGCCGTGAGCACTGGGTAGTCAAGATCAGCCAAATGAGTCATGTTTGTACCTTTTAGAGCTTGGATCGGAGTGCGTGGCATCAAGCCAAGGGGGGCGCCATCCAGCGGCGGCCAAGCGGCGTCAGACAGTCGAGGAAACGATGACAGTGGTCATCCGCTTTTACAAGAAGCAACGCGAGTGGATCAGCGTTGACCGTTGCCTTCATGGGGCGGCGCGTTGGCGCGCTGCAGTCGCTTAGCAGGCCGGTTGCGAAAGTTTTGAGTGGCCGTCGCGCAATGTTGAGCACTCCGGCGGTGTGCGTGGCGAGCGATGACATTACGCAGTCGGTCTCTGTTGCGTCAAGATACGGATTCACCAGCGTGACGCTTGGTGTGGGCGCCGCATCATCGCCATATCGCCCGAAGCCCAGCGGGGCAAGGAAGTCTGCCACGCCCGTGCAGGCGCCGGATTCCGGAATGGCTTCCGTTACGGTCCAGAGCTTGAGCTTTGGCGCAGCCGCACTCGATGCTTCAAAGTAGGGTTCCAGCGCAAATTCGCTCAAGGCGGCGACTGCCTTCACGCCCGCAAGAGGCGGAAGAACGGAAAGCCCTACTGCCTTGGCGGCGCTCGCTTGTGCGTCATGCAGGCTGAGTGAC
>CAVACW010000220.1:0-1081 GCA_963587345.1 uncultured Oscillospiraceae bacterium | reverse complement strand
GGGCGTTGCCACGCAACGCACGTCCGTGCGAAGAAGAAAGTCTTCGGCAAAACGTCGCTCTACTTTCTGGGGCTGCGACTCGCCCGCTGCCACGACGGCCATCATTTCGCGCAGGAAATTGATGCAGTGAAGCAGCCAGTCTGTCGTCGGTAGCTTTCGCGCGGAATCTTCCGGCAGAACGGCTGCGATGGCTGTGATGTGTTCGTAGACGGGGACGCTCAGATTGTGCAGGAAGGCGAGGGCGTGTAGTAGCACGGCATAGGGAACTTGCAGGCGGCTTCTTTCTTGATAGGCCGCGCGAAGGTGTTCATCAAGGAGACATTCAGGATCAAGCATGTCAGTGTTTTCTCTCTAAGGAGGGTTGGGTACGAAGGTGACGTTTGCCGGGCACTTTAGAAGCAGGTGCTTCTATTTATGCTGTGTTTGAAAGGCTCGTCGTCAGAACGCCGGCGCATGGCGGCTGTTGAAAAAACGTTCTCACAAAGCGTTCGGTCGTCGTGTTGCTGAATGGAGAGCGAGTGGAATGCTGATCGAAGAAAACCGGTGTGTCGGGGGGCGCGGTTGTTCAAGCGCCGGTTTGGAAGTTGGCAGCTCTGTCAAAAAGTGGAGCCAGTCGGCAGTTCTAAAAGTGACCGATGCTGGTAGAAAGAAAATTGCCACACTTATGATAAACCGATGAATCTTCGATGAGATTTTGTATTTTTGCAGGCATAAGAAATTGATGGGGTATTGTAGGTGCGTCAGACTGCGCGTTCAGTGGGGCGAGTGTCTTGTTTTGATTGCGTCATAAATAGATGCAACAGGGACCATAATGCCGACTATCAGAAATCAGTTGTTTCTGTCTTGAGATTCCATAGAGAAGGCTGGGGGACATCGTCAGACTGGGAGTTTGGCCTCACTGCATTGTTAGCGCAAGGCAAAAATGTTACAGTTCTGCATCTATCCCGCAAGGATCATGCTCTGGGGACCACAAATTAAAGGTCATAGTTGCCATGGCCGTGTTAACAGAAGTCAGAATTGTCATACTTCAGAATAAAAAAATGCTGGCGTTTCATGATACTCAGTGTTATTGACGCGGTCC
>CAVACW010000219.1:0-2813 GCA_963587345.1 uncultured Oscillospiraceae bacterium | reverse complement strand
GAAGCCCCTCGTTCGTGTCGCTGCCGTCTTCTCCGAAGAAAAGCGGCAGTTCGTGCGCTGGCAGCGAGTCAAATGAGGTCTTCGGGCGGCGCAGAAAGTCTGGGGCGGGCGGTTTTCTTTCCGAAGGAGGCCGCCCGTCCGCTGTTTTTGCATGAGGCGGGTCAGAGACCGCGCCAGCGCGGCGCCGAAAGTCGCTGCGCGAGCGACTCGAGCCGTCGTCCTGCGGCGTCAAAGAGAGGATTCCACCACTCGCGCGCCGGAAGCCCGGCGGGAAGAAGCGCCTGAGCGCTCTGCCGCGCGAAAAGCTTGGGATCCTGGTCCGCGAGCCAGCGCCAGTCGTCGACGATGCCGTCGCGCCGCGAGAGAAAGAACTCGAAGTCGGGAAGCTTGTCGGACTTTGCGCTGTTGGCTTTGGAAAGAGCGGGCAGCAGGTTCCACAAGTCGTTTGTTCGCGTGAGCGCCCACGGAAGCAGATGGTCCACTGCGAAGACGCGGCCTGCGAGCGGCTCGCCCGTCCAGACGCAGGCGAGGTCGGGCTTTCGGGCGTAGAGCGCGCGAGCTTCGGCGGTGTCCCGTTCGGATCCCTGCGTTGAGAGAAGCCGGGAGAGCACATCGCCCATCGGCGCTTCTCCGCCGCTGAATTTCTCCACCAGCTGCGCCCATTGCAGAAGAATCGAGTCCGAGAACCAGAGGCCGTTCTGCTTCATTTCGCGCCACAAGCCTCCGGGCAAAAGGAGCTGGCCGCTGGTTTGCCTGAGCGCTTCCAGAGGGGAGGCGCAGGGGGGCGGCGGCTTCCGATTGGCGCCACGCAAAGAGCCGGTCGCCAGCGGAAGTCCCGGAGTGCTCAATGGGACCGCGCTTCAAGGTTTTGAGCATCACGCTTGCAACCGCTCCGAGCGCCTCGCGGGCGGGAGCGTCGAGGCAGTTCGCCTCCATGCCGCGGCGGCACGCGAAGTAGTCGCCCGCAAAGAGGGCGGCGAGGCGGGCGAGCGCCGCTTCGAATTCCATCGGCCGATGGCCGGAGAGCTGCGGCAGGCCGGCCAAGGGCCAGTAAAACGCGATCCATCGTTCAACAATGAGTCCCATCGGCACGGCGACGTGGGTTTCGCTCACGAACTGGGCGGCAAGAGGCGCCGCGAGCGCGATGTCGCACAGAGCGTGCAGGAGCGCGAGCTTGTAGGTCGCGGTCTTTCGGTCTTCGAAGAGAACGGACTGCAGCCGCTGGCGGTGGCTCCCCGCCTCGCGGGACTTGCGAAGCACGAGCGTCACCCCGGAAAAGGGGCGCCCGGCGGCGTCGGGCGTCGTTTCTCTTTCGAGCACCGTGAAGCCGAAGTCTTCCAATCCGCTTGCCACCTCCTGCGCGGTGCGCCGTGCGAAAAGCCGGCCGTCTTCGGCGGGATGATCCGGCGAGGAGGAGACGATGGCAAGGCCTTCCTTGCGGCAGCAGTTTGCGATGTTGCGCAGCGTGAGAAAGAGCGCTTCGTCGGCAAGGTGCATGAAAAGCGCAATCGACACCACGGCGTCAAAGTGTCCGTCGTCGCTTTGGGCGTCGGGGAGAAGGCCTTTTGCGGCGAGCTCCGAGCGGGTCGCAGGGAGTGCGAGGCGCAGGAATTCGGGCCCGCCGGCGCGCTTTCTTCGGGCTTCGGCGACCATGGCGGCTGATCCGTCAAGCGCCGTGACGCGGGCGCCTAGGCTTGCCATGAAGCGGGCGTCGCGGCCTGAGCCGCAGGCAAGCTCCAGCACTTGCATCTCGGGTCGGATCCAGCGAGCAAGCGTCGCCTGCAGGGCCCGTGGTGGCGAGGCCTCGTAGGCGGCGCAGAGGCGGGAGGCATTCTGGTCGTACCAGAGGAGCGTTGAGTTGCTGTCAGTCATGAGGCGCAGTGTAGAACGGGCGGGATTGAAGCGCCGCCTCCGGCTCGGGCCGGGACGCTGCAGCTCGGTTGAGCTTGAAGCCATCGCCCAAAAGCACCAGGCCGAGGAGTCTGCTTTCAGATTTTTCGAGAAGTCCGTCCCCCGTTCCGCAAGGATAGGAGGATTCGTCGCCGAGGCCGGCCAGGCTGTCGGCCTGTGACGAGGTGGCCGAACGCAGTCCCTCAGAAATGTACCGGGCCTGGATGGCGCAAGGAAAGAGATCTAACGACAGTTTCGGATAGTTGATTCTGTTTTCCAATGAATTTGCGCTATCTTATTCGTCATGGCGGTATAATCGAAGGAGGTTCAGCGGATTTCGCTGCTGTGTCAGGTTTTGGACCATGGATATGACCGATTTGCCCAAGCTCAAGCCTACGCCTTACGGCGATACCAACTTCCCTGATATTCGGGTTCAGGGCTACGCTTATGTAGACAAGACGCGCTTCATTGAAGACTTGGAACGGTGCGGGGTCAAATTTCCTTTTCTTGTTCGTCCGCGCCGCTTTGGAAAGACGCTGACGACGAGCATGCTCCGCGCCTATTACGATGAAGCAGCAGCAGATCGTTTTGAACGAACGTTTGCCGGCACCTACATTGGTTCGCACAAGACGCCGTTGGCAAGCAAATTCCGAGTGCTTCATTTGGACTTCTCCGGCATTGCTTCTTCGTCGTCGGATCACAAGGCGCTGGCGGAAGAATTTCAGGAATCGGTGCGGGCTTCGATCCAGAACTATTTCATCCGCTATCCGCATCCGAATCAAAACAAGGTTCTTGAAGGCACCTTCACAAGCGCTGCCGCTTTGGTCACGCGCTTTTTCTCGCTAGTCTCTCGGGGGGACGACAATCGGTTTCTCTACGTCATCATCGACGAGTACGACCAATTCGCCAACGAGGTGCTTTCC
>CAVACW010000218.1:0-2814 GCA_963587345.1 uncultured Oscillospiraceae bacterium | reverse complement strand
GGTAGTGGAACCCCAGCGCCTTTGCCACGATGGCGGAAACCGTGCCCTTGCCGCTTGCAGTGGGGCCGTCAATTGCCAGAACAATCGTCATAAAAAATCCTAAAAAATCACTTCCAAAAGAAAAACTTTTTGCACTCTCATCGCGCTCAGCAGAGGCCGCCCGGCGAACTGCTCAGCCACACATCCGACAAGCGGTACTCGTCAGGCATGCCCTGCCGCCAGTCCCTCTCAACGAGCCCGTGGAACTGCGATTCTCCGCAGCGGTGCTCGCATATGAAGACATTTTCCGCCTCAAAGCAATTCACCATGTCGGGCGACTGCGTCGTCACCATCACTTGACGGTCCATGGCCATTTCCTTGAGGCAATCCGCCACCAGCTCAACAGCCCAAGGGTGAAGTCCGCGCTCCGGCTCCTCCACGCAAACGATCGTCGGCAGACTCTCTGGCGGCAGATTGAAAAGCGTCATGAGACAGAAAAGCCGCCACGTATTTTCCGATGTCTGCCGGACGCCAAACAGCCTTTCGCCCCGACGGCTGCGCCATTGCAACGCCACCTGTCCCGCTTCATCCATTGAGGTCAGGTCAAAATCGAGAAAATCCGGGACATGCCGCTGTATTTGCCTGACCACCAGCTGATAGCGGCGCTCATCGTTTCTAAGAAGGTGCAGCAACACTGTCGCCAGATTGCTTCCATCGGAACTCAAGCATTGATCACTCGCCAATGCTTCGCCCCTTGAAGAAGCATCGCTGGCCGTCGGCTTTTGAAAATTAAAAAAACGCACGCCGCTCAACAGCCGCGTCAGCGTCCGCGCCGTCAAATCCTCTTGAAGTCGCATCGCGGACTCTTTTCCCGCACGCAACGTTTGTCTTGCCGTGTTCCGCCACGCCTCAAGCGTCTCGCTTTCCGGCGTCCAGACACCCCATTGCTCGTTTTGTACCACAAGCGTGTTGTCCTCCGGACAATGTTGAAGCCGCGCCTCATAACGACAGCAGCCGCTCGGAGTCTCCGCCACAATTTCAAACTCGATGCACTGGAACTGCGTCACTCCCTGAAAAAGCAGATGGCTGGCACCATCATTCTGACAAACATAATCCTGCAAACGGCCTTGTTGCATCCAGCCAAGCAGTCTCAGTGCCTCAAGAAAATTAGACTTTCCCGCGCCATTGCCGCCAACGAGCACCAAGAGATCCGGCACAGTCGTCATCGACGCTTTTCCTATGCTGAGAAAGCCACGGACCGCTATCGAAGTTATTTTTCCCAATGTCATCAGCACCATTCGCGCCCATCAATCCGCCGCGACAACAATCTTCTGCAGTTCCGCAAAGTAGGCTGGGTACGTCTTCGCCGTGCACCCCGGCTCCCGAATCACCACCGGCACGCCCGCCGTCGCAGCGAGCGAAAAGCTCATCGCCATTCGATGGTCATCGTAGGTGTCCACCGCCACATTTTCGTTCACTGTCGCGCCGCGCTCCACCTCAATCCAATCGGAGCCGCAGGCAACCCGCGCGCCGAACTTCTTCATTTCCGTCGCCATCGCCGCAATGCGGTCCGTCTCCTTTACGCGCCAGGAGGCGATGCCCGTCAGCTTCACCGGCCCCTCCGTCTTGAGCGCCATCGGCACCAGCGTCATCGCTGCATCGGGAATCCTCGTGCAGTCGAGCTCAATCCCCTTCAGAGGCTGGCCGGCCGGGCGCGACGCCTCGATGTAATTTTCGCCGCGAACGATCACGGCGCCCAGTCTCTCCAGCACATCCGCAAACGCCGCATCTCCCTGCAGGGCGTTTCGTCCGACGCCCTCCACGCGTACCGGCCCGCCCGCGAGCGCCCCGAGCGCCAGGAAGTAGCTCGCCCCCGACGCATCGCCCTCGACATCATAGTTTTCCTGCGCCTCGTAGACGCCGGGCTGCACCAGAAAGCCTTCCGGCGTTTCCGTCACATCAGCGCCGAACGTGCGCATCATCGAAGTCGTGATGTCGATGTAGGGGCGGCTGATGAGTTCGCCCTTCACCGCCACCGCAAGTCCTCCTTCAGGCGCAATGAGAGGCGCCGTCAAGAGAAGCGCCGTCAAGTACTGGCTTGACACGCTGCCCTTCACGCTCACGCGACGCCCCTGCACTGCCGAGGGCCTGAATTCGAGCGGCAGAAAGCCTTCCTTTTGCGCGCAGACAATGTCAGCGCCAAGGGAGCGCAGCGCCGCCAGCAAGTCGCCGATCGGCCGCTCGCGCATGCGCTCGATGCCGTCCATGCGATAGTGTCCGCCAGCAAAAGCCAGCGCCGCCGTCAACGTTCTAGCCGCCGTGCCGGCGTTCCCCACAAAAAGATCCGCCGACTTCACCGGAAAGAAGCCGCCCGCGCCGTCCACCACAGCGACGTCGCCCTCCGCCTTCACTATGACGCCGAGCTTCAACAGACTTTCAATCATGCGCTCGGTGTCGTCCGCCCGCAGAAGCCCTGTCAGCCGAGTCTTGCCGCGCGCCAAGGCCGAAAGCATCAGCGCCCGGTTTGAAATCGACTTTGACCCCGGCAGCCGCACGGTGCCGGAAGCGGCCGACACCGCGGGCAGGCGAATTTCTGAAGCAAACGTAGTCATAGAAACTACGCGATTCCTCCCGCGACTTTAGTCGCGGGAGGAATCGCGTTCTCCTTAATGAGTTGAGCTAAAAATGTTTTTCGTTTTTCCAGAAGCACAAGCGTTTTGCAACCGACAGCGGCAGAAAGTCTTTCACCTGTCAGCAAACGAATGTCGAAATAGCCGGAGCTGCGGCGCCCCCAAACAAAAGCCTCTTGCCCGGCGTACCGCACCTTGTCAAACA
>CAVACW010000217.1:0-2820 GCA_963587345.1 uncultured Oscillospiraceae bacterium | reverse complement strand
CCGATGGAATGCAATGTCATGGTGTCCTCCGTTCTTCAAATCAGGAAGGCACTCCCATTCTGACAAATTTGACGGATTTTTCATCGGCTAGCAAAACCCCTCGTAGAAGGCGCGACCTAAAAAAGGCGCTACGTAGCGCCGCTCAAAGACGCTTCCCGCAAATTGTGAGAGAAGCACCGGCGCGATGTTGAGGCTGTAGTACGTCCCCGCGCCCGCGACACTCGCCGCCATGTGCATGACGCCGCTGTTCACAAAGAGCCCTTCGCCCGCCCTCACTTCATGCGCAGTGCGACTCACGCGAAAGGTCACAACGCCTTCCTTCACGAGGAAGAACTGCAGATCGTAAATTCTGAAATTTTATATCGAAGCTGCCTCAGCAAACGGCATGAGATTCAAATAAATTCAATCGGTTAGGTCAATTTTTCGTGAAATGCAAAAATGTATCGCAGTTTGGCCTCAATTTTTCTCGTGCAAAAGCAGTGGTTTCGTTTAAAAACAATGGCATAAGTAAGTTTTGACGCTCAAAAAGTGCGATACACGATTTTGGAATTTACGGCAGATCCTCGTGCCAGTGCCAGTTCACGATGCCGCCCGGCTGCTGGGCAAGATCGAGAAACTCCACCTCGGCCGGGAACTCCCGCGTGCCGTGCTCAAGCATTTCATGAAAGCCGCTGTCAACCGGCGTCTCCCGCGTGATGCGCATGGGACATTTCTCCTTTTGATATGCGCAAGATTATGCAATTTTCGAGCGACAAAGTGCAACCAGCGTGTTGTTTTGCGCATTATCGTTCGATTTATTCCCTTATCCACGGAGTTCCTCATGGAAGCTCTTCACTTGGCTGAACCGCTTGCCGGCCCTGCCCCCGAAGCCGCTGACTTCTCGGAAGCCGCCGCCCAGGCGTCGCTCGCGTTTCATGCGACCCTTCCGGGCTACGCCGAAACGCCCCTCAGAAGCCTCCCTGCGCTCGCCCGGCGCCTCGGACTCGCCTCGGTCACCGTAAAAGATGAAAGCCCGCGCTTTGGGCTCAATTCCTTCAAAGGGCTGGGCGGCAGCCGTCTCGCCGCCGCCGTCATGGCCGAGCGCCTCGGCCTTGCAGGCTTGCCCACCTTCGACCTCCTTCACCGACTTCTGGCTGAAAAACCCGAAGCCCGCGTGACGCTTTGTTCAGCCACAGACGGCAACCACGGCCGCGGCATTGCGTGGTCCGCCCGGGCGCTGGGCCTTCCCTGCGTCATCTGGCTCCCCAAAAGCAGCACCCGAGAGCGCGTTGAAGCCATTCGCGCGCTCGGAGCCGACGCTCGCGTCACCGACGTGAACTACGACCACACCGTCACCTTCGCGCGCGATGAAGCCCACCGCAACCGCTGGGTCTTCGTGCAGGACACGGACGACGAAAAAAGTTCAGAAACGGTGAAGCTTCTGATGCTGGGATACCTCACGCTTGCCGAAGAAATCCGCCGCCGGCTTCCCGAAGCGCCCACGCACGTCTTTTTGCAAGCCGGGGTTGGAAGCTTTGCGGGCGCGATGGCCGCGTTCTTTGCGAACGTCTGGCGCGCAACGCCCCCCGCCTTCATCGTCGTAGAAGCTCAGAACGCCGGCTGCATCGCCCGGACCGCAGCCGCCAACGACGGCGAAATTCATGCTGTCTCCGGGGACCTTCAGACCATGATGGCAGGCCTTTCCTGCGGCACGCCCTGTCGCCTCGCGTGGAAGCTCTTGCAAGGCGCGGCGCGACACTTTGTCGTCGTCTCGGACGCGGAGGCGGCGCTCGCGATGCGCGTGCTGGGGAATCCCCTTCCAAACGATCCGCGCATCGTCTTAGGCGAGAGCGGCGCCGCGGGCGTGGCGGCGCTGCTTGCCGCCTGCGCCGACGCCGGCACCCGCACGGCGCTGAACCTCACCGGCCTCTCCCGCGTTCTCTGCATCTCCACCGAAGGCGACACCGATGCCGCCAACTACCGTCGTGTCACGTGGCAGGGCGTTCCTCCCTCCAACACTCTGATTTAAGGAAAAACGATCATGGCTTATCAGCTTGACGACGCCGAGAAGGAAGCGCTTCTTCACTTTTACAAGGCGGGCATCCGAACAAAGAGCTACTCCGACGAAGAAGGCCCCTACGCACGCCTCATCGAAAACGAAATGAAGGCGCTTGGCTTTGACGAAGTCTGCATTGACCCGACGGGGAACGTCGCCGGACGCGTTGGCAGCGGTCCCCGCGTCATCCACTTTGACGGCCACATGGACACCGTGAAGGCGGAGAACCCCGAAGAATGGACGGCGGATCCCTTCGCGGCGGAAATGGTCGACGGCGAAATCGTGGGCCGCGGGTCCGTTGACATGAAGGGCGGCCTTTCAGCGGCGGTCCACGCTGCAGCGCTCGCGAAAAAAGCAGGGCTTCTTGACGGGAAGACCGTCTGGGTCACGGGCAGCGTCTGCGAAGAGTACTGCGACGGCGTGTGCCTTGAGCACTTCTACCGCAACGCCGGGATCACGCCCGACGTCTGCGTCATCTGCGAGCCTTCCGGCAATCTCGTGACGCTCGGCCACACGGGCAAAGTGCAGGCCCGCATCATCACTGAAGGCGTCTCCGCCCACGGCTCCGCCCCGGAAAAGGGCGTCAACGCCGTCTACGAAATGGCGGAGATCATCACCCGAGTCGAAAAATTGAACGAAAGCCTGCGCGCTGCAGGCGGCGGCACCGTCGTGCTTTCCGACATTTCCAGCACGGAGGCGTCCTTGAACGCCGTCCCGAGCGAATGCCGCATCTATTACTCCGGCACTCAAAAAGTAACATTGCAAAGGGTACCATTCCCCGTGAA
>CAVACW010000216.1:0-2864 GCA_963587345.1 uncultured Oscillospiraceae bacterium | reverse complement strand
CCGCGTGGTCTTTCAGAATCTTCTCGAAGTCATTGGCGGAGGCAATATGAAAGCAGTCGGACAGCGCCGCAAACGCTTCGGTGCGCGCCTTGCCCTTGGGCATGGCGCAGGCGGCTTTCCATTCCGGCGTCTGCCTCATTTGATCTCGGCGACCGAGTGCAGTGCCGAGCGTCGCGTTGACAAGCCGTCTGCCGAGATCGAAAGCAAGTTCCAGACGCTTGCGCCCTTTGCTGTCAATGCGCAAAGGCAGCTCTAGAACAAAACAAGGATTTTCGGTAGCGGCTTTCATGACGTCATTATGCGCCTAAGGCAAAGAAGGCGCTTTTCGCATTCCTCCCGCGACTGAAGTCGCGGGCTTCCTGCGTATTTTTCTGTGACCGCACGGCGTTCACCGTGAAGTTCGGCGTGAACGGCGAAGTTGGGAACTTTGGGTTCGGCGTGGGCTACGGCTTCGTAGGATCCGAGAACACAACGAACCATCAGGTGTACGGCAACGTGCGCTACCGCTTCTGATCCTCGGTGCCCCGCTTCGGCGGGGCCGTAGAGACAACTTGGCCCGGCGATTGCCGGGCCTTGCGCTTTTTGGGAAACGGCTGACTACTCGATTTCCAAGATTTCGAGCTCGAGTCCGACGAAGAGCGCCACGATGCGCGTGAGCTTCGGGAGGCACCTCACATTGTCGGCCTTCTCGTAGCGGCGTATTTGCCCCCAGGCTTGGTCCAGCGCATTCGCCACGGCTTCGCCCGTTGCCGCCTTGGGTGCGAGGTACTTCACCTCAATGAGGTAGGACGTTTCAGCGTGGCCTTCAGCGGAAGGCGTCGCCAAGATGTCGATGTAGCCCTTTTCTTCGCCGCGGACTTCGACTTCGCTCGTGACTGTGTAGGCGTTCGTGAAGTTGAGGGCGCCGATGAGAAGCGTCTGAAAGTCGCTTTCGTGCAGATGCGCGTGAGAGTGCGGTAGTTGTCAAGTCTGTGTTCCGATTTTTTTAAACAACTCGATGCTCGCTTTGGTCGCCTTTCGGCAAGCATCGAACCTAATGCCGCAGCTGGGTAGCTTCGGCTGTGAGGCTATCGCCTCCTGAGGGCTCGCCCTCAGACTCCGAGGATATTTGTAGCTCAAAATCTGTGGGGCGCCAGCAGGTCCCTCGAGATCCCACTATCGTAGCCCGGTGTGCTACAGTGCCGGTGCGGTACAGGGAGGGATCCCGATGACCGCGCTCGAAATCCCCCTCGCAGCGATGCGGGGGGTACTTCTTTGTGGGGCCCTGCATCGTCTACGGCTCCACCACCGTTACCCCCTCGGAGGCCCCGCTGGACGCGGCCCCGACGGCTCCTGCGGGCGCGGGGCGATCTGGGTTCAGCCAGACGCCGCCGACGGGCTCACAGTTCATGGTGCGGCCTTGGATCCAGCGGTTCGGGTGCCGGGCGCGCTCGCGTTCCATTGTCGCCTTGCGTGCTTTCAGCAACGCGGCATCCTTGCCGAGAAATCTCGATCTCGGTGTTACAAAATTAATGCCACAATGATAGTGTTCATTGTTATATTTTGTTATAAACTTCTTCAGCCATTCTCTTGCTTTTTCAATGGACTCGAATCCTGATGTTGGATACCTCACCATGCCGGTGTACTTCAATGTTTTGAACAAGGCTTCCGAGTACGGATTGTCATTGCTGACACGCGGCCGGCTGTGTGAGAACTCCACCCCCCGCGCCTCCAGCAACGCCAGCGTGCTAGCGGCTTTCATCGAAGAGCCGTTGTCCGAGTGCAGCACCAGCTGGCGCGGCCTGATGTAATGCTTCTTGAACGCGGCATCCAGAAACTCGGCAGCGTACTTGGCGTTGTCCGCTTCGTATACCGCCTCATGTACTACATATCTACTAAAAACATCCACAATAACATACGCATAGAAGAACTTTCCTGCGTATCTCGAATCCTTGAAATACGTGATATCCCACGTCCACACCTGATTGGGACCCGTAGCCTCATAGCTCGTAGGCTTGTACCCGCCGGCACGAGGCGCGCGCGTAGAGTTGCGGTTCTTGTTTAGCCCCGCTTCATTCATTACGCGATACACCGTACTCAGCGAGCCGAAGTATTTGCCGCTGTCCAAAATACGATAAAAGGCTTGATTTAACGTCAAATTTACGACATCTGGCTCGCCATAACGCTTGATCAGAGCTGCCTTTTCCTCTGGGGTCAAGCTGTTCGCAGGGGCCTTTCGCGGCGTGTCCTTGCGTCCTTCCTTCGTACGTCTGTCAACCAGCGGATCCTTGTGCGATCTCCATTTGCGAATGGCGCGGCTTGTAATACCAATTGCCTCGCAGGCCTTCTCAGCACAGAGTCCAAGGCGCTTGCCCTCTTCAATCAACTCGAGTATGTGCTGGCGATCTGAGGTGTTGATTAGTTGCGACGCGCCCCCCAGATCGCCTCGGCTTTTTTTGAGAGAACGAGCATAGTGGCCGCATCGGATAGTGCCTTGTCTTTTCTTGATAATTCAGCACTTAGGTTAGCCAGATCCTTCTTTGTTCGGTGGAAATCGACCATGGTTTCCTGGTGTTGCAGGACGCCCATGACGCCGCCATTGTCTTTTACCCACTGATCAATGGCGTCAACATCCGTAGTACGAATGCCGACCTTGCGACAGTACGCGCCATACGCGTCCGTGTCCTCGCCAAAGGCGTTGCGGGCTCCCACGGCCTCAATGCCTTGCGCCAGCGTCCAACCGTTGGGCAGGGGCGGTCTGGTAGCTTTGGCAACGGCCTTGCTCGCCTTGGCGGGCTTCTGGGCGTCCGTGGGCTGGTATTGCGCGATCCAGCGCTTTACGGAGTGCTCGCTGCAGCCGTATTTCGCCGCGGCTTCGGCCGCAT
>CAVACW010000215.1:0-2905 GCA_963587345.1 uncultured Oscillospiraceae bacterium | reverse complement strand
TGTCGGAAAAGCGGCCGCTGTCGCTAGAATCCGACGCATTCCAACAACGACTTTTTCCCTTTGTGCCATGAACGGTGACTTGTTTGATTCGGTGCCGCCGACAGTTCCGGAGGCGCCGCCCGCGCGAAAGCCGCGAAAATCCGTGGCAGCGGCGCCGGCCGCTCAAGCGCTGGTGCCGCTCGCGGAGCGCTTGCGTCCCGCGACGATTGATGAAGTCATCGGACAGAAGAAGCTTCTGGGGCCGGGGCAGCCGCTTCGCGTGGCGTTTGAGACGAAGCGCCCGCATTCCATGATTCTCTGGGGCCCGCCCGGGGTGGGGAAGACGACGCTCGCGCGCCTCATGGCGGATGCGTTCGGGCTCGCCTTCATCGCGATCAGCGCGGTTCTCTCGGGCGTGAAGGAAATTCGCGAGGCGGTGGACGAAGCCAAGACGCGCCTGGCCGCCACCGGCAGGCCCACGCTCGTGTTTGTGGATGAGGTGCACCGCTTCAACAAAAGTCAGCAGGACGCCTTTTTGCCGCACGTCGAGAGCGGTCTCTTCATTTTCGTGGGCGCGACGACGGAGAACCCCTCGTTTGAAGTGAATTCAGCGCTTTTGTCACGCTCGGCGGTGTACGTCCTCGAAGGGCTCAATGCCGATGAGTTGAACGAACTCATTGACCGGGCGCTTACGCGGGAAATCCACGGCATCGCGATTGACGCGAAGGCTCGTGAGCTTCTGGTGGGGCTCGCGGACGGCGACGCGCGGCGGCTATTGAATGCGCTCGATGTCGCCTGCGGCATGGCGCAGGACCGCCACATGACGGCGGTGGATGAGGAGTTCCTTCGGAAGACCTTGCCCGCGACCATTCGCCGCTTTGACAAAGGGGGCGACAACTTCTATGACCAGATCAGCGCTCTGCACAAGAGCGTGCGCGGGAGCGACCCCGACGCTGCGCTCTACTGGTATGTGCGAATGCTGGACGGCGGCTGCGATCCTCGCTACATCGCTCGGCGCGTGATCCGCATGGCGGTGGAGGACATTTCGCTCGCGGATCCCCGCGGCACGCAGCTGGCGCTTGAAGCGGCGGACATTTACGAGCGGCTGGGGTCGCCCGAAGGGGAGCTTGCGATCGCGCAGGCGGTGGTGTACCTCGCGGTGGCGCCGAAGTCGAACGCCGTGCACAACGCCTACTACGCCGTGCGGGACTTTGTGAAGAAGGACGGCACGCGCCCCGTGCCGATGCACATTCGCAATGCGCCAACGAAGCTCATGGCGGAGCTGGGCTACCACGCGGGCTACCGCTACGCGCACGATGAAGAGGGGGCCTTTGCGGCGGGCGAGGTGTATCTGCCGCCTGAGATTGCCGATCAACATTGGTACGAGCCGACGGACCGCGGACTGGAAATCAAGATCAAGGAGAAGCTGGCGCGATTGAAGGCCTTGAATGACGAGGCGCACAAGGCCGGAAAGGGGCGCTGGGACAAGAAGCGGTAGCGTGAGGCGGCCCGTGTGTTGAGTGCCAATTCCCTTGCAAGATGAGCTCAAAAGCGGGAAAATAATCAGCTATGTTTTTAAAGGACGCTTGAGGCGTCCGTGAGCCTTAATCGAAGGGTTTTCAAGAATGCTCGACATCAACCTGCTGCGCAAGCAGCTTCCCGACGTCGTCGCCCGTCTGGCGGCGCGTCACTTCGCCTTCCCGGAAAAAGAGTTCAATGCGCTCGAAAATGAACGCAAGGCCGTTCAGACGCAGACCGAAGAACTGCAGGCGCAGCGCAACCAGCTCTCCAAGGAAATCGGCATTGCGAAGAAGCAGGGGCAGGACGCTGCAAAGCTCATGGCGGATGCGGCGGCGATCCCTGAAAAGCTCGCCGAGCTTTCCGCCAAGCTCGATTCGATCAAGTCCGAGCTCACCGAACTTCTGATGCGCGTTCCGAACCTGCCGCACGAATCCGTGCCGGAGGGACGCGATGAGCGCGACAACGTGGAAATGCGCCGCTGGGGCACGCCTCGCACGTTCGACTTCCCGGTGAAGGATCACGTGGACGTGGGCGCGCCGCTCGGGATGGACTTTGACACCGCAGCGAAGTTGTCCGGCACGCGCTTTTGCTTCATGAAGGGGCAGGTTGCTCATCTGCACCGCGCGCTCGCGCAGTTCATGCTCGACGTGCATACGCGCGACCATGGCTACACCGAGTGCTACACCCCGTACATCGTGACGGGCAACACGATGCGCGGCACGGGGCAGCTGCCGAAGTTTGAGGAAGATCTCTTTGCCGCGAAGAAGGGCGGTCAGGAAGGCAAGGGCGATCCCCTCTATCTCATTCCGACGGCGGAAGTGACGCTTACGAATTCCGTGGCGGGCGAAATGCTGAAGGCTTCCGATCTGCCGATCCTCGTCACGGCGCACACGCCGTGCTTTCGAAGCGAGGCGGGCGCCTATGGCCGCGACACCCGCGGCATGATCCGTCAGCATCAGTTCGACAAGGTCGAAATGGTGCGCATCGTGCGTCCGGAAGAAAGCTACAAGCACTTGGAAGAGCTCACGTCGAACGCCGAGGACATTCTGCAGCGTTTGGGGCTGCCGTACCGCGTCATCACGCTTTGCACGGGCGACATGGGCTTTGGCGCCGCGAAGACCTACGACGTGGAAGTGTGGCTCCCCGCGCAGAACACCTATCGCGAAATCAGCTCCTGCTCCAACTGTGAAGCCTTCCAGGCCCGCCGCATGGGCACGCGCTTCAAGGACGAAAACGGCAAGCCGCAGCTCGTGCACACGTTGAACGGCTCGGGTCTTGCCGTGGGCCGCACGCTCGTGGCGGTGCTGGAGAACTACCAGAACGCCGACGGCTCGGTGACGGTGCCGGAAGCGCTTCGTCCCTACATGGGCGGCGTGGAAAAGCTCGTTCCTGAGACGAAGTAATC
>CAVACW010000214.1:1851-2951 GCA_963587345.1 uncultured Oscillospiraceae bacterium | reverse complement strand
CAATAAAGAAGGAAAATAGTTGCGAGGAAAGATCGGCTATGGATATTGAACTGCTGAATTTTTGTCATTTGGTGATCGAACAGAACCCGATTCGAAAGAAGATCTTTCAAGACGTAGGGTGCGGAACGCTGATGAAATACGGCGTCAAGGGCTTTAGAAGCACGACCTGGTGGAGCAATTCCATCTGTCGCGCTCGGCTGGCGGCCATTTTTGGCAAGAACGAAAAGGCCTTCAACACGGCGATGTCGATGCCGACTGCCAAGGCAAAAAATGGGAATCAGGTCGACGCTGAGCCTGATCCCTTGACGATGCTCGCTCGAGAACTGCGAGATCGCTTCGGCGCGCCGTTTCCCGAGCCTTTTGATCGCGAAGCGGCGCAGAAGGTTCTCAACGACTTGAGCGACTGGATGATGAGCCGACGGGACGACGAGACGGTGGCGACACTCTGCCGCGAGAAGCTCCGTGAAATCAATCCGTGGGAACTGGCGTGGGTTTATTTGAATGGGTGCAATGACAACACGGCGGCGGAGTTTGCTGATTACTTCTGGCCGCGCGTGGGGCCGGCTCTGTACTACTACTGCCCAGATTTTCAGGCGATTGAGGCGGCGCTTCCCATTCCGGAGGCGATCAAGGACCGCTTTGCAGCGCCGGCGGCTGTTTTGGCGACGGAAGCAGCGTCCGTTGCGGAGACGACCTCAGGGACGACAACGAAGCCCCCGGTCGTCGCGCCTGTGAAGTCTTCCGACGTGTCGGCGCTCGCGAAGCTCTTTCGCGACGAGCGCACGCCCGAGCTTTGCCGGGCGATCATCGACGGCCTGACGGCAAAAGGCTATTTTGCCGCTGCGGAAGACTACAGTCTGCAGCTTACGTATCTCGTGTCGGACGAGGAGGCAAGCGAAGAGGCGGCTTATCGCTATCTTCTCGCTGTGGCGCGAAACGAAGGACGCAGCCCGCGCTTGACGGAGGAAGTGAAAGCCTTTCGCGAGGATTTCCCGGCGTCAAAGCTCCTTGCTGCGCTTGATGCGGAGCTTGACCGGTGCGCCGCTACGGCGGCGAGCCTTCGGACAAAGCTCTTTGACCGCTGGGCTTCCAAGGTGAGG
>CAVACW010000214.1:1002-1841 GCA_963587345.1 uncultured Oscillospiraceae bacterium | reverse complement strand
TGAGGTTTTGGCAGCAGCCGGCTGAAAATCAGGCGAAGCTCATTTGCCGCGGCGGCAATGCACTTCTGGCGGCAGACAAGATCGACGCGCTGGAATTTTTCCTGGAGAGCTTGAAGCAGGTGCCGGACAACGGTTCGACGCGGCAGATGCTTTCACAGGCTCAGGCGTATCTGCGGCTGACGGCGCCCGGGGTGGAGACCTTGAAGGACATCGCGGGTAGCGAGACGTCGTCCAATGCGGTGGAGGACGCCTGGACTCGACTGGTGGACTGTCTGATGGCTGACGGTCGCGTGGCGGAGGCGAAGGCCGAATTTGCCGAGATGAAGCGGCAACGGGTGGGGCAGAATCACTTGGAGTATCTGCAGGAGCGTCACGCGCCGGTTTGGGACGGCGTGAAGACGACGGCACTTAAAGCAGCACTTAAAGCAGCACCTAAAGCGGCGCCTCTGCCGGCAGCGCCGAAGACGCCGGTCAAGCCGGCGGCGCCGCAGGCCCGGCCACAGGTGGGCGCGGCTGTTTATCGTGCGGAGACGATGCGCAGCGGCTCTCGTCCGGACGTGGCGGCGCTTCCTTATCCGCGCCGCTTCATTGGCGCGGTGAAGCACTTCAACAACTACGTCAACTTTCATCCCTGGCATGTTCAGGCGGGAAAGACTTGGTTGCAGCTCACGCCCTCGGAGCGCACGACGCTTTTCCCGAAGTGGGGAGGACTCGCGCTTCGGTTTGCCAATGCGGCGATGGCGGCTTCCTTGAAGGAAGGTCATCTCTTCGTGGCGGAATTTGAGCGCAGCGACTTCCTTCCGACGCAGGATACCAACTACCAGTACGCCGTGGAAGAT
>CAVACW010000214.1:0-992 GCA_963587345.1 uncultured Oscillospiraceae bacterium | reverse complement strand
GAAGATCCGAAAATCGGTCAGCAGTTGAAGCCCTTGTCGAGCTTGGGCTGTGTCATCGTGACGCCCTGCGAGGAAGACTTCGATCTCACGCGCGACACGTTCGTGAAATTGGACGACAGCGATGAGGCGGCCGTGACGGCTCTGGATGGCGAGCAGGCATTGATAGAGACGACGGAAGGCCTCGTCGGTCCCTTCCGACTGCGCGTCAATTCGCTGCACAGCCTTTATGTCGCCAAAGTGCCGATGAAGGATCTGGGCGACGTGACGGTGTGGCATCCGGCGCGAGGGGACTGCATCGTTCGGCTCGTGCTTGGGGATCGGGCGGACCGCACGGTGTTTTGCCGCTTTGCGCTCACGGAAGAAGCCAAAGCCTTTGCGAAGGGAACGATGGACCTTGTGAAGGAGGAGGCGCTCCTGCAGGCGCTTGTTCGAGAGATCCCGCAGCTGCCGGTGGTGCGCGATCTGGACCAGGTCCTCGCCCGCTCGTCGCTTCTTGCCAAGGGGGATCGCCTTGAGCGCGTGCAGCGGATGTTCGCTGACTTTGAAAAGACTGGCGTCTTTGTTGCCGGCGTGAAGGAAACGGCCGTCGCCTGTGTTCTGGAGCGGCTCAAGAAGGAAGCGTCGCTTGCGGTGCGGCCCGTGACCGAAGCCGTCATTGAAGCGCTCAACCGCTCGCAGGAGCTCGCTCGCCTCACGGAAACGCTTCGGGGCGAAATGGCGAAGCTGCGCGCTGAGCATGAGACGGCGCTCACCGAAGAGAACGCCCGGTTCCAGTCGAAGCTGCGCGAGCTTGAGCAGACGGTGGAAGCAAAGGAGGCGGAATCCAAGGCGCTCGACGGCGAGCTGAAGGAAAAGAAGGATTTCTTCGAAAAAGAGATTCGCCGCGTCGTGGCGGATGCAAAAACCGACTACTCGCGGCACAAGCTCTCGCCCTATTTTGACGGGCTGGAAGCACTGGACGGCGCGTCCGGCACAGCGCCGGCTGCAAAGAC
>CAVACW010000213.1:0-2972 GCA_963587345.1 uncultured Oscillospiraceae bacterium | reverse complement strand
CCGGCAGTACGCCAACCGCGGCATGGACTTCGTGAAAGCCGCGCTTGCCGGTGACGAGGACCGCATGGCCGACGAGCTTGACACGCTCCTCAAAAACTATGTCTCCGTGCGAGACGCCGCAACGAAAGCGCCCGCCGAGAACTACTACCACGGCCTTCTTACGTCGCTTGTTTCCTGCGCGGAGAGCCTGCTCGCCACCTTCCAGTCCAACGGCGAAGCGGGCGACGGCTACGCCGATCTGGCATTCACTTCCGGCTCCGGCTCCCGCCGCACCGGCGTTGTGATCGAAATCAAGCGCAGCAACAAGGTCGAGGATCTCTACGACGCCGCTGAAGCCGCACTGGCGCAGATTCGAGACAAGCACTACACCGATCATCTCGACAAGCTGCGTTGCACCACGCAACACGTCTACGGCATCGCCTTCTGCGGCAGACTTTGCACGGTGGTCGGCGAAAAGTCTGCCGCCAACCAAGCCTCGACAATCTGAAGTTGCTATCTTCGTAGAGTTTTAGGCAAGAAACCTCAACTTCTCGCCATGGCGTGACGTCGCCTCAAACATCACAATCACCTCATCAGAAACGCCTGTTGCCGTTGCAGGCCCGTTCTTTTGAGGTGACTTCATGCAAAAACGTCATTTTCTTCGCGCCGCGAGCGCGCTGCTCCTTGCTCCCGCCCTCACCGCACCGGCGCTTGCCGCCAGCGAAAGCCGCATCGCCGTCATCTACTTCTCCAAGACCGGTCACACCGAAAGCGTCGCCCGCGCTGTGCGCGCCATGACGGGCGCGGACCTCTACCGCGTGGAAACAGTCGAACCTTATCCCTCGGCCTACAGCGAAGCAACCGAAGTCGTCCGCAAGGAAATCGACAACCGCGTGATCCGCCCCTTGAAGCCGCTCGCCGTCAATCTCGACCACTATGACGCCGTCGTGCTCGCCACGCCCACGTGGTGGCACCACGCCGCGCAGCCCTTGAAGACCTGGATCGCCGCCCAGCAGTGGCAGGGGCGCTTTGTCATCACCTGCAACACGCACGGAGGCGGCGGCCTCATGGAGACGCGCTCGGACTTTGAAGCGCTGCTTTCCGGCGCTCGTCTGGGCACGCACCTCACGACGTTCGGCAGCGTCATCGAATCGAGCCCCGTCGTGCGCAGCTGGCTTAGCGAGAACCAGCTTCTTTGAATCCCATCTCGGAGAATCACTCATGGAAACCATTGAACTGTGCGAGGGCGTTGAACTTCCCGTCCTCGGATTCGGCGTCTACCAAATCAAGGATGCCAGCGAATGCAAGAAGGCGGTTTTAGACGCCATCGAAGCGGGCTACCGCGCGATCGACACCGCCGCGTCCTACGGCAACGAAAAGGCCGTAGGCGAAGCACTGGCCGAATGCGGCGTGCCGCGCCACGAACTTTTCATCACCACGAAGCTTTGGGTTGAAGACGCGAGCGAAAACCGCGCCCGCACAGCCGTCGAACGCTCGCTCGAACTTCTCGGCCTCGACTACCTTGACCTCTATCTCATCCACCAGCCCGTGGGCGACGTCTACGGCGCGTGGCGCACGATGCAAGAGCTTCATGCCGCAGGCACGCTGCATGCCATCGGCGTAAGCAACTTCCCCGCTGACCGCGTGACGGACTTTGCGCTTGCCAACGACATCCGGCCCATGGTGAATCAGATTGAGATCAATCCCTTCTGCCAGCAAAAGGCCGCCATTCCTGAAAACGACGCCTTGGGCATCGTGACTGAAGCCTGGGCGCCCTTTGCCGAGGGCCGCAGCGGCCTCTTCACGAACCCCGTGCTGCAGACGATCGCGAGCGCCCACGGAAAGACGGTGGCGCAGGTCGTGCTGCGCTGGCTCACGCAGACCGGGCACCCCGTGGTGAGCAAGAGCGTGCGCCCGGAGCGCATGAGAGAAAATCTTGCTTCGCTGGACTTCGTTCTCTCCGAGGCTGACCTCGCCGCCATCGCGGCGCTTGACGCCGGCAAAAGCCAGTTCTTCTCGCATCAGGATCCCGAGATCATCCGCTGGTTTCATTCGCGCCACATCGAGCATTGACCGCGAGGTTTCCCATGAAACTGCGCATTTTGACGCTCCTAGCGGCCGCGACAGTCGCCTCTTGCGCCGCCGCCCAACCCCTCGTCATCGAGTCACAGGGGAGCTTCGCCGCCGGCGGCACCGTCATCGCTGCCACCACGCCCTACGATCCTTATCACCCGACGCCCGCCGGCCAGACGCTTCACGGCGACCACGCTTACGCAAGCTACCAGATCCCTGAAGACGCCTCCGCCTACCCGCTCGTCTTTCTGCACGGCGCAGGCCAGTTCTCGAAAACCTGGGACACGACGCCCGACAACCGCGAAGGCTTTCGCACGCTCTTTCTGCGGCGGCACTTCCCAGTCTACGTCGTGGACCAGCCGCGGCGCGGCGGCGCCGGGCGAGCCGCTCGCGACGGCGAAATCAAGGCAACGCCCGATGAAGGCTTCTGGTTCGGACAGTTCCGCATGGGCCTCTGGCCGCACTTCAACGAAGGCAGCCAGTTCCCGCAGGACGCCGCGTCCCTTGATCAGTTCTTCCGCCAGATGACGCCCAACACCGCGGCCTATGACGCCCAAGTAAACGCGGACGGCCTCTCCGCCGTCTTGAAGCGCTCGGGCCCCGCAGTGCTTGTCACGCATTCACAAGGCTGCGGCGTAGGCTGGCTGGTCGGCATGCAAAGCCCTGACGTGCGCGGCATCGCCGCCTACGAGCCGGGAAGCGGCTTTCCGTTTCCCGAAGGCGAAACGCCGGCGCCCATCGCCAACCAAAGCTTCTTCGGTCCCTTTGCCGCCAACACGGTGCCTCTCAAAGACTTTCTGCAGCTCACGAAATTTCCGATCGTGATCTACTACGGCGACTTCATCCCGAAGTCCGTGGACTCAAACTGTATCTCTAGTGGTTTAGGTACGCTACGAAGACATTCAGCGTTGGCGTAGATC
>CAVACW010000212.1:0-2986 GCA_963587345.1 uncultured Oscillospiraceae bacterium | reverse complement strand
CTTCAGCGAGGCGCGCGTTCACTTCGCTCTTGGACTTGCTCGGATTTTGAAGGAGACGGCGAACTGTCGGAACTGCGAGAGGTGTAATGCGGAAGGGGCGATCTTTGGTATTTGTCACCAAACGTGTCTCAGGGTTTACCCCCCCCCATGACATAAAAAATAAAAAACTGGGTGGGTCAGCCGAAAGATTTCCCTGACAATTCGTACACCAGAAATCAACGAGAGATCTTACTGGTTGCCGCCCGTGGTTGCTCTGGTTCGACAGTCGGACTAAAGAAGCCACGGGCGGGGTTGCACGAATTTCTTTAGGGAGAGTTTTCAAATGAAAAAGACTTTAGCTGCCGTCGCCGTGCTCGGCGCCATGACCGGAGCCGCGGCTGCTGCCGACGTTACGCTCTACGGCGTGATCGACACGGGCTTCAACTTCAACAGCACCAAGGCGGAGTCTTCTGTTGAACAGCTCGGCATGGACAACGTCAAGGAGGGCCGCACCAACAATTTCAGCATGGCCTCAGGCCAGAACTCCGGCAGCCGCTGGGGCTTGAAGGGCAAGGAAGACCTTGGCAACGGCGTCAAGGTAGGCTTCATCCTCGAAAGCGGCTTTGATTCCGACACCGGCGCTCTCAGCGCGTACAACGAAGAACGCAACCGCCTCTTCGGTCGTGAAGCCAACCTGTTCATCGAAAGCGACTTCGGCACGCTGTCCTTCGGCCGTGTCGGCGCTCTGACGTCGGGGGTTGGCTCCTACAACCTGATGAACTACACGCCGTTTTCCTCGGGCTGGGCCAACACGGCGACGAAGGGCAACTTCTGGATCGGTGACCGCGACCGCATGGACAACACCGTGACCTATGTCACGCCGTCCTTCGCCGGCCTCAAGGTCTACGCTCAGTACTCCTTCGAGCGCAATGGCGCTGAAGCAGCAGGGAACGAACGTCAGAACGACCGCTATGTCGCTTTGGGCGCCGCCTACAACAACGGTCCCTTCAGCTCGGCCTTGATCGTTGACTCCGTTTTGCATGACTACGACAGCAAGAACGACAAGGACAGCCTTGGCGTGACGCTCGGTGCGTCTTATGACTTCGAAGTCGTGAAGCTCTTTGCGATGGGGCAGTACGGCAAGCATGAAACGAAGATGGGCTTTACGTCTGCCAGTGGTGCTACTGCCATCACCGCGCACTTTGCTAATCAATTCGCGAGCGGTGAAGGCGATGCGCCTGCTTATAAATCGTTAGGGACTAAGGTGACGGGCGAGCAGGGGTGGAAGGGCTACACCCTGTCTTTGGGGGCCACAGCGCCTCTCTTTGGTGGTACTGCTTTGATTCAGGCTAACTACCTTGATTCTGAGACATGCGACAAAGTCTATGGGACGATGACGAAGTCTGATGCTGATGGCGACCATGAAATGAAGGCGTCGCTCGATAAGCTCGAAGCCAAGAGCTGGGGTGTTGCGGTTGGTTACACCTATCCGTTTAGCAAGCGGACCAGCGTTTATACGTTTGCTTCGTATAGCGAATTGAAGTTTACAGGTGGCAACCTTTCGTATGCTGGGAATGCGCCAGAAAGAAACGCTTCTGCCTCCGCCAAGCTCAAGCAGACTGAAGTCGGCTTCGGCCTCGTGCATCAGTTCTAATGGGCTGACTGCATAAAGCAGTTTCCCTGTTGAGCATGAAGCCCCCGCTCTGCAAGAAAGCGAGGGCTTTGACGCTTGATTTTTTTAGGAGAATCCTCAAAATGAAAAAGACTTTAGCTGCCGTCGCCGTGCTCGGCGCCTTCGCTGGCTCTGCGCTCGCTGCCGACGTTACGCTCTACGGCGTGGTTGACACTGGCTTCGCCTATTCTCACGTTGATTCTGACATTCCGGGTACGGATGCCGTCAATAAGTTCGAAATGAAGTCCGGCCAGCAGGCGGGCTCTCGCTTCGGCCTCAAGGGGGCGGAAGAAATCGGCAACGGCGTGAAGGTTGGCTTCATCCTCGAAAGCGGCTTCAACTCGGACACGGGCACGTTCCGCACGAGCAACACCCTGTTTGATCGTGAAGCGTCGCTCTGGATTCAGGGGGGCTTCGGCAAGATCGCGGCCGGCCGAATCGGCTCCATCAATCAGGGCGTGAGCTCCTGGGGCAAAGTGGGCATGCTTTCTGCCTTTGGCACGTCCTACGGCGACTATGTTGCTCACATCGGCACCACGTTCTCGGTGAGCCAGGTTTGGGACAACATGATTGCCTACGAGTCGCCGGATTTTGCTGGCTTCAAGGTCTTCGCTCAGTATTCGATGGGGTCGAACGACAGCGAAAACAAGTCGTCCTCTGATCGCTACTATGCTATCGGCGCAACCTATAACAATGGTCCGCTGGCTGGCTACTTGGCGGTCGATTCCGTCAACTACAAGACCTATGATTCCACATCCAACACCTACTTTGGCAACCAGCTTGATGACAGCCTTACGGTGACGTTGGGCGGCAGCTATGACTTTGACGTGGTCAAAGTCTTCTTCGGCGGCCAGTACTTCGACGAAGTGACGATGAAGTCCATCGGCGGCCTGACCAACGCTGGAATTAAGGATGTTACGGTCGCGAAAATCCTTAGTGACGTTCAAACTACAAACTATCACGTGTCAATTTCGGACGGGCTCAAGGCTCAAAAAATTAGCGATTTCAAGGTCAAGGGCTACGCCTTGAATGCTTCTGCCAGCGCTCCTGTCGCGGGGGGTACGGCGATGATTGGCGCGGGTTATGTTGATGCTGAAGCGGCAGACTCGATTAAAGACAACTTCGAGCTCAAGCCTGACTTCACTCGCTGGTCTGTGTCGGCGGGCTACGTTTACAACCTTAGCAAGCGCACCAATGTGTACGGCGTTGTGACTTACATGCAGGACAAGCTTAAATTCCCGCGTGTTCATGGTCAGATCAAGCCGTCGGCGACTGCCGCCTGTACAAGGGTTAAATGTTTTGACCTTGAAAGGGCTAAAACATTTGTCTTTGAAC
>CAVACW010000211.1:0-3026 GCA_963587345.1 uncultured Oscillospiraceae bacterium | reverse complement strand
AGCAATTGCCATCCTGAGAGCGAACGAGGCTCCTCCGACTCGTGATGGTAGATTTTGGAGCTTTCGAACTAACGGTGGCGGGCGGCCGCTTTGACGAGGGGTTCACGATTCATTTCGTGAGTGAATTCTTTCTCGCGCTCGTGGGACAAACGGATGAGACGCTGCGGGAGGCGACGGGCGGCAGCTACTTGAACCTTGTGGATCCGCGGGACCGGGTGCCGTTGGCGAAAGACGCCTTTCGCAACAACGGCGGCGCTCGGCACTATCGGCTGCGGCACCGCAACGGCAGCATCGTGCCCGTCACGGAGTACCGCCTCGCGGCGAAGTCCGAAGACGGCACGCCCTGCTGGGTGATATCGGTGCGCGCCAACAGTCACGAAGTCAATCTCGCCGATCCGATTGCCTACACGATGGACTTTGAAGGACGCGAGGAGCCTGTCGTGCGCTGGAGCAGCGGCATGTACCGCTTCTTTGGCGAAAAGGCGCAGGCCTTGCAGGATACCCCGGCGGCGTGGCTCGAGTGGGTGCATGAAGGCGACCGCCTGAGACTTCAAGCGCTCTGGAAGTCTCTGGTAAAGGGCGAGTATCTGCGTCCGCAGTACAGCGAAGAGTTCCGAGTCAAGAATCGCCGCGGCGAATACTGCACGGTGGCCTCCCGGGTGAGCGTCTTGCGCAATGACGACGGCTCGGCCCGGCGCATCATCGGGGTCGCCAATCCCGTGGACACGTACGAATCGCTGCGGCGCGACGTGGAGGCTGCTGAGCACGAGAGGGACCTCTACGCGTCGTTTCACGACGCGATCACGGAGACGAACCTCTGCGAGTTCTACGTCAATTTGGAAACGGGGGGCTACCACTGCTTCAAGGCGGAGGCGCCTTTCACGGACGTCATTGCGGCGCACCCGCAGTGGAGTGATCTTCTTCACGCGTATTTCAAAAACTGCGTTCAGCCTGAAAGCGAGGCGGAAGCCCGAAGCGGCTACGACGTTGAGACGATCCGCCGGGAGTTTGCCGCTGGCCGCCGGGAGCACAGCTTTGTGTCGCACGTTCTTGTGGAGGGGCGCGAGCGCTGGATTGAAAACGTTGTGATCGCCTGTGCGGACGAGGCCGGCTCGAGAGCTGATCATCTCGTTGTCTACTGGCGCGATGAAACGGCCGCCGTGCTCGAACGCCGCGCGAGGCCACGTATGCATCACGAGTTGGAAGACCTCATGAGCAGCATCAACGTTGGGATTTACACCGTGGAAAAAAGGCCCGGGGAGCCGGCGCTCATGATGGCGGACCGGACGATGAAGCGGCTTCTCGAGCTCACGGACGACGTGACGCCCTCGCAGTGCCATGAGGCGTGGCTTGCCAAAGTGCATCCGGACGATCGAGCGCTCCTCGCGGAAGCTGACCAGACGCTCAGCGCGACGGGCCGCATGGAGGTCACCTATCGCTGGCAGAGCGTGAAGGGCTGGATCTGGGTGCGCTGCGGCGGCGTGCTCGACAAGGCCTTTGCGGAAGGCGTTCGCTTCAAGGGCTACCATCGCGACGTCTCGGACATCGTGGCGCGCGAGGAGCGAGGGCGAGCCGCCCTGAAGGCCGCGCTTTCGGCAGCCAATGCAGCGAGCGCGGCGAAGGCGGAGTTTCTTGCCAACATGTCCCACGACATTCGAACGCCCTTGAACGGCGTCATCGGCATGACGTCGATTGCTTTAGCCTCGATGGACGATCCCGAGAAGCTCAAGTCCGCCTTGTCCAAGATTGAGGAGGCGGGGCGCCACCTCTCGACGCTTTTAAATGGCATCCTGAGTCTTTCCAAGATCGACGCCGGGGATGAGGCGAGCCTGGATACGGAAGTCAACCTGAAGAAGCTTCTTGAAAACACTGCGGAGCTCTTCACCGTGCAGGCTTCGACCCGCTGTCAGACGCTGCGGCTGCAACTGGAGGGCATCAAGCATTCGTTTGTAGTGGCGTCGCCAGGGAAGCTTCACTGCGTGATCAGCAGCCTCATTGAAAATGCCGTGAAGTTCACGCCTGCCGGTGGTTCCGTGACGGTGTCCGTCGCAGAGCGCGAGGCCTCGTCGCCGCAGACCGCGTTATTTGAAGTGGTGGTGGAGGACAGCGGCATCGGCATGAGCGAAGACTTCCAGAAGAAACTCTTTGAGCCCTTCATGCGCTCGCCCGAAGCCGTGCAAAAGCACATTGAGGGCTCGGGGCTGGGCTTGGCGATCGCCGACAGCGTTGCGCGGCAGCTGGGAGGCTCCTTGAAGATCACGAGCCGTCTGGGCGAGGGGACGCGCTGCGTCTTTACGTGCGAGCTCAAAACCGCGGATCTGCCGGAGCTTGAGGCGCCGCAGGCGGCGATAGCAAAAGCAAAGGCGCCGGAAGCGGCCGCAGAGGCCGCTGCAACGGAGAGCGGCGCCCCCGTCGTGATGGTGGTGGACGACAACGAGCTCAACCTTGAGATTGCGACGGAGTTCGTGCGCATGGCGGGTGCTGAGCCCGTGGCGGTGACAAGAGGTGAAAACGCCGTGCATCGCTTCATCTCGTCCCCCATGGGACGCTTCTCTCTCATTCTCATGGACATCCAGATGCCCGGCCTTTCGGGCTGTCAGGCGGCGCAGGCGATCCGCGCCTCTGGACGGCGCGATGCGAACGTGCCGATCATTGCGCTCTCAGCGAATGCGTTTGCTGACGACATCGCCGCCGCCAAGGCGGCCGGCATGAATGAATTTCTTACGAAGCCTGTGATCCTGCCAAAGCTTGTGGAGATCCTGGAGAAGTACGTGAAGCTCTCTTGAGATTTTTTTTCAAGCGGCAAAAGGCGCGGCGGCTCTCTTGAAGCGGGAGTTCGCCGCGATTTGTTTTTCAAGCGAAGGCGTCCGCAAGGGGCGGGGAAATTCTACGCGGACGCCCGAAAGCAAAATCGCCCGCCTTTCGTCAGAAAAGCGGGCGATTTTGAATCGGGGACGGAAATTAGTCCACCGCGACCATCACGTTGGAAGCCTTGATGACGGCGTAGGCCTTGCCGCCCACCTTGA
>CAVACW010000210.1:0-3032 GCA_963587345.1 uncultured Oscillospiraceae bacterium | reverse complement strand
CGTTTCGACTGTGAAGCGCGTGGCCGTCGTCTACAAAGGATTGAAGATCGAGGCGCTGAACGTTTCCTGACGACAATCTGGGGCGATTTTGTGACATTACGCCTTGCCACTATGTGACATTTTCCCTTTGCGCAAGCAAGCGGTCAGAACTCGGCCTCGAAAAGCAGGCCGGTGCCAATCGGCGCAAGCAAATTCGGAACCGCCGATCAGCCTCAAATCCGGCGCGGGCACTTCGCGAGGAGCCAGCGATCGAATATCTCGCCCGCCTTCTCCGGCGCCCGCTTCAGCGCCGCAAAGCCTTCGCTTGCCAGCCGGTCGAAGTCCGCCTGAACGAGGTCGCCCGCCGTCGTGAGATACGCGCTGCAGAGCGCATTGAGCGCCTCGCCTTGAATTTGGAGCGCGTTGTGAGTGTAGTTGCAGTTCTTGAAGAGTCCCAAGTCCCGCCCCCAGTCCACGGAGAAAAGCCGGCGGCCGGTCACCTGACACTGCGCCTCTCGCGCCGCGCGGCGCACGCTTTGCAGCACCCCGGGAACCTCCGCGGCAAACGTCGTGGCGAAATACTGCGTCCGCGTTTCCTTGACGCTTTTCCTGCCATCCGTCGTCGTGCGCTCGACGACTTGCTTCGCGAAGCTCTTGAAATATTCGAAATCCGAATCCTCCGCCAGAAGCGTTGCCGGAAGCAGATAGGTCGTCACCACCTCCCTGACGTCCGGCTGCGTGTCGCGAACCGTCTCGCTCATCGCCTCAGGGTGCGCGGCGAAAAGCGCCTCGAGCTTTGCCGCTCGCGAGCCCGTCGTTGAATCGAGCGCCAGGCAGAAGTCCGTGCAGCCGTCGATGAGGACGGTGAACCAGTTCTCCACCTGCTCTTCCCCCATCAAGCTTTCGTCAAACGTCACGACGGTGCCTGAGAGCGAGAGCACCAGCCCGAGCTGCCAGGCAGCCGTCGCCGCTTCTTCGTGCACCTCGCGCGGCAGACTGAAGCACAGGCCGCCCTTGGTGACGCTCGCAAAGACCTCGCAGTAGTAGTCCGGCGCGCCTTCCTCTCGATCTTCATACGCCACGTTCGCGCCCAGCTGTGCAAAGCGCCGCGGATAGGCCCATTGCTCGCAGAAATAGCTCAGGATGGTCGGCTTGATGATCTGCTGCAACCGCAAAAACGCCTCAGGCGAGGGAAGCCGCGATGCGGCGCCCGGCCCCCAGCGACGCTCCATGCCTTCGCGAGACGTCCAGTAGGCGGTCACTTTTTCGTCGAGCGAACGCTCGGCGATCCCGCGAACGACGGCCGCTTCGATGGCAAACGCCACGGAAAAGCCGTTGTCAGCAACAACCTGCGCCCGAGCGGCCGCCGACGCCGCCCTCACCTTCGTCTGCCGAGCGGGCGCGGCCGCGCGCTCGGGCGACTGGCGGCGCAGGATGTTCGTCACTTTTCCCGTCTCGGGATCGCGCTCACCGATCTTCATCGTGCCCGCCGACACGTTGAACTTCTTCTTCGGGTCGTAGTAGCTCACGCGGCGATAGACGTTAATTCGACCGGTTTTTCGGTCAATGCGGTCATACGTGTCGGTCACGAGCCGCTCGCGAATGGCGGCCGAAAGGTCCTTTTTGATAAGAACGCCGTCGTGAACAAACATGGAAGACTCCCGAGAGAATGGAAACGGGCGTCAATTTACACTAAAACGCGCGCTAACAGGCGCACCTTCGAGCATTCCCGAGGCTCAGCCTTCCTGTGGCTTTCGCCTCGCCTTCACGGGCACGAGATCGTGCTTCAGAAAGTGCCAGACCTCGTCCTTGGCGTCGGCTCCAACAAGGTCCATCCCGAACTTGTGCGTGTAGAAAAAGCCTTCCAACGCCATGACGGCGATGAGCGTCTGCACGCGCGTCGCTTCAGGCAATGCCTCAATGCGCGCGTAGAGCCGGCGATACCAGTCGCGCACGGGGCGAATGAGCTCCGCATCATGCGCAAAGCTCGACAAAAGCGCCACGCCCACTCTGGCCCACCCCGTGTTGTCACGATCAAAGCTGCGGAACCATTCGATGTAGCCCGGCACGAACGTCTCGTCAGGGGTTCCGACAAAAAGCGCCTCATGGCGCCTTAATTCAGCGTCGAGATGATCAGCGTAGTCCTGCAGCAAAGCCGCCTGCAGCTCGCGCTTTGTCTTGAAGTGGTACATGCAGGCGCCTTTGCTCACGCCCGCCTTTTCGGCCGCGCGGTCCATGGTGAGCGCGCCGAGGCCTTCCTCTTGAATGATGTCGCGGGCGGCGGCGATGATGGCCTGCCGCGTGCGGAGCGCTTTTTCGGTTGCCATGGCGAGTCCTGCGAAGGTGAAAGCTTGGGATTGTAGGGAGCAGCGTCGCGCAAAGACGCCAGCGGGCGGCCCTCTCCAAAGAAAGCCGCCCGCCGCTAGGGACTATGTCCCGTTATTTCGCCGCTTGGGCAGCCGCCGCACCAGCAATGCGTCCGAAGACGATGATGTCGGTGTAGGCGTTGCCGCCCAGACGGTTGGTGCCGTGCGTGACGCCGGTGACTTCACCTGCGGCCCAGAGGCCGGGGATGATCCTACCCTTGGCAGTCAGAACCTGCGCCTTCTCGTTGATGCGCACGCCGCCCATCGTGTGGTGCGTGGACGGCACGGCCTTGATGACGTAGTACTTGCCCTGGCTCAAGTCCATCAAGCCGCCGCGGTGGTTGAAGTCCTTGTCGTTGCCCTTTCCTGTCATGGAGGAGACGCGCTTCACGGTTTCGGTGAGCTGGCCATAGGGGATCTTTGTGAAGTCAGCAATGCACTTCAAGTCGTCGCAGGTCGTCATGATGCCCTGCTTCGTGAAGGCCTCATATTCCGTGGCGTGCTCCTTCACGGTGTTGGAAATCTTGCCGATGTTGTCATTCCAGAGCACCCAGCAGTAGCCGCCCGTCTGCGCAAGGATGGCTTCCGACAAGACGTCGCGGCGGCCGAGCTCTTCAACAAAGCGCTTCCCTTCCTGATTAAAAAGTTCACGATTTTGAGTACTATACCTGGCAACCACTTGTTTGC
>CAVACW010000209.1:0-3045 GCA_963587345.1 uncultured Oscillospiraceae bacterium | reverse complement strand
GAGCGCGATTCCTCCCGCGACTAAAGTCGCGGGTTTCCTCGCGTAGTTTCTATGAAACCTACCTCTACCGCCAGTTTGCAGAGCCTCTCCAGCCTCCGGCGCAAGCTTGACTCCAATCAATCGACCGCTAAGCACCTTAAAGAGCTCGACATCGCAGACGTCTACTGCAAGCCCCAGCCAAGAAAAAAGTTTCTCCACATTGAAGAACTGGCTCAAAGCCTGAAGGAAATCGGTCTGCAGCAACCCATCGTCGTCAATCCTGACGGCAAAGGAAAGTACGTGGTTGAGCAGGGCGAACGCCGCTTTCGGGCGGCAAAGCTCGCCGGCTTAACCAAAATTGAAGCCGTGGTGAAGCATTCCGAACCGGCACTTCGTCGCACCGTGCAGCAATTGGCGGAAAACGTGCAGCGCGATGAAATGAAGCTCGGAGAACTTGCCGAGAGCATCCACTCCCTTAAAGAAGCCGGCCTGGCCATTCGCGACATCGCCAAGCAACTCGGCAAGAAAGAAAGCTACGTCAGCACGCTCAACGCCTGCGCCGAGCTTCCGCCTGTCTTGCAGGAACTCGTAGACGGACAGCACATCAAGGATCCGGTCTCCCTTAGCCGTCTGAAGAACGCTCATCAAGACAACCCGGATAAAGTGGAGTACCAAATCGCTCAGTGGAGCAACGCCCCTGTGTCTGAAGTGAGCGGCACCGAAGATTCCGAAGCTGCGACGTTCGTCATCACGCGAGCGCAGGTGAACGCTTTCATCAAATCACTGCGCGAAGAAGCCCAGGCCCAGCCCGCCACAAAGGACGTGAATGACTTTGTTGCAACCGACGCTCCCGAACGTCTTGTCGATCCAGCGAAGACTGAAGACGGATCAAACGAGGCGGATGACTACGAAGAGCCGACCGCGACGCCTCTGCCCTCTGACACTCCAAGCGAGAAAGAGGCCGCCTCTCGTGAGGAGAGTGGGAGCAAAAAGCTTAATCCGGATGAAACTTTGGTCGACATCCCTGAAGGCTATGCCCGTTGTTCTTCGACGGATTTCCGCGTCTACGTGAAGGTGAAAGGCATGGGCGAAGGCTGCCTCACGCCGAATGTGATCCCGCCCGAGGGCAAAATTTCCGTTATCCTTTCAGGCGACGGAAAGACCGTAGAGGTTGATCCGAACCAAGTCACCCTCATTGCCATCGGCACCAAACACAAAAATGCTCGGACCTAAGTCTTCGACAGCTCTTCGGGAAATCTTCGCCATGCTCTACTTTCTCGGCAAGAGAGGCAGCGCGAAGCGCACCGAGCTGTCGAAGTTTGTAGTCTGGTTCCGAAACACTCAGTCTCAGCCCGACGCCGAAGAACCTGCCACCAAAATTACGGACGCCACAATCTCGCGCCAACTGACGGCCATTCAAAACCTGTTCGGCATCCGCCTCTCGAAGTCAAAGAACTTCGGCGTCTCGATCGTCTACTGGGGCTTCTTGGACAAAGAAGCCTTCTACAAGACGATGGAGGAGCGAGTAGACCTCGATGCCTACGAGAAATTAACGGCAGCCGAGTGATTTTTTATTCAGATAGCAGTGGTTTTCTCGTTTGAGAAAGAGTAGTTAACAAATCAGTCCCGACGTTTTTGATCGTTTTAAATCGAGAAGAATGCAACGGAACGAGTGCGTCACATAAAGAGAGCGTCCAGATGCGTCTGCAAAAACGGCTTTCCTGCCGTCCCGCCTCGTCTCCCGCACAACGATCAAATCAGGGTTTTGAAACGTCCAAAACCAAAAGGCGATAAAAGTATAGGTTTTATCGCTTATCTACAGTGCACGATAGACAATAGATATTGACATGAGCAACGTGATAGCAGATACGAGCGCAGTGTACGAACGGGCGCTTTCAACAAAAGTTCGGACGGAATTTGTCAGCTCGCGTAATGCCGCCGCCGAATATCTGGAGTCACTTGGAACAGACATGTCCCGCCGCGCCATTCGCGCCCGCCTCAACCGGATCGCGCAGTGGTTCGGATACGAGAACGCCGAGCACTGTGACTGGCACCTGATGCGCTACGAACATGTCTCTGACTTCATCGAACACCTGAAGACCTACGACGGCCCGTCAGCACACCATCAGAAGGAAAAGGTCGGCCTCACCCCCTCCACCATCAACACCTACATCTACGCCATCAAGGCCGTGTTCCACAAAGCCTGGGAGCTGGGCCAAGTTTCGGATCACGAGCTGATGCGGATTCAGTCGTTCAAGGCCCTGCGGAACTACCTCATTCCAGAAGGCCGAGCCCTGAGCAAGGCGGAAACGAAAGCCCTTTTGGAATCCTGCCAAGCCGACAGCCCGCAACATACTCGCGACAAGGCAATCTTCATGTTGATGCTCGGCAACGGCATTCGCCGCGCCGAGGTAACGCATATACAGATGAAAAACATCGACCTTGAGGCAAGCGAAATCAAGCTTCTCGGCAAAGGCAGGAAAGAGCGCATCGTTTACCTCACGCCCAACGTGCAGAAAGCCATAGAAGACTGGATGAAACAGCGGGCCGCACTGCCTGTGAAGGAGAAATCGCCAGAAGCTGAGGACGCCAATTACCTATTCTGCCGCTTCACCTGCCACTGCAAGAGCATCGTCACGTCGAAGCCCCTCGATCCCGGCACTGTTTGGCGCATCATGAACGAACACAAGGAGAGCGTGAAGGCCAGATTGCCGAGCATCGAAGAGCTGAGTTGCCACGACTGCCGCCGCACGTTTGCAACGGGTCTTTTCAACAACGGTGTGGATATCGCTACCATCCGTAATTTGATGGGCCATTCCAACATAGCCACCACAGCCAAGTACGACAAGCGTGGCGCCTCAGCTATGCGGCGGGCTATGGAAACCGTCGACCTATAGGAAGGGCGTTTTGCTTTCCATCACTGGCGCCGACGCACTCCTCGGAAACTGCCTTCAAAACCCTTGCTCGCCTTGGCGGGCTTCTAGGCGTCCGTGGGCTGGCATTGCGCGATCCAGCGCTTTACGGAGTGCTCGCTGCAGCCGTATTTCGCCGCGGCTTCGGCCGCAT
>CAVACW010000208.1:0-3060 GCA_963587345.1 uncultured Oscillospiraceae bacterium | reverse complement strand
CTTGGAGCGAGTGCGGCGCTTTTCGGCGCTTGTTTCGGGCGAGGAGCGCGAAAAGCTCATCGGATTTTTGAAGAAACTTCAGAACGGCTAGTCCGTTCTGCCGCCGGACCGCGAGGTCCGGTTCATTTGATTCATACAATTAGCCGACTAACAAAATGTCCAATCAATCGGTCAACGGAAATCTCCGCGGCATGCTGCGGACGGTCGGAGTCTTTGCCGTCGTTCTGGCAGCGGCAAGCTCCCTCATTTACTTCGGCTCTCGAAACGACGCGGTGAGCGTGGCGCAGAGCATCAAGGCGGGCATCCTCACCGCCGATGAAGTGAACGTCGCCTTCCAGAACGTGGGCGGGAAGATCGTCGCGCGCGACATTATCGAATCGCAGCGCGTGAAGAAGGGGGACGTGCTGATGCAGCTTGATCCCACGGACAACGCGCTCGCGATCGCCAAGCAAAAGGCGGTGGTGGAGACGCAGCGAGCGCAGCTTGCGTTGGAAAAAGCTTCAGTCGAGACGGCGTCACGGGAGGCGGATCTCACGGAAGCCGCCGCCTGGCGCAGCATCGAGGAAATCGAGGCAAGGCTCAAGGCCGCTCGCGCCACTTTGAAGCTCGCGCAAAAAGAATACGATCGCGCGAGCACCCTCATCAAGACGGGAAGCGTCTCTCGCTCGGTCTACGACAGTGCCGTGAGCACCTTGACGAACGCCCGCTCGGCCCTTCGCCAGACGGAGCGGCAGCTCGCTTCCGCCACGATTGGCGCCGATGAGGCGTCGCTTGAAGTCTTGGAAGCGAAGGGAACGGCGCAAGGGATGCCCCTTTTGTCCGTGAGCAACGCTCGGGAGGCGGTGGCAAACCGACTGCACAACATCGACGCCCTTGCAGCGTCGCTTGCGCAGTCCGAGGTGAGGCTTGATGAACTTGAAGTCGAGCGCGAGCGCCTCACGCTGCGGGCGCCTGAAGACGGGAAGATTCTCAAAATCCTCTACGAAAATGGGGAAATGATCACGGCGGGGGCGCCCGCGGTGCTTTTGGAAAGCGACCGGCGCTACTTTGACATCTACGTGAATGAATCGATGGCGCACGACTACCCGGCGGGGACGCGCGTCACGGCGCATGCGCCGGCAATTGGCAAGGACATTCAGGGCACGGTGCGCTTTGCCACCGTCACGTCGAGCTTTGCGGACTTGCGCAGCACCCGCGAGCGCGGCCAGGCGGATCTCACGAGCTTTCAGGTGCGCATTTACACGGACCGCGACGACGCCTTCCTCACGGGCATGACGATGGAGGTGACGAAATGATCCGGGAGTGCTGGGCGAGCATTCTCGAAGAGCTCTATGCGATGGGGAGCGGCAAGTTCGTGCCGTACCACAAGACGGCGGTGATGGTGGCGGCTGTCGTGGCGCTCATCTTTTCGCTCGTCTTTCGCCACACGGCGATCTTTGAGGCGCCGATTGCGGTGATTGACCTCGACGCCTCCCGCTACTCCACCGAGCTCATTGAGCGCATCAACACGAGCCCCTATATTCGGGTGGCGACCGTGCTCCATGCGCCGACGGATGCGGAGCAACTCACGCAGCATGACTTCAACCTGGGCGTTCTCTACATCCCGAAGGGGCTCGAAAAGGCGGTGAAGACAGGGCGCGAGTCCGTGACGCTCGGGTATCTCGCTGACTACTCGAACTCCGCGCAGAACGCGCAGATCATGTCGGAGCTCAACGCCTATATTCCGCAGGAGGGCGCCGAGATCGGCGCGGTGAAGGTGTCTGCGCTGGGCTTGGGGGAGCAGGGGACGGAGGCGGCGATGAGCCCGATGAAGATGTCTTCGCGCGAGCTCTTCAACCCGACGAGCACGGCGACGAACGGTCTCACGATCGGCTTTGTGTATTTCTTCTCCTCGCTCTTTTTCGGCCTCACCGTGCTCATGGTGCCGGGAAGACTGCGGGCATTGAATGTCTGGGGGCGCTCCGTTTTGGCGAGAAGTCCCGCGGCGCTTCTTGCGCGCGGCATCCCCTACGCTTTCTGCTACGCCACCGGCATCACGCTCGTGACGGCGCTTCTCACGGTCTTCGGCCAGCTCCGCTTTGCCGGCAACTACTTTGCCTACCTGCCGAGCCTCTTCATGACGGGACTTGGATTTTCGTGGCTTGCGCTCGTCATGGCCTGGGGGGCGCCCAACCCTGGCGCGGGCGCGAGCCGCATGATCTTTCTCGTGCCGCCGGGCTTCATCATGGGGGGCTATGCCATGGCGACGGGCTATTTGCCTGACTGGGCCTACGGCGTGAGCTACGCCTTTCCGCTCACGTGGCAGTATCGCTTCTGGCGTGACTTCGCCGTTCGCGGGACGCCGCCGGAAGCGATGCTGGCCACCTACGGCGGCTATCTTCTCTACCTTGCCGTGGCAGCGGCGGCCGTCCTTCTTCTCTGGCACATCGCCGTGAGAAACGAGGGGACGCCTGCTGAGGCGGGAGCGCCTGTCCTTTCGTAGCAGCAGACGGGCCGCATGGCGAACTCAAATTGAGAAATGGCGTCCTGAAATCCGGGACGCCTTTCTTATAATGGCAGACACTTTGCGGGCGGCCTGGCGCCGCCTGCGCGGCACTTTTAAAAACTGACGCCGGCTCTTTTTGGGGCCGGCGTCTTCTGCGGAAAATGGGTATGAAGATTCTTGTTACCGTGAAGCGCGTCGTCGACTACAACGTCAAGGTGCATGCGCTTGCTGACCATACGGGGCCCGACACGGCCGCCGCCAAGATGTCCATGAACCCCTTTGATGAAATCGCGGTCGAGCAGGCTGTGCGCTTCAAGGAGGCGGGGGTGGCGGACGAAGTCGTCGTCGTGTCAATTGGCGGCGCGAAGACCGTTGACACGCTGCGCGTGGCGATGGCGATGGGCGCAGACCGCGCAATCCACGTCACGACCGACGCCGTGATTGATCCCGCGGCCGCGGCGGAGATTCTCGCGGCCGTCTGCCGTCGCGAGAACCCCGATCTCGTTCTCATGGGCAAGCAGGCGATTGATGACGACGCAGCGCAGACGCCCGCGATGCTTTCGGCGCTTTTGAAC
>CAVACW010000207.1:0-3110 GCA_963587345.1 uncultured Oscillospiraceae bacterium | reverse complement strand
GTTCTGTATTAAATCGTGTAACATTTGCCTCACTAGCCGACATCAAAGACTTAGCGAGCGATGCTGACAAAGTTTCAAACTGTTCATCAGTCAGCCTCACAATATCAACATCTGTCGATTTCAAAAAACCATAAGCCAGTTCCAAAACCCCATCAAATGCCTTGGGATTAACCACAGTCTGACACGACACTCGATAATCATTAGACTGATAAAGCAGACGCTTTATTTCATCCAAACTGGCCGCAGCGTCCTTATTATTTGATTTAATCTTTTCAACAAGCGCTTCTATTTTTCCACTTATTTCATTAGCCTGTTTAACGCAGGCAAGCGCCTCCTTTTCCGCTGCCAAGTAAGACAATCTGGCCGCCATGACAACAGGTGCCAAATATTGCTTCAATATCCGCCCAGGCTTGTCATTTGCAATCTGGTCAGTAAACACTGATTCCGGTTTACTTTTTACTTCTTCAATTCTTGCTTGTATATCAGCAATCGATTTTTCGATAGCTTCAACTGAGCGAGAGCAATCACCGACATACGTACCAACCGACTTTAGCGCATCAACATCGATAGCTGAGCTCAGCTTGCTTCGCACAACTTTGTCGCCCAACTGCTCTTCATCGCCCAAAAACGGCACGCCTTCCAACGAAACGTTGACTTTCTTCGCATAAGTCTTCAAGGTGTCCGCTACTTTTTGGACCAAATCAAATCTACCCTCCAAAATTATTCGCTCAAATTGTTTGCATGCCTGGACAAATACAGCCTTGTTCCTGCGTATGTCCCCGCCTCCCTTCTGCGCCTCCTGCGCTAAATTTTCGACATCGGCCTTAACGGCATCTTTTGCCTTGGCTACTTTATTTGCTTTGGCTACTTTCTTGTCTACTTTATTCGCCCCGATGACGTTATTATTTACTTCGATTTTTCCCTTGGCAACCTTCCGAGGACCCTTCTTAACCTGAAACTGATCCAGCCCTTCCGTCTTAATGCAGTCATCCAACTTCGCCTTCAAAGCAGGGTTTTTGAGCATGGCGTCGTTTTCCTTCATAGTGCCAAGCAAATACTGCGCAGCCTTCATTTTCAGCGCCAATACAAACGCCTGCTTAAACCCTTTTTTTTCATACAGCGGCTCTTCAACAATCGCATCCTCCCCAGGCCAATACCGCTTTCCACTAAATATTTCTTTAATTACATTAAAATATTTGCTATTCGAAAACCACTGATCGTCGGCCAATATTTTTAAAGATTCTTCAGTATAATACAGCTCATTCCCCTTCTTCGCCCGCTTTCCCGCCTTTTCAAGCGTTCCAGATTCCTTAACTCCTTTTCTCAACTCAACGTCAAGCAACCGACGTTCATTATCGATATTGAGATTATCGAGACTGTCATTTTTCTTCTCAGTATCGATTTTATTGTCATCGAAATTTTGCTTCGGCAAGTTCAACTTTTCAAAAGCTTTATTCAACGAGGAGCTACTTTCATCAACTTCACGCATGATTATTCCTTTGTTATTTTGGTCTAAAACCGAACCACCTACCGTCTCTACCGTCTTCTCACTCATCGCATGCCTTTGCAGCAAACCCGAGTGAACCGACGACCTAACGCATACTGCTTGCTTACATTCTATGTCTTTCTTACAAAAGACCGCACCTTTCGGGCACACTAACACCGAAGCAGTGCGGTGATTGTATCTGCCGCGCCACGCCGTCCCGCCCCGTCTTTCCGCGCGCTTGCACAGGTACAATGCCGCCCGAGCAAATTTACAAAGCCGCCCGTCCGTAGGTGCGGCAGGCCCCATGACGAAGCCCCTAAACGAACTTCTCGCCCAGACTGACTTTTCAGACGCCGACATCGTGCGCCTTCTGGGCCTTACCGCCCCCGAAGACTGCCTGGCGCTAAAGCGCGCCGCCTTCCAGAAGACCACCCAGCTGATGGGCGACCGCGTCTTCTACCGCGGCCTCATCGAGCTATCCAACATCTGCACCGCCAACTGCCGCTACTGCGGCATCCGCAAGGACAACCACGCCGTGGTGCGCTACGAGATGACCGAGGACGAAATCGTGGAGCAGGCCGTGTGGGCCGCGCAGCACGGCTACGGCTCGGTGTGCCTGCAGGCGGGCGAGCGTCGCGACAAGAAGTTCATCGACTTCGTAACGACGTGTTTGAAGCGCATCCACGCCGAAACCGTCTCTAAAGACCTTCCCGACGGCGTCGGCATCACACTCTCCTTGGGCGACCAGGAAAAGGAAACGTACGAAGCGTGGGCGGAAGCTTCGGGCAACCGCCGCAACCTGCGCTACCTCTCCCGCTTTGAAAGCTCCAACGAAAAGCTCTTTGCGCTCTTGCACACCGCCCCGGGCAAGAACCAGAAGAACCTCGCGCACCGCTTCCAGTGCTTTGAGTGGTTGAAGGAATGCGGCTATCAGCTCGGCACCGGCGTCATGATCGGCATTCCGGGGCAGACCTTGGAAGATCTCTGCCGCGACATCCGGCTTTTCCAAAAGCTCGACGTTGACATGATCGGCATGGGCCCCTACCTCATGAGCCAGGGAGGCGACTTGAAGGAATTGGGACAGATGGAGCCCCGGCGCCTGATGCAGCTTTCCCTCAACATGATCGCCGTGGTGCGCCTCGTGCTGGGCGACGTCAACATCGCCGCCGCCACCGCCTTGCAGGCGATCCGCGATGACGGCCGCGAAATCGGGATCGAATACGGCGCCAACGTCGTGATGCCGAACTTGTCGCCTCAGCGCTTTCGGTCGGGCTACCAGCTCTACGACAACAAGCCGTGCATCAACGACGAACCCACGCAGTGCGCGGACTGCCTTGAAAAGCGAATCGCGAGCCGCGGCCGACGCGTGGGCTGGAACATGATGGGCTCCTCGCGCCACTACCGCACCCGCACGGGGCAGGCGCCCCAGGAGGCGATCCCCGAGAGCACCGCAAAGCACGACGAAGCCAATCACCTCGCGCTTCGGGGGCCGCAGGGCCAGCGCCGCATCTTCATCACCGCCGCGCCCGTCTGATAAAATAACGAACCTTTTTGTACGGCGGCCCGCTTCCTTTAGCGAAACGGCCGCTTTTTCCGTTTTTCTTTTAAAGGCCAGCCTTAGCCA
>CAVACW010000206.1:0-3139 GCA_963587345.1 uncultured Oscillospiraceae bacterium | reverse complement strand
CAGACTCTTCCGCTCATTTGGACGGAGATAAGGTGGTCGAAGAAGCTCAGGAGTAGTTTGGAACCCCGCGACTTTAGTCGTCGGGAGCTGTCAGCGAAGTAGTCAATGATCTTCTGCAACCGCTGCCTTTTGGGGAGTTTCAGGGCCATTTCCAGCTCCTTCAAGCCCATTGGCCTGAAGCCCATAGCCTCCGCCAGCTCCTGCTGCGTCATGCGGCGCTTGAGCCGTTCGGCAATCACCCACTCGGAGAGCGGCGTTTTCGCCAAGTGCTCTCGCTTGCGAACGCGCGAATGACTGATGGCCTTTCTTTGTTCCGCGAGCCAGTCCCGAACCAACGGAGGAACGAGGCCAAGGCAAGCGCTAATCTTGTCCATGGCATCGTTCCCCGGTAAGCACTTCCCGGCCTCGTAGCTGCCGTACATGTTGTAGGCAAGCCCGCAGGCGCGGCCCATCTCTTCCTTCGTCTTCTGCCGCTTCTCCCGCTCCGTGAAGAGCCAGTTCTGCAACGGCGTGGCATTCTCCGGCGGCAGGAAGAACTTCTTTGGAAGCACCGGCGACTTGAGCCGCTCCTCGTACCAAGCAGTGACCTCGTCAGGCGGTTCGCCAAAAGCCGCGGCGAGCTTCTGCAACATTTGTTCCGTCGGCGTACGGGCGCCGCGCTCATAGCTTGCGAAAGAAGAAATGCCCAAGCCAACAAACGCTGAGGCTTGTTCCCGCGTCAGCTTGCGCTTGGTGCGCTCCCGCCAGAGCCACTGGGATAGCGGCGAGGCGTTCTCGGGCAACGGTTTGGCAGAATCGTTGGGTTCGGTCATGGGGCATGTACGAGAGGAAAGGAAGAGGAAGCATCGCCAATCTTCTGCACCGCGTCAATCGGCACGTCGTAGTACGCCTTTCGTCGAGCCGGCGGCAAGATAGGCCCCACCCCCTTAAGTGCCCTAAAATGATTCCAATCTCTCGATTCCGGGGCGCACCATGAAATCCCTTCCCTTGGGCCAGCAGTCCTTCGCCGACTTGCGGTCAGCCAACAACTACTACGTTGACAAGACGCCTTTCATCAAGGCGGTAATGGAATATGACGCTCAGGTGTTGCTCATGACGCGCCCGAGACGTTTCGGGAAGACGCTTTTCATGGACACGTTGCAGCGCTTTCTGGAAATCGATCCGGCCAACCCTGGCAACAGCGACGCCAATACCCGGCTTTTTGCGGGACTCAAGATCCTTGAGGACAAGGCTTTCTGCGACCATTGGATGGGACAGCACCCGGTCATCGGCCTGACGTTCAAGGACGTCGCAGGAATATCCTTTGAAACGGCGTACAAAGCCTTTGCCAACCGATTGAGCGCGCTCGCCGACCAATATGCCTTCCTCTTGGAGAGCCCCAAGCTCACGCAGAGGCAGAAAACATTGCTGGCTCGCTACCGTGACCCGGACTATCTGCGCAATCCGAACAATCAGGACATGGCAGAATCTTTCTTGAAGGAGCTCTCGACCATGGTGGCTGCTCACTATGGCCGGAAGGTGATCATTCTCATCGACGAGTACGACGTGCCGTTGGCTAAAGCGGCCGCTCATGGCTACTACGATGAGATGGTCATCGTGATCCGCAATTTTCTGTGTGAAGCGCTGAAGCCATCGCCGACAACGGACGACTTCCTCTTCAAGGCGGTGCTCACCGGATGCCTTCGCGTGAGCAAGGAGAGCATCTTCACCGGCCTCAACAATCCCGGCATCAATACAGTCTGTTCGGAAGACCGCACATTGAATCAAGCCATTGGCTTCACGACGGGGGAAACCCAATCCCTATTGGAGTACTACGGTCTGGCTTCGCGATTTGCCGATGTCAAGCAGTGGTACGACGGGTATCGGTTTGCCGGCGAAGAAATCTACTGCCCTTGGGACGTCATCAATTTCTGCAATCAGGCAATCCACAGCACTAAGCCGTTGCAGTATCAGCCGGAGAATTATTGGGAAGGCACGGGCAGCAACGACGCCATCGCGGAATTTCTGGGATTCTTGACGACGGAAGACGCAACCCGAATGCAAACCTTGGTCGATGGCAACACCATCGACCTCACCATCAACGACAAGCTGACCTACAGCGATTTCGCCGGTCACAACTCGGATGATTTCTGGACGCTGCTCTTGTTCACTGGGTACCTGACCGTCGTAGAGCGATTGCCGGGCGTCAATTTCTACCGGGTGAAGATTCCGAATGAAGAAATCCGGCTGACCTTTGAAAATAAGGTGCGCTCGCTCTACTCAAAAGCCAATAAACAGTACGCCCAGCATGGCGAAGCTCTGGCCGCCGCTTTCTTGTCGGGCGACGCCGACGCTGTGCGCAAGATTCTGATGCCGCTCTTGAGACGCTATGTCTCCGTGCGAGACGAAGCCACCAAGGCGCCGCAGGAAAACTATTACCACGGCTTTCTGCTGGCCATGCTCATCTGCGCCGGCGACAAAGCCGCCAACCTGCATTCCAACACGGAGGCGGGCGCCGGCTTTGCCGATCTGGTGTTTACGTCGGAAGATCTTGACGTCGGCGTCGTCATTGAGGTCAAGCGCTGCGCCAAACCCGAAGAAATGCCGCAGGCGGCTCAGGACGCCTTGGAGCAGATAAAAATCCGGCGTTACGCTCAAGCGTTTGACGGCTATCAATGCGCTCAGTGCTTCGGCTTTGGTGTTTCGTTCTGCAAGAAGCTCTGCGTCGTCAAGGCAGAAGCTCTGCCGATGCTTTCCGATTGAGCCTTCGCTCCAAGGCTTGAGGACCGTAGCCAAGGGAGGGGTGCAGTCGAACGCCCCCTCCGCTATCGCGAAAACCGCTAAAAAGTCGGGCGGTTTGAGCGCTTCCCCCTTCTAGGCTATCCGAGACGTCTGCCGCTTCAGGCAGAAGCGGCATCATTTTCTCGGAGAAATCCTTATGCCTACATCTTCCCGCAAGCCGCGCTCTGCGGCCCTGCGCCTTACCGTCGCCGCCGCCCTCGTCGCGGCTACGCTGGGCTCTGCTCAGGCGAACATTTCTGTCAACACGCCGGATGAGCTCGAAAGCATCCAGAATCAGTCCATCACCACCAAGGACAACTGGGGTGGCATCTACGACATCTACGATGTCAGCTTCGAATCGAAGGGCTTTAATGCCATC
>CAVACW010000205.1:0-3142 GCA_963587345.1 uncultured Oscillospiraceae bacterium | reverse complement strand
GTCCTAGGCGCTGCGGCTTCTTGGTGGCGGAAACATAATGTCCGATATTTCTCAAGCATTTCCCTACGGCGTAGGCAATTACCAAAAGCTCAAGGCATCGGGTTATTACCTTTACGTTGACAAGACGAAGTTCATTGAGCGGCTGGAGCTGTCGAGAATTCTGTATCCGTTCATCGTGCGCCCTCGGCGCTTCGGCAAGACGCTGTTCACGTCCATGCTTGACTGCTATTACGACAAGGCGGAGGCAGAGAATTTCGACAAGAACTTTGCCGGGACCTACATTGCCAGTCACAAGACGCCGGAGCAGGGCGCCTATTATGTTCTGCACTTCAATTTCGCCGGCCTGTCTGCTGAGCATCTCGAAAAGGATTTCGTCGGCAGCCTGAGAAACAGCTTCACCAACTTTCTGACGAAGTATCCTTTGCCTGGCGGCGAAGAGCTGTTAAAGGAAGCGGATCTTTCGCCGGCGCTGTACCTGTCGCATTTCTTCAACTTGCTGCCGCGCGAAATGCGCGGACGCATTTATGTCACCATCGACGAATACGATCAAACGGCCAACAATGTGCTCGCGGATGATCCCGAGAAATTCCGGGAAATCACTCGAACGGACGGTCTCATCAAGAATTTTTATACTCGGCTCAAAACGGCGGCCGAAGACGACAATATCGTCGCCAAAGTGTTTATCACCGGCGTGACGAAAATATCGCTGGACTCGCTGACGTCCGGTTTTTCCATTGCCACCGACATATCCAATCGCAAGGCGTTTGCCGACCTTTTTGGCTTTACCGAAGCCGAGCTTCGAGAGCTGATTAGAAAATCGATTGACTGCGAGCAATGCGGCATGTCCGAGGACGAAATCCTCAGCCGCATGAGAGACTATTACAACGGGTACCGGTTCAGCCAGGAAGTAGACACGTCGGTTTTTAATTCGTCCATGTGTCTTTATTATCTGGACTACCTAAGGGAAAACCATAGAGAACCACTCAACCTGTGGGACCCGGCGGTGGATTCGGATCTTTCCAAAGTAACCAGCATTCTCAACATCGGGAGTGAAGATTTCACAAAGGAAACGGTGCGGAAGATCATTGACGGAAAAAGCGTCACCATCGGAAATTTTGCCGGCACATTAAACCTCAACAGCAAAAAGACCTTTGACAACGACGACATCCTGAAATGTCTGTACTACCTCGGCTATCTGACGACGGAACGGGGCTCGAGCTCCTTGCTGGTCTGTCCGAACAAGGCCGTTTTGGGACAGTTTTTCACTTACTACTTCAAGCAGATCGAAAACTTCCCCAGTTCCTTGAATGCCGACGAAACGCGGGATGCCTTGAAGAAACTCCATCAGGGCGAACTGCAGCCGTTGCTCAAGGTGGTTGAGAATTACTTGACGCAAGGCATGGGACTGCACACGTACGCCCATTTTGACGAAAGCAATATTCAGACGGCCATTCACATGGCGGTCAATTTGACGACGGATTACCAATCTCAAACGGAAAAAGAGGCGCTTGGCCTGGGGCATGCGGACGTCTTCTTGAGTCCCGTCTGGTCTTCCGCAGACTCGCCCTATTATTTGCTGGAACTCAAATACCTCAAAAAGGGAGCGGCGAGAGAGGCGCTCGTTGAAAAAGCCTTGGACGAAGCCGAAGCGCAAGTTCGGAAGTACCGCCCGGCCCTTGCTGTTCCGGCGAACCGGCCATTGAAGGCATTTGCGGTCGTCTTCCGCGGCGCCCAATTGGCAGGGTTGCGCAGTCTGCCGGAATAACCAGTAGATCATCAAATATCGTCTTAGAAAATACTTTTGCGAGCTGAAATGCCCCATGATCTGGCAGACGACGGGGCGAAGAAAGAAGCGGCAGAGGTTTAAAGTATTTTCGATGTTGGAATATTCGAAGGTACTTTAGTTTTGGCACTCCGACCAGAACGTCCCCGCCGCCGCTTCGAGCTCCTGCCGGCCGGCCTTGAAGTCCGTCGCCACCTTGCGCCAGTCCGACACCATCCGTTGCATGTCCAGCAACATTTCCTTGGCGTCCTTCACCGACACCCCAAAGTAGCGAGAGGCTTCAAGCGCCAGTTCAGGATCGGCGGCCGTGTCGTTGCGCAGAATCGGCGTGGAAAGGAGGCGCGCTCGCTGTTCTGGCGGAAGCAGTCGCACGCCCGTGAGAGGGGCGAGCTTCCACCCCGCGTCCGTCCGATAGAACCACAGGTCCGACAAAGCGTCGTGACGGTTCATGACGAGGGTGTCAAAGAGCAGGCGGCGGAAAAGTTCCTTCAGGTCGAGAAGGGGCGAGGCGCCGCTGCGGTTCAATATGTCCGCCGCATCGGCCCAGCCGGGCAGCACGGCGGGCTGCCCGGGGCGCTTGCGCCGCGCCGCCAGCGTGGCCGCCGAGAGGCAAAAAAGCGGCCGGCCCTGGGCATCTCTATCGAAGCGTTTTTCCACATAGGCGCCGCCGAAAGTATTTTCAATGAAGCCGCTTTCGACCGTACTTAGTCCGCACAGCGACGCGAGCTTCATGCCGATCGCCTGCCAGCGGGCGCTGTTGAGTCCTGAAGCGAGATCCGCTGGGCGAAGCACCCAGTCCGTGGGGGCGCCGGATGGGGAGAGCTTGCCCGTCACGAGCGCCTTTACCGAGACGCCGCCCAAGTCGGAAAGGACGGGAACCAGCGCGAGGAGATCTGACTTTCGCAGCGAGTCCGGCGCCTCCCGTAGCCGCTGCAGTGAATCGACGAGCGACGCAAAGCGCTTTTTCTCAAAATAATCAATTCCCGATTCCGTTTGATATGAAGGCACAGCGGGCAGCGTCAGGGCAGAAAATCGCTTGAAATTCGAACCCATCGACGCCCAGAGCTGCCCTGGGCCGGGCAGGGAGGCCATCAACGGATGATCCAGGCGATTTATTCGCGCCGCCTGAGTCCAGTCCGACCACCACAAGCCGGGCGCCGTGTCCGCCAGAAAGCCAAAAAGGGACGAGCGCTCGTAAAGCTGCCGGCGACGCCCCGGGGCGCCGAACGCGTCAGGCAGGTACTGAACCGCTGGCACAAGCGGCAGGTCAGCCCCCAGTGCGAATCCCGCGCGAAGCCAGGCGGCATCGTACTGGAAGGCCATGGAGCGGGCGCGGATGCGCGCAGCATCGTCCCAGAC
>CAVACW010000204.1:0-3146 GCA_963587345.1 uncultured Oscillospiraceae bacterium | reverse complement strand
GTTATTCCGGAACGGCGGTTGCCTCTGGTCGTCGGTGATATGAGTATCGGGTATGTTAGATACGTATTGATATACAAGCCGAAAATGACTTCACTTTCGGCCAGTTACTGTTTGCCATTCGTTGATTTAGTCAGAGGAATTCACTATGAATAAAACATTCAAAATAGTGTTCAACAAGGCGCGCGGCGCTCTGATGGTTGCTAACGAAATTACTTCCTCAGTTCAGAAAAAGGGTGTACGCACCATTGTGACTGGCACTGCTCTTGCTCTCACCTCTTTAGTCTGCACCGCCTCAGATGATGCCTGGAGCCACAAGGCGACAGGAAACAATGACGCTATAGGCTATTCAGTATCCAAAACAACTGCTACTGGACCTCTAGAGCTTGGGACAGACGGCAACCCCGCCCCCTTTTCAGCCGACACCGAAAATGGTGCGGCCACCGGTGTTTCCACAGAAGGGCTCTCTGTGACCATCAAGGGAAGTCAGGTAGAAGTAACCGCCACATCATCCGGCGGAACTGCTTATGGCGTTCGCGGACTAGATAGCTCTAACTTAGTCCTCCAGGGCGAAAAAGTCATAGTCAACGTTAATAACTCAACCGCAACGGCCAAATACTCTGAGGGCGTTTACGCTAACAAATCCACAGTTACCTTTAACGGTGACGCAATCATTGACATCAAAGGTAATAGTGATTACGTGCTTGGCATCAATTCTGAAGGCGACATAACACCGGCGACAGGCGTCATCTTGAATGGCAAGAACAACACCATCACGGTTACCTCTACCTCTGGCGAGGCTTATGGCGTAGGTCCGTCTGGTGGCAACGCTTACGTCAATGGGACGACGAACACCGTCACTGCCACATCAACGTCTGGCCACGCTTTCGCCGCACAATCCCAATACGCAGCCACGCTTGCTTTCACAGGCGAAACCACACTGATAGCGTCAACCAAAGGCAAAGAGGCAGGTGCCTTTGGCGCTGCAGTCCAAAACCACGGAGATTACGCTGGCAACGCCCAATTCGACACGTTGAAGATCACCTCTTCAGCTGAAGGCGTGAACGGCACGGCATACGGCATCTACAACGACGCTAACTCAGTCAAGGGTTCCAAATCCCCCGATACCGGCGGTGCTTTAGTTGCCGGCAAGACCACCATCGACTCCACATCTAATGGACAAGCTTTCGGCATCAGTGCCGATGGTGACCTTGCAAAAGTAACGGTTGGTGATAGCAATATCACCGCCACTTCTCACTACGCTGACAGCAACTCTATCAATGCCTTCGGAGTTTGGGCTTCTCCAAACGGATATGATTCGAAAACAGGAAAAGAATTCAGATGTTCTACCGGGGCTAATATCACCATCGGCAATCAAGATAATTCTGGCACGTCAACCATCACAGCTACAGCAAGCAATAGTAAGGCTATAGGCATTTACAACGATGCATCCATCGTTACCCTCAATGGCAACACCACCATCAGAGCGTCAGGCATCGAGGAAGGCTCGTTTGGCATTTGGAGTCTCGACTCCGCCGAAACCACTTTGAACGGCTCGACAAACATCATTGCGGACTTTGCCATTGTCGGCGAAGGAACCTTGAATATCAATGGCGATTTCAACACCAGCGGCATAGTCTCCGACTTCACAGGAACAGCTAACATCACCGGCGGCACCACAACGCTCACAGAGGCGACTGGCTTCTTCGGCGGGAATGTGGTTGTCTCGGGCAAAGGCTCGCTCACGGCCAGCGGCTTTACTCTCATCAAGGATGATAACGAGAATCAACAGACGCTTACTGTCGAAAGCGGCGGCACCCTGACCACCACTGTGGGAACTGTTTTTTACAAGAAGGACACCACGACAGACGCCTCTCTGGAGAGTGAGAAAGACACTGAAGTTACCCTGAAGCCTGGTTTTTCCTTCTCTAACGAGGGAGCAGGAAGCACGCTAATTCTCACAGATTCAGGTCAGTACAAGTTTGATCTCTTCAACAGCATGCTGGATGCCAGCAAAGCAGGTACGCTGGCTCTAGTAAACGCAACGGTGGATCTCCGTGGAGCTGAGAGCGTCAAAATCAGCGATAGCAACGTCATCCTTCCTGAAGTTCAAGCAGCCGACACTACCTTTACTGTCAGTGCCGGCAAGACGATGACCATTGGCGACGTCAGCACAGAAACCAGCTCGTCAGCCAAAGTCTCCAACGTAGGCACGATCGCTATCAGCGGAGACAATTCGAAGCTGGAGGTCACGAGCGGTAAAACGGCCAATGTTTCCACGATTGAAGCCACGAAAGGTACCGTCGAAGTCACTGAGAGTAGCACCCTTAACGTCGAAAACCTCAAGGGCGGCGAAAGTAGCGATGACAAAGCAATAGTCACAGTAACCGACAGCAGCTCGCTCACTGTCACAAAAGCGACAGGCCATGCCAATATCAGCGTTGGCGGTGCTGACAGCACAGGCGGAATGATGACCATCAAAACGTTGGCGCTTGAGAGTGGCATTATTTTCGTCGATCCGCGCTACGGCCACGCCGTCCTTGACATCAATGAAGTAGCGGGCAACAAACTCATGGTCGACGTGATCGCCGGCACCGGTTCGCTGGTTACAATCGGCGCCACAGAAGCCACATCGTCTGCCGCCATTGAGAAGCTCGGCATCGGCGACCGCTCCGCTTTCGTCTACACCAATCAAGCACTTGATCTGACCAACGGCAGCATCAATATCGGCAAAGGTCTCGACGACACGAAGGTCGCCAACAAGGGCACTGTCAAAGTCGGCGAAAACGGTGCGCTGATCATCGATCAGGCGGCCATTGGCTCCAAGCTTTTCTCCAACGAGGGCAACACTTCAGAGCTCATCTTTACCGACGGCAGCACACTGGGTGTCATGAACGCTACGGGTGGCACAACGATTCTGTCGGATACCGTGACATTGGAAGGCACCCCAATTGTTATCACTGACAACCCGTTCATCACGGCGTCTATCTCGGGCAACCTGCTGACATCTGAAGTCTCCGCCACCAACGGCCTTGGCGCCCTCGCCTCCACTGGCATGCAGGCCATGACCCGCCGCGCGGACTCTGTGCTCGCGCAGACGATCGCCGACCGCACGTCCGTGGATCAGGACTACGCCTCGGGCCTTGGCC
>CAVACW010000203.1:0-3148 GCA_963587345.1 uncultured Oscillospiraceae bacterium | reverse complement strand
ATCATTTCGTCGAGCAAGGACTGATCCATGGCGGCTCCAAGGTAGTACGGACGGGATGGCCATTGTACGGAAGCGGGGCGGTTGGTCGGCGGAGGCGGATTCCTTGGTGTTGCTTGCCGCCCGTGGCTTGAGGAATATTTACACGTGGTAGGGCGGCTTTTGGTTTTCTCTGGTGTCAGCCTGTTTTTGAAGTCGCTGGGGCCGTGTAATGGTCCCGCACGGCGCGGCAGAACTTTTCGGCAGCGGTTGACAGGTACGCCTTCGTTGACCACGCGATGACGAGGGTGCGGGGAGGAAAGAGGTTTTCGAGCGAATAGAACCGGCACTGCGCTCGGGCGAGGCTGCTGCCGGCGAGCTGCTCCTGAATCACGGTGCAACCGGCGCCGGCGGCGGCAATGGCGAGCCGGTAGTTGGCGGCGTAGGAGCGCACTGGAGAAAGCGGAATTGGCGCGCCGACAAAGCGCGACAGCACCTCTCGGCGATCCTCGTGCTTGTAGTTTGTCAAAAGCGGTAGCAGCTCAAGGAACTGTTCGCTGCCAGAGAGAAGCGGGTAGTCTCCCGCGTCGTTGTAGTCGGCACCGCAGCCTTCGGGCGCCGCGCTCTTGGGGATGGCAAGCAGCAGGCGTTCTTTGAAAAGCGCGTAGCCGTTCAAGTCGGGCGTCAGGAGGGATTCGAACGTCATGCCGACGTCCGCGGCGCCCTGCAGAAGAGCCGCTGGCACCTGCTCCACGGGCATGTTTTGGGAAAGGTCGATGATGACGTGCGGGTGGCGTTGCGCAAAACGTCCGATGACGGTCGCAAGCGCTGCGTTCGTCCGGTCGGAGTTGGACGCGATGCGGATCGTGCCTTCCTCCTGCGACGCCTGGTCACGGCAGTAGGCGAGCGCCCGCCGTTCCAGCACATTGATTTCCTGCAGTCGTTCGAGCAGCCCGCGACCGACGGCGGTGAGCGTCAAGGGCTTTGTCTGCCGGTTGACGAGCGGGGCGCCGTAGCGCTCCTCCATGTCTCGGACGTATTTGGAGAGGTAGGGCTGGGCCACCTTCATGCGCTCGGCGGCGCTCATGAAGGTGCCGTAGTGCGCCAGCGACTCCAGCGCCACAAGATCGCGTTCTTTCATAATTATTTGATTATAGGTTATGCAAAAATGCATCTAGCCGGCCTTTTGGCTCCTCAGTAAAATGGCTTAGGTAAAGAAGTTCATGAGCGCTCATTCCTCCTTCTTTTTCAAGGTGTTTTGGTCACTGTGCTCTTGGGGTGCAGCGACGGATGCCCCTTGATTCGATAACCAAAGACATATGCCCTTCCGTGATTCTCAGTGCCGAAGGGCTGGGAGAGCCTTCATGCGAAAAATTGTTCTTGCAGCGGCTGTTGCCGCTTCCCTCACCACACTCTCGGCGTCTGCGGCGGATGTGATCAAGCTCTGGCCCGAGGGCGCGCCCAACAAGAGCACGATCACGGAGGCCGAATACACGAACGCGCAGGGCGCGATCTTCAATGTCACCGAAGGGCGGCTTGAAGTCGCTGTGCCGAAGAAGAATTCTGGCAAAGCGATCGTTCTCATTCCCGGGGGCGGCTACGGCAACCTCTCGATGGATTCGCTCACGACGAGCTACATCCCGTACCTTTTGAAGCAGGGCGTGACGGTCTTCACCTTGAAGTACCGGCTTCCGAAGGGAAATCCCGAAGTGCCGCTTGCGGACGCCAACAAGGCAGTGCAGATCGTGCGGGGCCTCGCATCGAAATATCGCTTCCGCAAGGTGGGCGTCATGGGCATGAGCGCGGGCGGGCATCTCGCTGCGATGGCGAGCGTCTCCTGCTCGGGAGACGCCTGCCCTGACTTTTCGATCCTCGTCTATCCGAACGTCACCATGATGCAGGAGGAGAGCCAGCCCAAGAGCTCCTGTCGCAACAATCTAATTGGCAAGGACCGCTCGGTGCGGTACGACGTGCGCTTCTCCGCCTACAAGCATGTGTCGCTTGTGACGCCGCCCGCCTTCCTTGCGGTGTCCGCACAGGACGAATATGCGGGGTCGCTGGGCTCCATGCTCTACACGCGTGCGATGATCGAGAACAATCGCCCGGTGTCGCTCCACGTCTATCCCACGGGCAACCATGGCTGGAAGATTGGCAAGTCTGAGAAGTTCCCGGACGGCGACAAGTTTGAAGCCGATCTCACGGCATGGCTTGCTGACATCAAGTAACGGAGGTTCATCATGATGAAGAAACTCGCGGCGGTAGCGACTGTGCTGGCGATCACGATGGGCGTCGCCTCGGCGGCGGACTACACCGTAAAGCCCAAGGTGACGTCGCTCAAGGCGACGCCCAAGACCGTTCTCCTCGTAGGAAACTCTTTCATGTACTACAACTGCGGCGTGAATGGCGCTTTGTCCGGTATCGTGAAGTCCAAAGGCGACAAGCTCGGATCCACGATGGCGACAATCGGCGGGGCCGGACTCGACTGGCATGACGTGAAGAGCTACCTGCGTCCCAACGGCCTTCGCAGCTACTCCACGAAGAATGACGGCAGCAACAAGCTCGTCTTCCACCAGTACAAGGACGGGAAGGTCTTTGACGCCGTGGTGCTCCAAGACAACAGCCAGGGGCCGATTCATCCGGAGCTGGCGAAGTTCTTCAAGAAGTACGCCGCCATTCATTCGAAGGACATTCGCGCGACGGGGGCCGAGCCGCTCTTCATGATGACGTGGGCCTACAAGGGGCGGCCGGAGATGACGCAGCAGTTGGCGGATGCAACGACGAAGGTCGCCAATGAGAACAACGCCATGGTGATTCCGGTGGGGCTTGCGTTTGCGAAGTCGCTCGCGGAGCGGCCGGACCTCACGATGACTGTGGCGGACAACCGGCATCCTACAGCAGCGGGCACCTACCTTGAGGCGGCGGTGCTCTACGCAACGCTGATGCACAAGTCGCCCGAAGGGGCGGAATTCAACGGGGCGTGCGAGAGGCCGCTTGCGATGGCGGACGCGAAGCACCTGCAGTCTGTGGCGTGGAGGACTGTGAAGGAGTTCTTTGGATGGTGATGCCTGGCATTGCCGCTTGAAAAAAGTAAAAGCCCCCTCGGAACAGGGATGTTTCGTAAGCTCCCCATAGCCTGACCCCCCTTCTGAAATTTCAGCAGAATGCATGGCAT
>CAVACW010000202.1:0-3235 GCA_963587345.1 uncultured Oscillospiraceae bacterium | reverse complement strand
AAGGCACTCTCATTCTGACAAATTTGACGGATTTTTCATCGGCTAGCAAAACCCTCTTGGCTTTGGCTGCGGTTTTCGCTACGGCCACGGTGTCATTCAGTTGTTTAGTCTTTCGTTTTAACGCTCTTTCTGCGATAACAACAGCATTCTTGGCGTTTGTAATCTTCTCTTCAATGCTGAGCTCTTTGGCTGGCTGTCCGATCTTCTCGGAGCCCTTCTTCTGCAGACGCTGGTGCTGGTAGCCTCGTTCTTTCGTCAGCTGGATAAACCCGTCTCTCATTACCTGAAGCGTATGAGTCCACACGTCATATTCCGCCTGCGGAATATCCTGCTTCAGGTTCTCCAGCATGTCGATACTCTGCACGGCTAGGTCCGCCATCTCAGGGATGCGGAGCAAGAGAGACTAAAGTTTTGCTTCAAGCTCTTCTCGTTTGACACGCTCGTCGTTCAGCTCTTTTTCGAAGCGTGTCGCTTTAGCCTCCGCATCGGCAGCCCGAGCTTTGGCTTCTGCAAGCTCGGCCGTCAAACGGGCAATTTCATCGTCTTTTTTGCTCATGGTGCGGAAGCCAAAGTGGCTGGTTAAGGATGGGTTGATTATATAGGTGAAGGAGAGGTTTCTCTTTTAATATCAAATTTGAACGATCCTCGCTAGGGCCGTTTCTGAGCGCATAGAGACGATCGAAATCGTCGGGAATACCGCGGTTCGGTCGTACAAAAAGAAAGCGCTCCTAGGGGCCTTACAAGGCCCGCAAACAGGCAAATTGAGCATCTCCTCAGGACACGATTTCTCGTTAAATATCAGTAGTCTTAATCTAGATCAAGACTTTGTGAGAAACCCCGTTTTTTTGCTGAATGGAAGTCCCGTCAAGAAAATCCAGTAGCTCCCGCTTGGTGACTTTCGCCGCGTTGTCTCCCTGCGCCTGAGCCAGCAGATGCTGGAAGCGACCGCGACGGAGGGTGCGTGTCAACATCGATGCTCCGGTTTCGTCAGACCAAATGGCTTTGCAAATCGCACGGCGTGACGAAACAAAGACCACGCAGTCACGTCCTTGGTCAATGTCGATGCCAAGGCAAGCGGAGGCTATGACACTCAAGGAACGATAGCCGCACCGCATGTCCACGGGACAGAATGCCAGATGGATTTTGTAGTTGCCGAGATCGAGATTCATGCCAATCTCCCGAGCGAAATCGCCTGAAGAGCGAAGCGCTCTGCATTTTCAGCCTCAAACTCGATCGTTGTGCCGTTGGCAAGCTTCAAAGTGACGTGGTTATTGACCTCGGCGCTGTCGCAGCAAGCATCCGCAGCGGAAAGCGCCGCTCGCATTTCCCGTGCGCTCAGGTGATGAACGATTGCAGTTTCACCGGCAGAAGCATGCGCCGACAGTTTCCCTGTTGCCGTGACTTCCTTTTCATAGTCGGTCAAGTGGTGGATTACGTCGGAGTAGCCAGGGAGCGCACCGCATCGCACGAATCGTTCGATGCGCGTCGACAAGAAGTAGCGCTGCTTGGAAAGACCTGATGTTGCCCAGTCTTCGCAAATGCCGGGCCAGTTGATGCGGGGTTGCATGGTTGCTCCTTGAATTAGATGCCATGCATTTTGCAGAGTGTTTAGAGGCGCGCTAGGGGTATAGGGAGCTTACGGCAGAAAAGCAAACCTCGACGTAAAAATCGCCCCTTCGATTGCGTAGAATCGAGTCATCTGCAGGCCTCAGCCCCCATTCTCTGACAGGAAAACGAGAAATGACTGAAGATATTGAACTGAAGCGAAATCCTTACGGCGTTGCTGCATACTCGAATCTTCGTACAGAAAATTACGCCTACATCGACAAAACACAGTTCATCGAGACGCTGGAGAAGGCCGACACCAAGACGCCTTTTCTCGTTCGTCCTCGCCGCTTTGGAAAAACGCTCTTCACCCGCATGTTGCAGGCCTACTACGACAAGGCCGCCGCTGACGAATTCGATCAGAACTTCGCCGGCACCTACATCGCCTCGCACAAGACGCCTCTCGCGAATTCTTACTATGTCCTGCGACTTGACTGCTCTGGCATCAATGCCAGCAACTTCAGCAAAGGCCTTGCCGACAAGATTCGTCTTGCCATCAGCAACTTCAGCACGCGCTACCGCTTTGCCGCTGGGGCGGACATCGCTAACGCCTCAAACCAAGACAGCACCGGACTGCTCACCCAGTTCATCATCGCCTTTGAGCGAAGCTTCACGGGTAAGATCTACCTCATCATCGACGAATACGATCATTTTGCTAACGAGATTCTCGCCACCGACGTCAATGCCTTCCGCGACCTAACGAGTGACGGCGGCGAGCTCAAAACGCTCTACAGCTTCCTCAAAGACTGCTGTTCCGGAGACTCCATTGACCGAGTCTTCATCACCGGCGTCACGTCCATTTCGCTCGATTCCATGACGTCAGGCTTCAACATCGCCGACAACCTCACGTCGGATCCTGCCTTTGCCACCTTTGCTGGCTTCACGGAAACCGAGCTTCGCCAACTGATTCCGCAGATCCTCGATCCCGCTCGCTTCAATCTCACGGCGGATGATTTCGTGCACCGAATGAAGGACTGGTACAACGGCTACCGCTTCAGCGCCTATTCGGACGAAACCGTCTTCAATGCCTCCATGTGCCTCTATTACCTCGGCCACTGGAAGCGATATCGCTGCGAGCCAGAAAACCACCTCGATCCGGCCGTGGCAAGCGATCTCTCCAAAATCAACCGGATTCTGCAATTAGGGAGCGCCTCAGACACCGCCGACATCGTGCAGGAGGCCATCTCCAGAAAACCCATCGATTTTGTCGCCAGTCCCGACGTTTTGAATCTGCAAAACAACAACCGCCTCAACCGGCAGAATCTTCTCACGGCGCTCGTTTACTTCGGCTACCTCACTTACGCGCCAGGAAGCCTGCGGCAGCTCGTCATTCCCAACCGCGCGATAGCTCAGCAATTCTTCGACGTGTACTTCCACCGCCTTCATGGAACGGCGAACTGGAACTGCGCGCAGCGGGAAAGCTTTGCACCCGCCATTGACGCGCTTTCGGACGGCAATCCGCAGCCTCTGGCAGAAGCTGTCTCCCAATGGCTCATCGCCGCTTACGGCGCCCAAAAGGACCTCAACCTGCACGAAAGCGACTTTCAAACCGCGATGCTCATGGCGGCCAACTTTGCGACGGACTATGACTGTCTGGGCGAGCCGGAGGCCGTCGGCGTTGAGAATCACC
>CAVACW010000201.1:0-3303 GCA_963587345.1 uncultured Oscillospiraceae bacterium | reverse complement strand
AGCGTTCGCCCGTGACGTCAACCCAGAGGGCGGTGCCCGTGGCGTAGTCCTGATCCACGGACGTGCGGTCAGCGATCGTCTGAGCGAGCACCGAGTCCGCGCGGCGTGTCATGGCCTGCATGCCGATGGAGGCGAGGGCGCCGAGGCCGCCGGTGGCGGAGACCTTGGTCGTCACGCCGGTATCCGTGACGGAGGCCACTTCAATGAAGGGCGTGTCTGTATAAACATTGGCGAGCTTCAGGCCAGTGAGACTCTTGCCCAGCGTCAGCGTGCCGGCAATCGCATTGGCGAGGCCGAGCTTGCCGTCGCCAGAGAAGGTTACTGTGGCGTTGGAGAAGACAGTCGAAGAGCCGATCGCAGACTGATCGACGATGAGAGCGCCGCCGTTGTTGACTTTGACATTACCTTCCCCTGCGGACTTAGAGGCGTCGAGGTTTGATCCGATGTTGATGCTGCCGTTAGTGAGATCAAGCGACTGGGCTGTGTAGACGATGGCAGAACGGTTGGAGAAACCGAGCTTGTCAACAGCCGAGGAGGCAATTGAGTCGGAGGCGCCGATTGTGACGAGGGATCTGTTGCCTGCGATGACGTTGACGAGAAGCTTGTTGTCCGCAACTTCATCAATGGTTAGTGTGGCGTGCGCGTTGTAGAGCTGATCCGGATCCACGAAGATGGTGCCGCTCGTCAAGGCAAGCTTGCCTACCTTCATCGTTGCACCGGCAGTGCCGTCAACTGTGCCAATGGAGATGGTTGCATTTTCGCCTGTGAGAGTTTCAACATCCAGCGTGCTGTCGCCAGTGATGTTGACCGAGGGTTTCTCACCACTCACTTTGAGCTCATCGACTTTCAAGGTGGCATTGTTGTCAACAGAGATGGTGCCGCCGACGTTTTCCAGTGATTCAATTTGAACGTCAGAGTTGTTGGTAACCGTAAGACCAGAATCTGCGTTGTTGAGCTTTAGGGAGCCAACTTTTGACGTTTCGGCGGATGCGGATGACGAGGCGTCGATAGTCAGGGATTTGCCCGTAACGGTGACGGGGACGTCAGATTGAATTTCAGGAAGAATGACGTTGCTACCGTTGATGTCGACACTATCAGCTCCGTTAAGATCCACTGTGGCGTTCACCAGCGCTAGAGTGCCCACATCGCTTGCACTCAACATGCTGTTGAAGAGTGCAAGTTTGTAGGTGCCAGGGTCCGTGAGAACCAGTGTGCTGTCCGCCTCTGCGAAGGAGAACCCTTTCTTCAGCTCAACCTCTGTGCCTTCCATCGTCAGGGAGGCATTGGTTGTGGTGTTCTTTTCGTAGAAAACAGTGCCTACGGTGGATGTCAGGGTGCCGCCAGCGTTGACTTCGAGCTTCTGGTTGTCTTTCAGGGTAAAACCACTGGCTGTGAGCGAACCCTTGTCCGAAACAACGACATTTCCGCCGAAGTAACCGGTCTTGTCTGTTAAATTGGTAGTGCCGCCCTTGATGTTGGTTGTGCCGCTGAAGTTGGAGACGGTTCCGTTCAGAGTGAGGTTGCCGTTGGCTGTCAGTGTGCCTTTCCCCGTTAGAGCCGTATCGGCGTTGATAATGGTAGCGCCATTGAGCGTGACCGTAGCGGTGTCATCAACTTCGATGCCAACACCATTGGTGGCGGTGATGGTTAATTTTTTGTCGGAAGCACCCAGATTAACTGTGGCACCTTCCATGGCCAAAATACCATAAGCGGTGCCGTTGGAGGTTGTTTTTGCAGAGATGTTTCCGCCATTGTTGATGGTTACGTTGGCCAAGCTACCGATGGCCCAAATGCCGATGGCGTCGCCTCCAGCAGTGGCATTGATGTCAATTGCTCCGGCAACAGATAACTCGCCGCCGAAAGTTGAGGGAGAGTAGGAGTCATTAGAGGCGTTGGCGTTATTAAAGATGCCGTAGGCATCAAAATTTTTTGATGTCGAGGTGATAGTCAGCGATTTGTCAAAAGAGGCGTTACCTGCTGAACCACTGTAATTAGTGAGCCACAGGCCATAAGCAGTTGATTCATCGTCACGCGTACCGCTTGTTTTTGAGGTGATGGTGGCATCGCCTTTGAAGTTGACACGGGCACCGTATTGACTCATGACACCTACCGCATCCGATGATTCGGATTCAGCTTCAACGGTAGCTGTTTTTGCGAAGTTGACTTCTCCCGCTACGCCTGAAGCGTACACACCGACAACGAAGCCTTTGCCTGACGTAGTGAGAGTAGTTTGGTCACCATTGAAGTTGACAAAAGTGTCAAGTTTGGGGTCACACTCGACATTGATGCCATAGGTCAAGTCGGTATTGCCGATGAACGTTAGAGAAGTGTTTCCCTCAAAGTTTGTCGTTGTCTTTGAGTAGTACGAGTAGAAACCTTTGGTGACAGTGTTCGTTTCCGCAGAGTTGTCAACAGTAATGGTAGTTTTGGATGAATTGAATTCAATAGTTGAATTTTCCAAATTCTTGATGAAGTAAACGCTACCGCTGGTTGTGGCGGTCAAAGTGGTTTCATCACCGTTGAATGATATGTGACTGCCGCCATAGGCTTCAACACCTTCCGTTTCGACATTACTGCTTGTAATGTCAGCATCCAAATTGCCATTGATTTCAATGGTGCTGCCGCCGTCAGCACGAATGCCGCGAATGGAAGCCTTGCCAGAGGTGGAGAGTTTTCCCGAGATATGCCCGTCTGTAGTGACGGATGATCCGTTCATGGCCGTGACCAGGTAGATGCGGTCGGCGCCATCAATTTCTTCCAGAGTTGTACAAGGGTTAAATGTTTTGACCTTGAAAGGGCTAAAACATTTGTCTTTGAACTACATGGTTTGTCCAGAAGGGCACGGGGGATGAGGCAAGGTGGGCGCGGTCAATGGCCGCAGCTTGAAAGATATTGGCGCGATGGAGGCATTCTACCCAGTTGCTGATCACTTTTGCGGCATCGCACTCTACAACAGTGTTTGCTTCAAATTGCCCCCCTATGATGGTTTATGATCCTCCTCTGAGAGACAAACAATAAAACATAAAGACAAAATTAAAGCCCTTTTTGTGTCAAACTAAAAAGCCTTTGTACAAGAGTTCCAGTGATTGTGAGAGTGGCTCCATCAGCTACAGTAACTGTTGTTTCTCCTTTTGTGGCAGCGATGCCGGAAAAGTGAGCAAGGAGTTTCTTATCATCATATTCGCCAGCATTAGTGAACGCATATTCCCCAGCATCATCAACAGTCGTCGTGACGGTGGTGTTCTTTGAAAAACTGAAGGTGCCATTAGAAATGCTGAGATCAGGGGCATCGGCTGCTACTAC
>CAVACW010000200.1:0-3314 GCA_963587345.1 uncultured Oscillospiraceae bacterium | reverse complement strand
TCCGAAGAACCTATCGAATCCAGCATTTCTGCTTTCATCCCCTGCCGAGAAACAGACTCAATGCACTTCAACAACCTTTGCGCCGACTCTTCTGATGAGCCTTTTTGCAAAAGCATTCATCAGATGTGTCGCACATTATCATAACTTTTCAAAGTTTTCCAATACCGTGACAAGTTTGGAAGGTTTATGTTTCGCTAGCCAAACCCCTTGGCCCCGTTTCCCAAACTCGGGATGCTCGGGGAGGCGCTTGAAAGTGCGCTGAGTTTGCAAGGGCACCGCCGCCAGCGTAAGTAGCCGTTTCGGCTATTGGGCTCTGAGCAGGGTTTCCAATTCGCGGATCCAGGCGAATGCCGGCAGGATCAGCTGTTTGTCGTTGTCTTCGCAAACAGACAAGCCCCGCTTGAAGAGTTCTGCCTCCGTCTTGTTCCGGAACAGCGCACGACTGCTCTCTCCGAGATCGATCAGCGCGGCTCGCAAGGTTTGGCAGTCTTCTTCGTCGAGCGATTGAAGGGCGCGGGCATGGGCGGCAGCAAGGGACTTTATGACTGGGAGAGCCTTCTTTCGGTCCTCGATGCCGAGGCGGTGCATTGCCTTGTCGGCTGCCTCTATGCAGGGGGCCAGCTCTTTGAGCGCCACCCCGTTGGGGATGAATTTGTCCACGACGCGGATCGCGTCCGTGAGTTGCGTCAAGGCGTTGCAATTCGGCACCTCGCGGCGGGGCCAGGAGTCTTCTTCCTTCCAGTCATAGAGCATCCCGATCAGCAAGTACGAAAACTTCACGAAGAAGCCGATCTCCGCGAGCTTGAGGCCGACGGAGAAGACGTTCCAGACGCCATCGGTTAGAGCGGGTGGTTCGGAATCCGGCCTAACAGATTGGGCAAACAACCGCATGAGTTCGCCAAGTTGGTCGTTGCTCAGTACAAGGTGCAGCCCCGCCGCCGTGAGGTAGGCGAAGCGGACGGTCTCGTCAAGAGAACGGTCGTGCAAGACTTTCTTCGCGAGATCCTTGGGACAGTTTAAGGTGACGTAGGCGGCCAAGGACAGGAAGCGAAGGAGTGCTCGGCTGTGCGCTGACGCCGTGTTGTTAGCCTTCCACCAATCATGCATTATGTCAAAAAGCCGCGACAGCAGCTCGGCACGGGGCGCACTTTTCGTGGCGGCGTCGCAGTCCGGTTGCAGATCCTTGGCAATCTTGGCGCATTGTTCCATCTGTTCCGACACGAACAAGAAGCCGTTCTTGTTCAGGCCTGCCTTGTTTAAAAGGTGCGTCAGAAACGCGTCCGTTGAACCGAACTTTTCCTGAATGAGCGCAAAGAAGGCGTTGTGCATCCATGCGACGCCGCACCGGACGTCTTGCGGCGCGTTGGAGAGCTCTTCGTCGATGAGGTCGGACGTGATGACGGCGGCGTCCTCGGAGTAAAGGAGCGGCCAGAGGGATTTGTTGCGAGCGGGCATGGGCAGAGCGAGGAAAGAGGCCGTCAGTTAAAGAGGCAATTGCCCATCTGCATGAAGCAGGCCACGCCGTCTACCGCCATAGAGCCCGATGTCAGCGGGGTGTCCTTCTTGCAGAGTTCGGCTATCTCTTCGCTGGTGCAGGACAGCGAAAGCGCTATGCAGCATCTGCCGAGAGCTAAAAGGGCATTGTTGAGTACGCGAGTATCTTCCTTCGGAAGTCGCTTCCACGCGTTGGCGTAGGTAGCGCCGAGGCCGCAGAAGAAGTCTTTCGGGTTCTCGCGGTGGGCTTCAGATTGCTCTTCCAGATACTGGAAGGCCGCTTGCGAGTTTTGTTTGGCTTGAGCATCCTCTTTGCCGGCTTCGAGAAGCTGATTCAAAACGGCGCCCCATTCGTCTTCCATGCGTTCAATGCCAGCCGAAAGCAGAGGCGCCACGCTGGGATGCTTGTCGAGTTCCTGACTCCAATTGAACAATGTGATGAGCGTCAGTTGCAGGTATAGCAGGAACAAGCCGCGATGTCCCGAGGAGAGCGTTTCAGCAAAGGCCGGCCACGCCTTGTCGCTGAGTTCAAATCCGCGTCCCTGCAATTCGCGGCGAAAGTATTCCCCTGATCGGTCGCAGGTCTCAATGACCGCGAGGATGTTTGTTTTGACGTCATCCGTCAGCGTTGAGTCGTCGCTTATGGCTTCGTAGATGCTGTCGGGGACGCCATAGGCGGCGGCCAAAACGTTAGACAGAATCGTGAGCAAACAGTAGGTGTGCTTCGGAGCGGTGTCGGAGAAAAACCATGGAGCGAGCTTGGGCGGAAGGCGAAGCGCGAGCGCCCGAGGCGATTCGGACTTCAAGACGGCACGGTGAGCGTCTGCGAACACGTCGCGGAGGATGACGCATTGCTTCAACTGGTCGCGGAGAACGGCAGCGGCCGCTTCGTTGGGCCCCGAAAGGCGCGTGATAGTGGCAATTAGGTTGTCAACGGAGCCAGCCTTCTTCATAACGGCGGCGTAGAGCGTGTTGTGCATCCAAGCGACAGCCTGTCGGATGGGCTTTCCCGTGGCGCGAGTTTCTTCGACAATTTCTTTCGCGGTTATGGGCTTGCCGATGTTGAGGACGGTCCAGATTTCGTGGGAGGTGGTCATAGCGAGGAGAGAAGTCTGAGGTGTCCCGAAGGACGATGAGGCGGCATTCTAGACGGCGCGCTTCAAAGAAAAGAATAGGAATTTCCTCTGGCCTCGTTTTCTAAACTCGGGGCGCTCTGGATGTGGCTGAAAAACGGCCTACTTCTGGGGGCGTACCACTATTGCCGTAGTGCAATACTCTAGACTTCGAGGATACAATACTAGCAACTTCCGTATTTTCGAACCCTTCCCAAGGAGGCGTCCATGCCGAAAGCAACCGAGGCTCCCGAAGTCAACGTTAAACCCGAAAAGGCCAAAAAGCCCGCCAAGGCCGCGCCGAAGCGAAAGGCTCCGGCAGCCCGAAAGGAGCCCCTGCCCATCGGGCGGAGGCCGCTCGGCATCAAAACCATGTCGGTCGTCTTGCAAATTCGCATGACGGAAGAGGAGCTTTCGGCAGTCCGTGCCATGGGTGGTAGCACGTGGGCGCGCAAAACCCTCGAAGCCGCCCTCAAGCGGGCGCTCAATCGTGGCGAAGAACTGCCGAGCGCCTATGAGCAGTATCTTGAAAAGTGCAAGCAACGGCCCAAAGGCTAGGCACTTTGCAGAGAGGCAGAAGCGATAAAGCCCGCAAACTTGCGGGCTTTGTTATTTGAGGGAGCAGAGCGCGTCAGGCCACCTGCTGCCAGCTCACGAACTGCCGCTTCTCTTCGGAGAACACGGCGGCGACGCGAACGAGCGGCTTCT
>CAVACW010000199.1:0-3352 GCA_963587345.1 uncultured Oscillospiraceae bacterium | reverse complement strand
AACAAAAAACGACCGCCGCGGCGGTCGTTTTTTGTTGGGGGTAGGACGCGTGGATTATGCGCGCGGGGTGTAACTCCAGGGGTAGTACTTGGAGAAGTCGAACCCCTCGGCGGAATTGTCATCAAAGCACAGAACCCTTTTATCCAAGGCGACATCAATGCCGCCCTCCTCTCGGGCGATCCGAGCAAGCGTTCTGTTGAGTCGGTGTTGGTAGAAAGCGCGCGAGTAGTCCTCGAGCCAGCCTCCTATGTCCTCGATGTGGTTCGCCTTGCCCGACTCAAACAGTGACATCATGATGCACAGACTGTCCATGCGCTTCTGGGACTGCTTGAAATTCGAGGCATTCCTGAGCACCGTCAAGGGCCGAATCGATCGTTCCACTGTGTTTGAATCAGGCGGCACCTCTGGATCGGTCAAGAAGACTTGGAAGTTCTTTCGTCGGTTCATGTAGTAGACCACGGCCGCCGCAGCCTGAGACGCTTGGTTGGCGGACTCGTACGTGTTGTTTTTCGTTACCCTTGTCAGCGTCTTGGCAAGCTCGCTCATGATGACGTCGATGTTGTCCATCAAGGGCTTGGCGTACTCTTGCCGGCTTTTCAGCACGCGGGCAAGATGCTGCTTTCTAGTTTCGTCAGGCTTCCTTTCCAGTGTAGCCTCGTTGCCGTAAATCTTGCTAAACGCTGTCAGCACGCTGCACAGCAGGAATGCAGGCGAACCCACCGCGAAGCGGGCTTTCGCCTTTGCGACAGCGGCATTCACCTCCTCTTCGTCAAAGAGAAGCTCATTGATCTTCTTGATGTTGAGCGCATCCAGAATGACGCGACGAAGATGCGCGCAGCAGTTCTGCAAGATCGGCCGACCTTTGCCCTGACAAAACGCGGCATAAGACGAGTAGCCGTCGGTTACCAAAACTTTGGCTTTCGTACCCTTCAACGATTCGAAGATTTTCTCGCTACTGCGGCTGCCGAGGTTCGTAAAGAGAATGCATCGCTGCTCTGCCGAAAACGTCGAGCACTGGACACCGATGTAGTCCTTCTTGCGTTTTTCATCCTCTTCAGGCGCCTCGCAAATGCCCTGCCCATTGCTTTGCAATACAGGGAACGGTGTTTCGTCCATCAACAAGGTGTGCTGCCTATGCATCACCTTCGTCATTTCAACGAGCAATGGATTCAGGCTGTCAAGCGCCCAGTCGTGCAGATTGCGGCCGAGCGTGTCCTTGCCGAGCTGATCCTTCGGCCCGAACATGGCTGTCATGATTTTGTTCAAGGGGACGCCGATACAGTAGAGACCGTGAACCATGGAAATAGTAGACAGCCCTGTCTGACGCCCAGGCTTCACAGGGAACTCATCGTTAGAGAAGCGGTCGAAGAACTTCCCGCACTTATGACAATAACAATGCTGGCCATCGTTGGGAGCGATTTGATGCAACTCGTTGAGTGCTGTCACAGCGGTGCGAATCATCCCTTCATGGACAACCCCCTGATCGATGTGCTTATCTGCGCCGCAACAAGGACATACGACAGGCCCCTCCGACAGATCGGAAGCCACTTTATCGGTGGTCGCCTTCAATTTTTGGCGGCCGATCGAGGGCTTGCGTTCAAACTCCTTGCGCTCGGGATCGACCGTCTTCGCGATGTTTGCCGCCGCGGCAAGGGCCGCATTGTCTGGATGTTCGGCCGCCGCTTGTACCGCAGCATCATTAGACGCATTCAGTACCGGAGCCAAGCCGCTTTCGCGATTCTTGATGTCGCGAATGGTCTTGTTCTTTTCGTCATTGACTATATCGCCATCGGGGACCGTGGCGGCCGTGTCCGTTGTTTTGCTCGTGTCCGTCTTGCTGGACTTTTTGGACTTTTGACGATGGATTTTTTCGGATCCCTTCTTGAGGAAGCGAGCGAATTGTCGGTACTGCGGCGTACGAATATAGGCATCCTCCAGATCCTGGGCCACGGACATCGCGAGATCAATATCCGCGTCCGTGATGTCAGGCCTTATCTGGCGGACTCTTTCAAAGCACTGCGCGGCCAGGGATTTCATATCTGGCCTGAGCCAGCTCGCGGTAATCAGCGCATTTCTAAGTTCTTTAATGTCCGCTTTGAGCTGTTCGTTTTCTTCCTTAAGATCAGCCTGTTCTTGCTGAAATTTTTTTCTGAGCTCCTCCCGTTTGGAGCGCTCTTTTTTCACCTGGTCCTGAAGCTGAACATTCTTTGCTTCTGCTCGTGCGAGCAGTTTTTGCAAAGTAGCTATGTCTTGGGCTTTAGAGGGCATGATGCGGAAGCGGTCCGGCCTTGTTAATGATGAGTGAATTATACCGGCCGACGGGAATTTTCTTTTTTAATATCAATTTTTTAAAGAGCGTTCCTAGGGCTGTTTATCAGCGTTTTGAGAGCCTCGGAATGCTAGGACATCCCGCGCCTCGGTACTACAAAAGTAACGGCCTTCTAGCCCCCTCTGGATGCGCGCAAACAGGCGTTTTGAGCGTTCCGCTCGAACGCAAATTTGCGCCTCAAATCAATGGACTTGATTTAGATCAAGCTTTGGTGAAAAAGCCCCGTTTCTGACGCTGAATGTCTGCGCCATCGAGAAATTCCAGCAATTCCTGCTTGGAAAACTCTGTCGCGTTGCCGTCCTGTGCGCGGGCTAGCAACTGCTGAAAACGTCCTTGGCGGAGGGTCCTCGTCAGCGTTGACGCGCCGGCAGCATCCGCCCAGATGGCCTTGCAGATCGTGCGGCGTGAAGAGACAAACAACACGCAGTCGCGGCCTTGGTCCACGTCAATGTTGAGGCACGCCGAGGCAATCGCGCTCAGGGAACGGTAGCCGCCCCTCATGTCCACCGGGCAGAAGACAAGGTGGATCTTGTAGCCACTGAGATCGAGATTCATGCCTGCCCCCCGAGGGAAAGCGCCTGAAGAGCAAAGCGTTCGGCATTCTCGGCTTCGAACTCAATTGTCGTGCCGTTGGCAAGCACCATTGTGACGTGGTTGTTGCCGCCGATGCCGTAGCCGTTGGCGCTGGTGCTAGAAAGCGCCGTACGAACATCCTGTTCGCTCAAGTGATGGACGATCGCCACTTCGGCAGCCGCGGGCGTCCTCTTTTCAGCGACACTCCGGCCGTTCTTTTCATAGGCGGTCAAATGATGGATCACGGTGGAGTAGCCAGGGATCGTGCCGTAGCGCACGAAGCGCTCAAAGCGCGTCGTCATGAAGTAGCGCTGCTTGGTAAGGCCGGATGTCGCCCAGTCTTTGCAGATGCCGGGCCAGTCGATGCGGGGGTGCATGGTTGCTCCTCAAATTGGATGCCATGCATTCTGCTGAAATTTCAGAAGGGGGGTCAGGCTATGGGGAGCTTAC
>CAVACW010000198.1:0-3389 GCA_963587345.1 uncultured Oscillospiraceae bacterium | reverse complement strand
GCGCTGACCAGACCGTGATCGACACGAGCCCGGTGCAGGGTGACTTCGGCATCCGTGCGCAGAAGGGCAACCTTATGTTGAACGCCAACTTCATGGTGGGCGGCGGCAAGGACGGCACGTCGTCCGTGGGCGACAAGGCCGGTTTGAAGTACGTCTTCTAACCCCCTCTTGCCACAGTAATTCCCTTGCAAGGCGGACGGTAGAGCAATCTGCCGCTCGCCTTGTTACTTTCTCAAAATCACCCCCTCGGCTTTTCGTCTCTGCGACAGGCTTTGTCTTCGCTTGACACTATCGCCTGTTGCAAGCCAGCGACAAGCGCTCCTGCCTTCCCCTCAACCTCGCTCTGGTCCACCCCCAGATTTAAGGACTCTCAATGTTCTTCAAAAATGCACTCAAAGTGCATTGAAATTCGGCGCCCCCTTGCCATTGACAACTCGCCGCGGGGGGGGGGGTATGGTTAATTTGAATATTGATTATTAAGTCAAAAGCGAATGACTTTTACTAAATTGTTGTTCGCCAATGAATTTATCAAGGGGTATCACTATGAACAAGACTTTCAAAGTCGTTTTCAACAAGGCGCGCGGAGCGCTGATGGTCGCCAATGAAGTAACGAGCTCGGTGCAGAAGAAGGGCGTGAAGCTGGTTGTTGCGGCTACTCTGGCTACTGCAGCTTGTGTTGCCCATGCTGAACCTACGGTTATTGCAACCTCTGGCTCAACAGTATCTGGCACAGTCACCGTAGCAGATCTCAAAAGTCAACGCGTTGATCCTTGGTGGGGCGGAAAGTTCTTTTTTAAAAATCAGGATGTTTCCTCAGAAAACGTTACTTATGAAAACGTTACTTTTTCTGCTGAAAATGGCGGCCCCATGGGCGGGGTCATTCACCTTTATTCTCTCAACACCGAACACAAACCGCTGACAGCGACATTCACCAACGACAAATTCATCGGCAACACCTTAAATTCTTCTGGCACAACCAACAAAACCGATTGGTCCGCGGGCGGGGCCATCAACATCAAGGGCGCCAATGTTACTTTCACCGATGTTCAGTTCTCCAACAACAAGGTTGAAAGTACAGTGGGTGGCAAGGGGGTTGTTACCGTAGGGGGCGCCGTCTTCCTCGATCAAACCAGGAACACTCTTGACGGAAAAAACGCCAACGTAGACACCACTGCAACCTTTGTCGCAACGAAGGATATTACCTACACAGGCAACACCATAAGCAACACTTCTGAAACTGCGACTACAAATGTTTATGGCGGCTATGCCTACAGTTCTGGCGGCTTCCTTTTCATGGATCGCAAGTCCACAGCTAACTTCTCTGTTGCTGAAGGCGCCACGCTAACATTGGGCGTCCTCAACGCTACCGACAAGAACGCCGACACCATTGCCAGTTCCTTGACCACTGACAGCAAGTTCAAGGAATACGGCGGACACAATCTCATCACCAAGCAGGGCAAGGGGACTTTCGTCATCAACTCATCTCTCAACGACTACAACGGCCTCGTTGACGTTCAAGAGGGGACGATGAAAGTAGCCTCTGACTGGAAAATCCGGAATGCTGTAACCATTTCCGGCGGCACCTTGGATCTCAGCGATTCAAACTACACATTCAGTTCTATTGCTGAATGTGCAAAAGACTTCGGTAGCACTTTAGCGACCAGCGTTACTGCTGACAACACCACCGCTAAAGGCTCCATCACACTCAATAGCGGCACCCTCATTTCCGTGGTCGGAAAAGTCTTCTCAACAACCACAACCGAAGACAGCAAAGAAGTAACCACTGATGCTTCGCTCAGCAGCGAGAATTTCACACTCAAGTCTGGCTACACCCTAACTAGCGGCACCTTAGCTCTGACAGACCCCGGTCAATACTCCATTACCTCTTTTGCAGCATTGACTGGTGCAGTGGATAACAATGTCAGCATCAAGTTGACCAATGCCACCTTGAAGGTCGACAGCAGCAAAGAGGATAAGAGGGGGATCGATTTCGAGCAAGACGTAGAATTGCCCGCCATTGATGCCGCCAACACCGTCACTGTTGCCGCAGGCAAGACGCTGACCATCGGCTCCACCGACACCTCTTCGGCCCAAACTTCCACCGTGGGAACCGTTACTCTCGGTGACGACGCCAACTCCAAGCTGGCAGTCACCAGCGGAAGTACGGTCAACGTTACCGAAATTCAGGCCAAGAGCGGCACCGTTGCCATCACTGACAACAGCACGATTGCCGGCGACGCAGGTAGCAAGATTGAAACAACTAGCGGCAAGGTTTCAGTCAATGCCAGTACAGTCAACGTCGACACCATCAAGAGCACGGCAGGCGGCACGGTCGCTGTTACCAACAAGAGTGCGGTCACCGTCACTACGCTTGATGTCAGCAAAGACGGCGTCGTCACAGTTACCGATGACAGTACGCTGGATGTCGGCACAGTCAAAGGCGCAGCCAAGATCACGGTCGGCGCCAAGAACGGCACCGGCGCCAACATGAAGGTGGAGAATCTGGCGATGGACGGCGGCTTCATCTTCGTTGACCCGCTCTATGATGAATCCAGCGTACAGATCTCCTCTCTGACGGATGGCAAGCTCAACACCAACATCACTGCGGGCAAAAACTCCTTCGTTACGATCGGTGCAACGGTTGACTCCGCCAAAAACGCCGTTTCCAAGCTGGATGGCTTTGACAGTCTGGGGGCCGTTGTTTTCATCGGCACCCCAATCTCGATAGGAACTTCTGGCAGCATCGTTATTGATGGCACTGCCACCGCCGAAAATACGTCTTATTCTCAAGCTGTTTACGTAGCCTCCAACAGCGGGCTCGTCATTGACCAGACGGCCGTCGGCACCTCCAAGGTCTTCTCCAGTGAAGAAAACAATACGGTGCTCACCTTCGCCAAGGGTAGCAAACTGGGCCTTGCCAACGCCACGGGCGTAACGCTGGTGCTCGCTGACAAGGTGGAAGGCACGCCGGAAATCGTAACGGACAACCCGTTCTTCACGGCGTCGCTCAACGGCAACGCGATTACGTCCGTGCTGTCGCCTGCCAGCGGCCTTGCTTCCCTCGCCTCCACGGGGGTTCAGGCCATGACCCGCCGCGCGGACTCGGTACTCGCTCAGACGATCGCTGACCGCACGTCCGTCGATCAGGACTACGCCACGGGCACCGCCCTCTGGGTTGACGTGACGGGCGAACGCTATCAGGCCGACAAGCTGGACAACAACGGCTCGTTCAAGTCCGACATGGGCTACGGTGCCTTCGGCGGCGACTTTGCCATCACCGAAAACATCTCGGCAGGCGCCGCCATCCAGTACGGCAAGGGCACCGTTCGCAGCCACGTCTCCAACATCAAGAACAGCATCGACAGCTACGGCATCACCGCCTACGGCTC
>CAVACW010000197.1:0-3425 GCA_963587345.1 uncultured Oscillospiraceae bacterium | reverse complement strand
AGAGGACTTCTTCTTGAGTTCGACGTAAGACTTTCGTTCTTTCATTCTCCACCCTGGAAAATCCTACGAAAAATGAATGGGGTTTCTCGATAGAGCGAATGCAGTTCGCTCAAACCTGAAAGATGTTTTCCTAATTTCATCGTCAAGAACTAAATACCCGTCTCACTGCCCTAAACAAGAGTCTCGCATTCGCAAATCGGAGTCTCCCATTCGCGAATGCGAGACTTGCATTCGCGAACATGAGTCGCATCGCTGCGAATGATTGTCTTGTAATCGCGAACAGACGGAAGAAATTCTCTATTAGGCAAATGCTGTTCTCGCAAAACTGAATGCCAGTCTACGAAATCCGAACGGGATTAGTTATGTAATACGTAAAAATATAGGCTCTGGCTCTTGTCTCCCAAACGCGAATGATTTTCTATCATCGAATCGTGCGGGAGCATCTGAGATTCCCGCAAAATCAAGGAGTCTATATGACAACTGACCTATCAAAAATCACCGCCATCATTCGGGGGAGAGCTCAAGGAAAGAGCTGCAACCTAGTTGCAGCGGAGCTGAAGCTCTCTTCCGCGACGGTCTGGAAGTACGATCGCCGGTTTGTGGCGACCAGTCTTAGCTACGCCGAGCTCCAAAAGATGGACCCAGACGAAGTGCTTCGCCTGCTTCGTCCCAACAAGCGGCAGCAACTGAACTACGCCGAACCTGATTGGCCTAGGATTTACCACGATGAGCACAGCGGAAAAGCAACTCGGAAAGAGCTGTGGTTGGCCTACCTGGCGGAAAACTCATCAGGGTCTTTGAACCTGCTCAGTTACTCAAGTTTCTGCAGGAACTATCAGCAATTCAAGGATTGTTTGCCCGCAGATTTGAAGGAATTTTCAGCCACATTTCAACATGCTCCTGGCGAAGTAATGGAAATCGACTATTCAGGTTCAGGGCACCGCGTAGGTATTACAAATCCTGTTACTGGGGAATTCCACGAAGCACAGATCTTCTGCGCCTCATTGCCTTGTTCTGGGCTCTGCTACTGCCAGGCAACTCCGAGGCAAACGCTTGACGATTGGACCGATGGCACAGTCGGGGCGTTTACTTATTTTGGAGGGGTCACTGCGTATACCGACATGGACAATACGACGGCTTTCGTCAAGATGGCCAGTAAGTACGCGCCGGAAGTGAGCCCGGCTCTGAAATCGCTATGCGAGTACTACAAAACTGAACCATTTCCCGTGCGCCCGCATTCGCCTCGGGATAAAGCCACCGTGGAAGGATGTGTTGGAATCATTCAAACACATTGCCTTAGCAAGCTCACCGGCCGTCAGTTCTTTAGTTACGAGGAGCTGAACAAAGCGCTTCTGGAATTGGTTGACGAACTGAACAATGCTCCGTTTTCGGATAAATTCAAGGGAGAGTCCCGGCGTGCACTGTTTGAGGAGAAAGAAAGGGATTTCCTCTTGCCGCTTCCGCCGGAACCCTATGAAAAATCAATGATCATCAAGACTTTGAAGGTCCGAAAGGAAGGGGACGTTCGCTTCAATGGTCATCGATATAGCGTTCCCTACCGAGAGGTTGGAAACACTGTCAGGCTACTGATTTTTCCGCACAGAAACAAGCTTCGCATCACTGACATGCGTGGAACGTTTTTGGCTGAACACGAAATGAAGCCGGCAGACGGCGGTTTTTCTCAGAAGCGGGAGCATCTCCCAGCCAACGTGCAGTTTGTCCTTCAGAGTGTGGAGGAACGCGTCGCTTGCATCAGCAAGGCAGGTCCCTCGGCCGCAGAAGCCGCCAAACGTGTTTCTGAAGGCTTGAAGACGCGCGTAGCCGATAAACGCCTTCAGGGATTACAGAGCTACCAACGCAAGCTGGGGAATTCAACATTTGAAGACTGTTGCGCCAAAGCCGTCGAAGCGGGCGCCCACACATACACCGAGGTCGTTTCTTACCTTATGGCTGCGGCAGGGGAAAAACGTACCACCGTTCGATTAAAACGTGGAAACGAGCTTGATTTGCCGCGAAAAGGAAAAAACGTTCGAGGTGCTCAAGCGTATGCCTGCCAATCCCCAAAAACGACTGATGAGGAGAAATGATCATGGCGAAAAAGAAGATCATTGAGGACGACTCTATCAAGACGGAAATTTTCAACGGACTCAAAGCCTTGAGATGTCCTCACATGGCTGCTGAGTTACCGAACATGCTTGGCAATCCGACCTTTGAAACGATGTCACATCAACAGTGGTTTCATCACTTGGTTCGTGTGGAAGTTGAACAGCGGCAGTACACTCGAGCCTATCGGTATCTGAGAGAATCTGGCATAGGAGTAGGCGATCCGTCCGATTTAGACAAGATCAACGACCCCGCCAAGCGAGGAATTAACGAATCGTTGCTCAGCAACTTCAAGGCTTGCGAGTGGTTGCGAGCAGAATACGTCCCTGGGATCCTCATCACCGGAGCGACGGGAACAGGAAAAACCTTCTTGGCGAAGGCCATAGCGCGCAGGGCTTGCCAGAACAGCGTTCGCGTTCTCTATCTGCGTATGCCGGATTTTCTTGAGGCGATTGCGCGTGCAGAGCGGCAATCCAACACCACAGAGTACCGTGAGATGCTCAATCGCTATGGGCTTCTTGTGTTTGATGATTGGGGATTAGCCCCCATGACCGACCGGCAAAGCTCTGAAATCCAAAGCATCGTAGATGAGCGGATGGGGAGCAAGGGCATCATCATCGCGTCTCAACTGGATTTGTCACAGTGGTACGCCTACATCGGCAATGAGTATCACGCAGACGCCATCATGGACCGTCTGATAAACGGCAGCTACAAGATAGAGCTGAAGGGGGAGTCCATGCGTAAGCTCCGCCAGCCGTCGCTTTAACCCGCACCATTACTGGTGATAAGAGTGGGAGCAGCGCTTGCCGCCTCCCGCTCGACCTGCTGACAGCTCTCAGGGGAAAACTACCAATCAAGTCGTGCATAGGTTGCAAGCGTCACATAAGAAACTAGCCGTGCAATAAGGTGAGCGACCTTGTCATAAGTGCCACACTTTACATTTAGTGTACTACTTAATATGACGAATGAGTCTTCTCCGGGAGAAGATGGAACACGTTCAGCGATTCTCAGGAGAGGCAAATAAAACAGAATGACAAACTGCACGTGCATTCACCGCCCTCCAATAACGTTGCAGTCTTTATGCCGCCGCTGAGGGCGCGGCCTTCGGCCTTCCAGCTTCGCTGACGCGCAATGTGCAATAGCTCGCGCTTCGCGCGGTCTACACCCGATACTCATATCACCGACGACCAGAGGCAACCGCCGTTCCGGAATAACCGGCGGCGCAGAAACGAAAAAGCCCGCGTTTAAGCGGGCTTCGGTAGATTGCCTCTGACGCTGAGGGCACGGGGCCCTCAGCCCACCTGTCAAATGGAGAGGCGAAA
>CAVACW010000196.1:0-3541 GCA_963587345.1 uncultured Oscillospiraceae bacterium | reverse complement strand
ACATAAAGACAAAATTAAAGCCCTTTTTGTGTCAAACTAAAAAGCCTTTGTACACAGCATAAAGATCGGCATGACGGCAGTCTGGTGGCGGTGAGCCGACGCGGTCTCTGCACACTTGGGCACCACTTCGCTATTGGTGCCAGACAGACGCGCGAGATACAGCTCCATCCAGACGGTCTTCGCCTTGTCGTTCAAGCGGCCCGTCACCTTCGTGCGTTCGCATCCGCGCTCCACCGTCACATTGACGCCGCCCTTCACAGCTTCAGCACCGCCCTTTTCAAACGCGGTCTTGAGCGTGTCGTAGAGGAAATCTTCTGCCGCCGCTTCGTTCTCAAAGTCGCCCTTATGCAGATAAACAAAGAGCTGATCGCTCAGGTAGTCGTGTCGGGGCACTCGTTCCGGCTCAACCTCGGTCACTTTTGTCCTGCCGATGCTGAAAAAGTCAGAAGCTATATTCCAGAGGCTGCCAGCACGACTGCCCATTAGATCCGCGCCGATTGATGCGGACTTCATGGCAAGTGCGGCCTCCTGATTGCCGCTCGTCGTCGTTTTAACGATTTTGGTTTCCACCGGCTTGAAGCCCCAGCTTTCGGTGGCTTCTTCAGGAGCAGGGGAAAAATTATCTTCGTAATAGTTGTCAGGGGCGCTTTCGTAGGAGTTGGGAGTTACGGGATACGCCTCGTAGCGGAAGCCAGAACCATTTATGTCTGTTATGTACCACATGACGTTCATTGCGTACGAGATCGTCGGGTTGTAATCGGTTCTCGTGTATACGAGGTTGGCGTAGCCATCAGGGGTTTTGTCGAAGCTGGCACAGCCAGTGAGAGAGACCGTTGCAACGGCAGCGAGAGAAAGCGTCAAGAGTTTCAATTTTCCAAAAGTCATAGCAATTAGTCCAGAGAGGTTGAATGGAAGTTTTGATGGGGCGAATTTTATATTTATAAATATAAAAATGCCAGCGCAGAAACATCTTGTTTCCCAAGCGTTTCGCGCTCGGGAGAAAGCCAAATTCGCTTGACACAGTTCGTAACGTGAGCGCTAGAAGCCGAAAAAGTGTCGGCTTGGTCTTGCCGGACGAGTTGTCTCATGCTTTCTTCCATTGATTTCGTTAAAGTAAAACGGGTTTTGCAAAAAACTACCGCCGCCACGATGTGTGCTTTGGTGGGGTGGTGTCCCATTGGTCTTCAGTATTCCTTTGCCGCAACCGTCAGTGCGTACGGGAACGTGACAAAGGACAAGAAGTACGATGAGATGACCGATGAGGAGAAGGCCGAGTACGACGCCGCTCAAAAGGCAGAGGCGGAGTCGAGCCTTACCGCCGGCAAGCAGATCATCGAAACCCTCAAGGAATCGTACGAGCAAGGCAAGACATCCGAGTTCGGGCCCCAGACGGAAACTGATGAGGAGGCCGCCGCTCGTGCTGAGGAGTTGCGTCAGACCGGCAAGGACGCCACCGAGATCGGCAAGGAATACGGTGAAGCGGCAGCCGCCAATCTCCCGACAATCTCTGGCACCACGCTTTCCTTCCCGATCTTCAATCAAGGGAAGGGTGAGACGCTGACGATTGACCAAAACTCGTTTGCCCCGTCCTCTGAGACCAACTCGAACATCACCTACAACTCGTCGATGTCCGACATCTCGGGGCAGCAGGCGAATTACAACGACGGCGACCAGATGAACAAGCTCGGATCCGCCGCCAAGGCCAAGCTTTTTGAACTGGCGGGGAAAGACAAGGATTCCGTCGGCACCAACATTGAAGCGGAAGTCTTCAAGCTTCTGAACGACACCAAGGGGTTGTCAAAGCAGTTTGACCTTGATGAAGACGTGCTCTTCACAGCGTCAAACACCGTCCTCAACAACATTGGCGATGCTCTCGGCGATATCTACAACTGCAAGACGGAGACGATCACTCATTCTTACGAAGAAACGGTACAGGACGCTGAGGAATACACCTGTTATCAGACGGAACGCTACAACGGTACCTGCTATGTGACGCACAACTTCCAGCTCGATAGCTGGGGCGGCAGTGATTCGAGCTGTCTGGCGGCGGCCTTCTCCGTGGACCGCGATTTCTGTGACAAGGACGAAACTGGCAAGCGTCGTTGCTACAACCAAGGCACGGTGGTTTGCGTTGAAACGGCTCAGGCTGGTTCAACGGTAGATGGTGTGGTGATCGATCCTTCGAAGTTGCAGGATTCGCCGTTCCCCAGCATCAACAAGCTTTGCAAGAAGATTCAGGTTACGGTCAATGCCGACGCAGATAACGCCGAGATGGAGTGTTATCAGACGCCGACGAGTCAGACCGACGAAAACGGCAAGTTGATCTACAAGGAGACCTGCCCCGGCGTCAATACCGGCACGAACGTTGACACCTGCCAACAGTATGTTGAGAAGGGGTGCGAGTTTGTGAAGTCGGAATGCTCCGACAACGGCGACGGCACCACGATGCAGGGTGATTCCGGCACTTGCTATCAGACGGAAGTCACCTACCGTTGTACCAACGAAAACCGCACCTTCTTGAAGGAATCGACGGAAACCGTCACGACGTGTGACGGTCTCACCTGCTACGGCGACGACTGCATCACAACGGAAACAACGGACAACGAGGACTTTGAAAAAGCCGTGGCGTTGCTTGATGCCGCTTCGTACATGGCAAACGATATCTCCTGTGCCGATGACTCCAAGGATATTGGCGGGTGCAAGTTCCTGTCGGGTGACAACCTTAAGTGCAAGATCGCTTTGGGGGGCTGGCAGAACTGCTGTGATCCCAATGCCGGCTTCGGGCTGAGAAAGTTCATGAAGGTTGTAGGGACGGTGCTCAAGATTTGGGAAGCCGTTAACACGGCGTACAACTTGGCAGGAGATGCGGGATTCCTTGACAAGTACTACGTCAATGGTCAGTCCGTGACCAAGGCGGACTACGAAAAGTGGCAAGCGAGCTTCAATAACAAGACATTTGACGATGGATCGCTTGCCGGCAGTTCCAGTGACTTTTTCCAAAACGTCTACACCGACGGCAACGGGAACTGGATCGGCAATGGTGTTGTGTCGCCTGCACATATTGACGCTTACAACTGGAAGTTCTCGGGCTTTACCAACTTTGGATATTGGGCGAAGACGGCGGCGGATGTCGCCGACGTTGTCGCTAACTATGGTAATGGCGCCGGCATGGTCAGTGCCTTTACTACGGGCATGACTAACACCTATGAGCTCTTTAAGCAGACGAGCTACTACGACGCGCTGAACAAGACGGCTTCACAGTTGAAAGATCTGGCTATGTCTCAGGTCGAGATACTGAAGAAGGCGGCTATAAGTATTTTCGAGCACGTTGGAATAAATGTAGGCAAGGAGGCGGCCACGCAAGTTGCTTCCGGGGCTTTGAACAAACTGCAATCCGAGGCTACTAAAAAGATAGGCGAAGAAGCTGGCAAGGAAGTGGCAAAGAATGCTGCTACGCAATCGGCAGAAAACGCAGCTTCGAGCGCGGCCAGCACAGCCATGAATGCTGTGATGGCCGAAGTGGCTGCCGTCTTCACGGTGG
>CAVACW010000195.1:0-3576 GCA_963587345.1 uncultured Oscillospiraceae bacterium | reverse complement strand
ATCAGATGTGACGCACGTTATCATAACTTTTTCAAGTTTTCCAATAGCGTGACAAATTTGGGAGATTTTTGTGTCGCTAGCTAAACCCCACCTCGCTCGCCAAAGTCAGCACCTACTTCTTGGTGCTCTGGGGGAGCTGCCCTAAAATCCAGGAGAGAAACGCCGTGCGGCTTCGAGACGCCACCAGCACGCGGCCCGTGCCCGAGAACTTCAGAACGATCCCGGCGCCCGTAACGACGCTCTGGACGATCTTGCCGAAAAAGCCCTTGTGGCTCGTGTTGAGCACCGCTTGGTATTGAAGCGCGCTGTCCCAGGCGACGAGGTGGCCGTTGTTGACGAGCGCCGGCTTCTCGGGCGTCACTTCAAGCTCCCTCAGGGAGCCGAACCCCGACACGGCGAGCTCGCCTTCGCCCGAGGCTTCCAGAACGAAGAATCCCTTGATGCCCATGCCAGTTCCGGAAAAGATTGCCTTTCCTAATCCCTGAGACTTCGTCTCCATCACAACGCCCTCGGTGCTCGCCAGATAGCTCGCGTCCGCAAGGCAATAGCGCTGCGGCCCCACGTGAAGCACCTTCACGTCGCCTGCGAGTTCTGGAGAGAGCAGCACGTCGCCCGCTGCCGTCTCCGCCTTCACCTGCTGCTGAAAGAAAGATTCGTCATTCAAAAGACGCCGAGACAGCGACGAAAAGAAGCCGCCCTTAGCCTTCCCCGTGAGGCTTAGCGCCTCGTCCATCGCCACCATGGCATTCGATTCGCAAAAGAGCGTGTCGCCCGCCGCCAGATGCGCCTTCAAAATGGGATCCACGGATCCCGTCACTTCAAACTGAATCATCGCTCCATTCCTTCACAGCCCAAAGGCCGCAGTCGGCCGGAAATCTAGCAAATCGGCGCGCGAACGGGCGCGCTGGCCTACAATCGCGACATCTTTCACCTGACGCCAACAAGGGAGCGCCACCGTGTCCGACTCCAAAAATCTCCTCACCTTCGTCGTGTCGGCGAGCATCGCCGTCCTGATCGCCGTCTGTCTGGGTCTTTTCTGGCTCACGTGGACGAGCCTTGAAGAGACCGAGCGCGTGAAGGAGGAAAACCATCAGCTGCTGCTGGGCAACACCGTCTGCAAGCTGCGACTGGACAACCTGCAACAGGGCGGCCGCGGCGCGATGCCCGCCATCACGGAAGAAGCGCTCGAAGCGGCCGTGAAGACGCAGGCCGCCGAACCCGTGCCGGCGCCCCTCACGACGGAAGCCGCCGCCAAATTGCAGTCCGCGGAAACCTCAGCGGCAAAGCCTGCGCCCGCGCCCGATCATGAGGCCAAGCCCGCCCAGCCCCAAGTCGAGCCGATCGCCGCGTCTCAGACCCAGCCCGCTGCCCCGCTGGCAAGCCGCTCAGAAATCGTCCTGATGCCCGCAGACGGCACGGTGAAAACCTCTGCCCCTGAAGGCACAGAGAAGGCGCCGACCGCGAACGAAGCGCCGGTCGCAAGAGAGGCGCCCGCCGCCAAGCCCGTTTTAAAGAACCCGTGGTACGTGCAGCTCGGCGCCTATGCGCGCGAAGCGCAAGCAAAGGACTACGCCCTCGACGCCGAGGACATCCTCGCCGAAGCGGGGCTCACGGCGAAGGCCTTTGTCGTGAAGCGCAAGACTCGCTGGCTCGTGTGCCTTGACGAACCCTTGACCCGCCCCAAGGCCCTCAAGGCCGCGGAAAAAGTGAAAGCGGCCGGGGTGGACGCCGTGATCATCCGGCTACCCCAAGCGAAGTAGCTCGAAAACGGTCTGGATCGCTAGAATTCAGGCCGTTTTCTTATTGAACTCCGCTTTTTCTTCAAGGAGCAACTCTCATGTGGTTCAGCATTGCGGGCATCGTGCTCTCCTTCATCGGCACGGCCTTCAGCCTCTGGAAGATTCTGATGCGCGACGAACGAATTGCCGGCACCTGGCGCGACATTCCCAACCTGCACAAGAATGCCGTGAAGGAGCGCCGCTACGTCATGGTAGGCATCGTCCTCATTCTCGTGGGCAACCTCTTGCAGATCGCGGGCTACTTCCTCCCCTGACCTCGTGCGCTCGCACCGCAAGCCAAGGCCGGCCGTCACCTGAGACGCACCGGCTTTTTCTTTCTCCAAAAAACACGAAAGCCGGCCCTCCTCCACGGGAGAAAGCCGGCCTTCGCGTCAAATCAGAGACTGTCTGATCAGAGCTTGGCGGCAAGCTCCTTCACCACCTCCGCCGCGTCCGCGACGAGCCCGTAGTCGCACATCTCGAAAATGGGCGCCTCGGGATCATTGTTGACGGCGACGATGACCTTGGAGTCCTTCATGCCTGCCGTGTGCTGAATGGCGCCCGAAATGCCAAAGGCGATGTAGAGCTCGGGGGCCACAATCTTTCCAGTCTGGCCCACCTGGGTTTCATTCGGAGCGATCTGCATGTCGACGATCGCGCGGGTGGAGCCCACGGCGGCGCCGATCTTGTCCGCCAAGGCCTCCATCGCCGCAAAGCCCGCTTCGTCGATGATGCCGCGGCCCGCGGACACAACGCGCTTGGCGGTGACCAAGTCCGGACGATCGCTCTTTGTCTGCGTGACCTTCACAAAGCCAAAGGAGCGCAACCCTGCAAAGTCCACCGTCTCCGCCTTCACCGCCGCAGCGCCCCCTTCGGCCGCCGCAGGTTCAAAAACCGTCGTGCGCACCGTCATCGCCACAGGCGTCTTCGCGGTCTTCACGGTAGCGAGAATGCCGCCTGCGTAAATAAAGCGCTTGAAGGTGTCAGGAGCCGCCACTTCCGTGACTTCGGACACCGCCGCCGCCTTCAATTCCGCCGCCGCGCGCGGCATGGCGCTTTTTCCAGCGGAGCTCGCCGCAAAGAGCACGTGCGTGTAGCCGCCCTTTTTCGCGACTTCCGCCACGGCGTGCCCGAGCGCTTCGGGAAGGTTCGAAGCGAGCGCCGGATCCGTCACGTTGATGACGTTGGCAACGCCCGCGATCTTTGCGGCTTCCGCAACCGCCGCGCCGTCCGCCGACGCCACGAGAACATCCGCCGAGTCCGCAAGCTTCAGGGCCGCGGCCACCACGGAGCGGGTGGCGGGGCGCAACGCACCGCCGTTAACTTCTGCAACAACCAGTACCGTCATGTCTTTCTCCCGACTCAGAGGACCTTCGCCTTGTTCTTCAACACATCAATCAACGCATCCACGCTCGAGAGCATCTCGCCCGCGGCTCGCGCCGGGGGATCCACGGCTTCCGTGAGCGCCACGGAGGGCGCGAGATCCTCCCCGAGCGAAGCGGCGTCAATCGTCTCCACAGGCTTCTTTTTCGCTTTCATCATGTTGGGGAGCGTCACGTAGCGGGGCTCCGCGAGACGCAAGTCCGCGGACACCACCGCGGGAAGGTCGCACGCGACCTCAAGGAGCCCGTCGTCCGTTTCGCTGCGAACGCTGATGCGGCTTCCTTCGAGCGTCACCGCATCGGCGCAGGTCGCCAAGGGAAGGTTCAAAAGCGCCGAAAGCATCGCGGGCGTCTGCGCTGCGTCGTCGTCAATCGCCTGCTTGCCCATGAGAACGAGATCGGGGGTTCTCGCGACG
>CAVACW010000194.1:0-3637 GCA_963587345.1 uncultured Oscillospiraceae bacterium | reverse complement strand
ATTGAAGAGGTCATCAAGAGCGTAGCCATTTTTTCGAGCCGTGAATTATCGAAGGCAACGTTGGCGGCGGACTTCAAGGTGGCTTGGGCGACGCTGGACACCTATTTTTCGGCGATTGAGGCGATGTATCTGGCCGATCTGGTCCCCGGCTGGGCGAAGAAGGACTATGACCGTCCGGGACAGACGCCTAAGCCTTTCATGACGGATTCAGGGCTCATGGCGCACTTGCTCAAGGTCTATCGGCCAGAGGACATTCTCAACAACAATGAACGCTCGCAAAATGAGGGCGGCAAGCTCGTGGAAACCTGGGTATATAACCAACTCGCTTCCGAAGCGGATCTTCATCCCGCGTGGAGTTTGAATTACCTCCGAACACGGCGACACGAGATAGATTTTGTTCTGACGGACGAAAAGGGCCGGCTACTTGGCATTGAGGTGAAGGCAGGGGAGAGCGTGGCGTCGGATGATTTTCAGCACTTGCGCTGGTTGCAGGAGCTCGTCGGCGCTGAAAATTTCATTGGCATCGTTTTGTATTCTGGCGACCGTATTCGATCCGGCGGCAATGGTTGTTATGCGCTACCGATGTCGGCCTTGTGGTCAGACTTTGAGAAGTGGGAGCCGCGATAGCAGAAAAGGCGAGCAAGAACCTTTGAGGAAATCACGAAAGACTTTGCGAATTGCTCAATAGCAACTATGCGATCTGTACAGTAGTCCGCTTGCGAATTGCTCAATAGAGTCATTGCGTTTTGCATAGTAGACTATTTGCGATTTGTACAGCAAATTATAACAACAGTGTAAAATGCCAACTTACAGCAGTTATTTGCGACATTCAATAAAAACAAGAATAGGACTGCCGGAGAGTCGGTTACGTTAGCGGCTTGAGGACGACGGTCGTCTGCTCCCCGGAGCAGAAGGCAGCTTGTCTTGAACGACTTCGCGACGGCGCGACACCCGGCGAGTTGGAGGCGGAGTTCAAGAGAGAAGATGTTCCAGAAAGAAACTGCCGAGGAGATGTACCAGCGGGAAACCGCCGAGGAGATCTCCCCGACAGAAATGTTTTGGGAGACCTCTTCCCGACAGAAATCTTCTGGAAGAGCCCTTCCAGAAAAAAGCCGCCGAGGGGAATGCGTTCGCCGAGCACATTTCGCCTCAAGAAAAGCTGTTGAGGCGGAATGTGTCGCGCAAACATCTCCCCAGGAAAAGCCGCCGAGGAAATCCCCGCAGCGCGTAGCCAGATCGTTCCAGCCTCATTGCCCGCGCCGAAGGTTTTGAGACCGAGGCCAAGGGGATGGTTGCCGGACAAGAAGTAGGCCGGAAAAAGTTGCCAAGCGCCGAGCGCCCGTGGGACAATAATCTTTCTTTGGCCCACGACACTCAAAAAGAGGAGGATCTGATGACAGAAGCCAATGCGTTTCAGCCCGTTGATAGCCTCCAGATGATGGCGTACATCGTCGATAGGTGTCAGGCGTTGGGTGTGACGCTCAATACGACGAAGCTACAGAAGCTCATGTACTGCTGTTATGGGGCGGTGCTGGGAAAGTTCGGAAAGCGCTTAATGGATGAGTATCCTGCTGCATGGCAGTACGGTCCGGTGTTTCCCGAGGCGTTGAGGAGTGTTCAGTTCTTCCAGATTGAGGGATTTCGCGGTCGCGGCGGGGCTGTGGCGGAAATTCTCCCGGAAGGCGTTCGGTCGTTAATCGACGAAACGCTGAAGGTTTTTGGCAAGAACACAGCGGCGGCGTTGTCCAATTGGACTCACCAGCCAGGATCTCCGTGGCACAACGCGTCTCACGGTGGAACCGTTCTCTATGGTCGCCTGTCTGATGACGACGTTGGAAGGTACTTCCGCGAAAAGGTGTTGCTATGACGGATAGCTCTTCTTATCGCAAAGAGTATTCAGAGGAACAGCTTCCGTTCGATCCTGAAAACTCGCAAAAAGCAGACCCTGAGCTGTATTGGAAGGCCAAGGAGGCAGAACAATCCCATCAGTTCCGAAGCAAAGCCTTTTCGGCAGGACTGCTGATTTTTGGCGTCGTGTTGCTGATTTGGGTCATCTTGATGGCGAATGCGCCGGCGAACGACGCACCGCCGACGGCGTTCCATTTATGGATGCTCAAGCTGTCGCTGTGCACCATTCTTCTGGGCACGGTGGCGATTGGCTTGTTGCGGTTCGCCATCCAATGCTATGGGCACCATCAGAAAGCCGTCGTTCAAGACAGCAAAGTGCCTGTGGTGCTAGATTTCGCGAAGATCGCCGAGGTCGCCGCCAAGAGCGCCTCATCATCTGCACCTTAGCTTCGATCCCCGCAGCGCGTAGCCAGATCGTTCCAGCCTCATTGGAGACCGGGGCCAAGGAGCGAGCTGCGTTCGTCGAGGAAACGGTAGGTGCCAAGGATCGGTCTCTGGCGCATCGCTTTCCCAAAGCAATATCGTTCCGCTTGGATTGCAACTCGGTTGAATTTGCCTTGTTTTTCAGCGAACTTGACGGTTCGGGTTCTCGCCTGAGATATAATTTAAAAACGGTCGGCGCACGACGCCGACGCCCCATGTTCCGGCTCCGAGATCTTTGCTATGTTGGACGATCCTCGTTTCAAACCCACGCCTTATGGACTTACTGACTTTGTCGACATTCGCCAAAACAATTTGGTCTATGTTGACAAAACTCAGTTCATCGAAGTTCTGGAGAATTGTGGCGCGTACTACCCGTTCCTTGTGCGTCCGCGCCGCTTTGGGAAAACACTCTCTACCAGCGTCTTGGAGGCCTATTACGACGAAGCCGCCGCCGATCAGTTTGAAAGCCTCTTTGCTGGAACCTACATTGGCTCGCACAAGACGCTTCTTGCGAGCAAATTCCGAGTGCTTCATCTGGACTTTTCTGGCATCGCTTCGCCGGATCCCAAAGAGTTGCAGGAAGAATTCCGGGAATCCGTTCTCATTGCAGTACAGGATTATTTCCGACGCTATCCGCATCCCGATCAGGACGAAGTCCTCAAGAACACCTTCCTGAGCGCAGCGGCTTTGATTGCGCGCTTCTTCTCAGTCGTTTCGCGGAGCAGTCAGCGCAAGTTTCTTTACGTCGTCATTGACGAATACGATCAATTTGCCAACGATGTTCTGGCTCAAGATCTAGAGCACTTCAAAGCCATAACATCGGCTGAAGGCTTCTTCAAGAATTTCTTCACAAAGCTCAAGGCGGCGGTCCGAACCGTTGTTTCTCGCATCTTCATCACTGGCGTGACGTCCATTTCGCTTGACTCGCTCACCTCGGGCTTCAACATCGCCACCAACTGCACAACGTTTCCTGCATTCGCTGATCTCTTCGGCTTTACCGAAGCGGAGCTCCGCGATCTAGTGCCTCAAGTGCTGGACATCGATCGGCTGGGGCTGCGGCTTGATGACCTTATCGCCCGCATGAAGGAGTGGTACAACGGCTATCGCTTCAGTCCGCAGAGTTCAGCGACGGTCTTCAATCCAACCATGTGTCTGAGCTATCTGCTCGCTTGGCAGAATCGTGGTGAAGAGCCTTCGTCATTGCTCGATCCCAATCTTGGACAGGATCTTCGGAAGATCGAAAGCATCTTTTCGCTGGGCGACGCGGACTTCGTTCGGAAAACGGTGGAGCTTGCCTTGCGCCGCG
>CAVACW010000193.1:0-3687 GCA_963587345.1 uncultured Oscillospiraceae bacterium | reverse complement strand
GCTGTATGCGGACCTGGGGATGCAGCTTGCAGAAGGCGCTCACCACCGGAGTCACCACTTCTCGCCCGAAGCCAAAGGACGAATTGATGCGCAAAAGTCCGTCGAGCCGTCCGTCCGCCCCCGCCACGCTGTCTTCGAGCGCCTCCATGCGCGTCAGAATGTCGCGGCACCCCGCCTGAAAGTCGCGCCCCGCGTCCGTGAGCGCAAAGCGCCGCGTGCTGCGAGCAACGAGCTGCACCGACAGCGCCTCCTCCATCGCCCGAAGCCGCCGGCTCACCGCCGCAGGCGTCACGCCCAGCATCTGCGCCGCCTTTGTAACTCCCCCGGCTTGCGCCACCGCGCAGAAAAGCTTCATGTCATCGGTCTTCATAGGCTCATTATTGACCAAAAGTCAAAGGTGTTTTTATTTTAAAGCCGCTCTCAGCACACGCCTCACCGATAAAGTTTCAGGCACCGGCGAGCGGCGCCACTTCCCCGGCAAGGCTCGTCACCCCCACAATCCACCCAAGGAGACAACATGCTGGGCGTCATCGTCACGCTCGCGGCCGTCGCTGCGGTCGCGTACTTCGTTATCAAGAACTACTACCCGCCGATCATCCTGCTCGTGATCGGCCTTCTTCTGCTCCTCGTCGCCGGCCTCACCGGCACGCCGCCCGTCTCTGAGAAGGCGAGCACGAACTTCTTCGGCTTTGATCTCGCGCAGGCCTTCACCAACCTCATGAAGGGTCGCCTTCCGGGACTGGGCCTCAACATCATGGCGATTGCCGGGTTCTCGTACTACATGGACAAGATCGGCGCGAGCAAGTCGCTCGTGAAGCTCTGCGTAAAGCCCCTGCAGGCGATCCGCTCGCCCTACGTGCTGCTCGCGATCACGTACGTCGTGGGGCAGTTCATGGCGCTCTTCGTGAATTCCGCCGTGGGCCTCGGACTGCTTTTGATGGCGTCGATCTATCCGCTTCTTGTTGCGCTGGGCGTCTCGCGCGCATCCGCCGCGGCCGTGATCGCCTCGACGTGCTGCCTTGACCTTGGGCCGTCGTCTTCGAACGCCATGCGCGCCGCAGACCTCTTGAACACCGACGTCGTCACCTACTTCGTGCAGGGACAGATTCCCGTCGCAATCTGCGTCGTCGCCACTGTCGCCATCGGGCACTTCTTCGTGCAGCGCTGGTTTGACAACCGCGACAAGGCGCGCGGCGTTCAGGCTGAAGCGTCGGTTGATGCGGGCGACACCGCCAAGGCGCTCGAAGGCGCGGCGCCCATGCACTACGCCGTCCTTCCAATGCTGCCGCTTTTTCTGCTCATCATCTTCTCGCCCATGGTCTACGCGGGCGTGAAGCTCAACCTCGTCACCGCCATCATCGTCTCGCTTCTCGTGAGCTTCGTCGTTGACATCATCACCCGCCGCCGCTTCAAGGAATGCTGCGACGCCACGAAGGCGATCTTCGAAGGCATGGGCAAAGTCTTCACTTCCACCGTGTCCCTCATCTGCTGCGCCGAGCTCTTTGCACTGGGCTTGAACAAGCTGGGCGGCATCTCCACCATGATTCAGGCGGCCGCCTCCATGCAGGGCGCAGGCATCTACCTGATGCTCTTCGTGATGCTCGCGATCATGGTGGTCGCCACCGTGGTCACGGGCTCGGGCAACGCCGCCTTCTTTGCGTTCTCGCCCCTCTTGCCGGAAGCCGCGCAGAGCGTGGGCTTCTCCACCATTGCGCTCGTCGTGCCGGTTCAGCTCTCGGCGGGCATTGCGCGTACGATGTGCCCGATTGCGGGCGTCATCATCGCCGTGGCCGGCATTTCCGGCCTGACGCCCTTTGAACTCATTCGTCGCACCGTCCCCGTCATGGTTCTCGCCATGATCGTGAACGTCGCGGCTTCGCTCATTTTCCTTTGATGCATTGACCTTGAAATTCAGGAGACTTCAGCATGGCACTGCTCATTAAAAACGCCCATGTCTTCGCCCCCGAAGACCTCGGCGTCGCCGACGTCCTCGTCACCGGCCGCGAAATCGCCGCCGTCGGCAAGGACCTCGTCGTCAACCTTCCCAACCTCGAAACGCTCGACGCCAAAGGCCTCATCCTTACGCCGGGCTTCATTGACCAGCATGTCCACGTCACCGGTGGCGGCGGCGAAGGCGGCCCCAAGACCCGCACGCCCGAGCTCGTTCTCTCCGAACTCATCGCCTGCGGCACGACGACCGTCGTCGGCGTCTCGGGCACCGACGGCACGACGCGCGCCATTCCAAACCTTCTTGCGAAGGTCCGAGCGCTGCAAAGCGAAGGCGTCTCCGCGTGGATGTACACAAGCAACTACGCCTACCCGCCCACGACACTCACGACGTGCGTCCGGGACGACCTTTTCTTCGTGCCGGAAGTGCTGGGCGTCAAGATCGCCATGGGCGACCACCGCTCAAGCTTTCCCACCGAAGAAGAAGTGCTGCGCCTTTTGACGCAGATCCGCGTGGGCGCCATGGTCGCAGGAAAGCTGGGCGTCCTGCACATTCACCTCGGCAACCTCGTCGGCCCCTTTGACATGTTCCTTGACATTGTGAAGAAGGGCATGCCCATCCAGCACATCCGTCCGACGCACTGCGCCCGCGCAATGCCCGTCTTTGAAGGCGCGGTGAAATTTGCGCTTGCGGGCGGCTTCATGGACATCACAACGGGCGGCTCCTGCGCCTTCGGCTCTCCCGCGGACGGCGTCGTCGAAGCCTTGAAGGCCGGGGTTCCGCCCGATCACCTCACGATGAGCTCCGACGGCCACGGCTCCGTGCCGCGCTTTAACGAAAAAGGCGAAATGGTGGGGCTTGGCGTGGGCGGCGTCGCGAGCAACCTCCGGGACTTCCGAAAGCTCGTGGGCGAAAAGGGCGTCGCGATGACCACGGCGCTCCCGCTTTTGACGAAGAACGTCGCGCGCGCCCTGCAGCTCGCCGGCAAGGGCGAAGTCGCCGCCGGCAAGGACGCGGACCTCTCGCTCTTTGACGAGAACCTGAACCTCGTGCACGTCTTCGCAAACGGCCGCGCCATGATGCGCGCGGGCGAAATCGTCGTGAAAGGTACCTTTGAAGAGTAGTCCTCCAGGCGCTTCACGCCCGCCGCCCTGCCGAACGTTCGGCGGGGCGGCGGCGCATCAAACCCAAGTTTCTCGACACCAAACCCAAGTTTTCCAACTCGAAACCCCAGTTTTCACGCCGCTCAGCGCACCCGCACTGCCCGAAAGCGGTACTTGCCCTTGCCTTCGCCTGCCACCGCGGCAACAAGTCCCAGATCACTGAACTTCTTCACGTAGGCCGTGGCCGTCGTCTCCGAGCAGTTCAAGAGCTTTCTCACCTCCGCGTTGCTGAAAGTCTGCTCACTTAAGCGCGAGAGAAGGAGCAGCAGATTCGCCTTCACTTTCTTCGAGCAGTCCAAGCCAAGAATCGCATCCTTTCGAACTCGCACCTCGGACACCATGGCACTTTCCTTCTTCACGCGCCCGTCGGACTTCAAGGCCAAATACTCGTCGCTCGCAGGAATGACAACCGACGTCACATTGTCCGATTCCGCAAACTCCTTGTAGTAGAGAGCCGGCGAGCCGTTGGCCTGCATCGCCCGCTTCGCTTCCCCAATGCCCGTTCCAAAGGCCTCAATAAGCCGTTAGTTCGAAAGCTCCCAAATCTACCATCACGAGTCGGAGGAGCCACGTTCG
>CAVACW010000192.1:0-3836 GCA_963587345.1 uncultured Oscillospiraceae bacterium | reverse complement strand
TTGTCAACGTAGTAGTTGTTGGCTGACCGCAAGTCGACGAAGGACTGCTGGCCCAGAGGAAGCGATTTCATAGCCCGACCGAAAAAATTCACTGCGGCCATTGTAACCGAAGACGTCAGAGCTACTTCTTTGTTTCACTTCGACTGTTCCGCCATTTCTACCCGCCTCAAAGCGGGAATCGGTCTGTAGTCGTCCGTCCGCCGTCTGCCAGAGATCTCCTCGCGAGGCTTTTCCATGTTTTTGGGTTGCAACGTCCCCTCTCCTCTCATTTTTGAACGAAATCGAGCAATTTCTGAAGTCCACTCAGCCTAATGATTTCTAGGATTGAGGGGCGATTTAACCTCTTTTAAAGCGTATTTAAACGGCCTTCTCTGTTGCACTGTGAGTACTTTCTCGCGACCAGCCCGTTTAAACGTGCCCTTTTTCGTCGCCCCGCCTCCTCCCTCTGACACGTTTCCAGGCCAAAGTCTGAGCGGACTGCATTACTCAATATAATGTCTCTTATAGAGAGTAATGGCCGTCTGAACGGCTAAAGTAGAAACAGAGACGATCTTGCAGATCGTACTTTCCCTATCCATGACGAACGAGATCGCGACAATGACGGCGGCCGGCATCGTGACGCCGACGCAGGAGCGAGCAGCGGCCAATCCCCTGCTCGTCTATCTCGCGACGCAAGGGGCGGACTTGTCTCGGCTCAACGTGAAGTCTCGGCTCGACGGCTTTGCTGACTTCATGGGGTATCCCGACGCACTCCACATGGATTGGACGAAGCTCACCTACACGTCGGCGCTGGCGTATCGCAGCTTTTTGCAGAATCGAGACAAGGTGCGTCCTGGCGCCAAGGCGCTCTCTGCCTCCTCCGTGAACACTGTCATGGTCGCTTTGCGCGGCATCGCAGAAGTGGCATGCAACCTTCATCTGCTCTCATCTGACGAACTTCGTGCCATAAAAAGCATCAAACAGCTTAAAACTTACCGATCGCCCGCCGGGCGACAGCTGGATAGGAACGAGACGCGGCAGCTATTTCGCGAGTTCGATTTGACGACCGCGAAGGGCAACCGCGACAAGGCGATTCTGGGACTGCTTCTGGGGTGCGGCCTGCGCCGCGCCGAGGTGCCGGGCATCCTCATGAAGAACGTAGACCTCGCCGCGGGCTCTGTGAAGCTCGTCGGCAAGGGCAACAAGGAGCGCAAGGTCTTTCTCACGCCCGAGGTGAAGACGCTGGTCGTGAACTGGCTGAAGCACCGCGGCACGGCCGACGGCTACCTTTTCGGACGCCTTACGAAGAATGGAAAAACCTTGAAGATTGACGCGCCGATGCATCCAACGGCGATCTCCCAGCTCGTGCAGGCTTACTGGGACAAGGCGAGCGACGACCTCGCGGCGGCGAGCGAACTGGGCCTGCGTCCTGCGAAGGTGACGCCGCATGACCTGCGCCGAACCTTCGCGACGCGGCTGCTGGAAAAGAACGTGGACATCGTGATGGTGAAGAACCTGATGGGCCATGCCAACGTTCGCACGACGGCCAATTACGACCGTCGCGGGGAGAATGAGATGAAGGAAGCGATGCGGAATTTTTCTTTGTAGGAGGCGGAACGCAGCGGCAGTTGGCGAGCGACAAGATTTCTGACCCGCCAAACGACAAGAAAATCGACCCGCCTGCGAAGCGGCACTGACTCGCTAAAGCACTTCGGAAACCACGATCTGCCGCTTCGCTTCTGAAAAGACCAAAGCCACCCCGATCGTCCGGCCGGATTCGAGCGCATGGCTCAAATAGCCTTTCTCCTTCATCTGCGATTTGGCCTCCGTCAGCAGTCGTCGTGCGTCCGCGTCCGCCGCGTCTTTGGCGAGGAACTTGAACTCGAAAACCCAGTGGGTTTGCCCTACCGTCACTTCAAGATCGCTGCGGCCGAGGGCGCCGTGCACTTCCACCGACGGCAGCAGGCAGGCTCCGATGAGGAGGACCTGGATGTGGGATCGGCAGGCCGCTTCGTCTTGCACCGGCGATCTCAGATAATCGATGCAGGCGAAGGCAGTGTTGAAGAGTTCGACAACGGTTTGAGTGTTTCCGTCGACCAGCGCCTTCGCCAGTCCATCCATCTTCGCGCGACTGGCATCCGGGTCTTTCAAGCACATCGTTGCATAGAGGGGAGCCAGGCCATGGATTGCGCGACTTCTTCATTGGGGTACCCCATGAAAAAGACGCCGTTGGACGTGACCGAGCGAATGGTGAGATAGCCTGTCTGCGTCAGCAGCACGGAGGCAGGCATTGTGGCCAGGCATTTGTCTGGTTCCTTATTTTTTCGGAACACCATTTTGCCATAGAGGGGCGCTGGCGTTTCGCCAGTGGCTACGCCTTTGAGCTTGGGCGTCCCGACGGCGCATAGTCAAGGGCCTGCAGCGCCTTCATCTCCAAATAGCTGCCGCGCGGGCCGCCGCTCAGGTCTTCTTCGCTCCACGTCACCTCGCCTTCGGGCATTTTCCAGCGAAGGTGCTTCAAGGCGTCTTCGCCGAACACCTCCACGTACTGCTCCGCCGTCCACAGGTCCAGAAGCCCCGCGGGAAAGCACTTGGCATCGGCGCCGCCGCCAGCGAGCGGGCCGAACGCCATGAAGTGCGAGGTGTTCTTTCGCGTGGCGAACGTGAGCTCCATGGCGCCCATGTGCCGGGCCATGCGGCGGCCCGCGGTGTTGCTCGCGATGAAGCCCATCCGTTGCGAGAACTCCCGCAGGGAGTAAAGCTTCGGAATGAAGCCTTCGGGGAGCGGAATCTCGTAGGCCTTGAGCGTGGCGCGCGATACGCACGCCGCGTCCTGCTGCAGCGCCTTGTGCTTCAACGTCTCGTACCAGCGGCCGATTCGTCCGCGAAATTCCGGACGAAGGTATTGCTCGCAGCAGTCCCAGCGGCAGAGTCTTCCGGCGTAGTCGCGGGTGACGCCATGCTCCTTGATCATAATAGGCAGCCGTCGCTCCTTTTCCTGCAGAAACGCCCGATAGAACTGCTCGGGATAGTCGGAGAGGATGGTGAGCGGCACGAGCACGGTTTCAATGGTGGCGGTGGCATTGCGGTGCAGCCAGTCCGCGATGTCGCTGGGCTCGAAGAAGATCTGGCCGCGCTGTGCCGCGGGCGACAGCGTCTTGAAATGCTCCGCAAAGCGCTCCTTCACGGTTTCGTTCACGTAGATGCAGGGGATGCGACTGTCCTGAACGCGCTTGGCGAAAAGGTCCACCTTGCAGTGGAGCGCAGCGGCTGCGTCCACACGTCCCCAGACGTGGGTCTTTACGGCGGACTCCATTTCAATGAGGTTATTCATGATCTTGCAGCCGGGCCACAGGGTGCGAATGCGGCGGAGGCTTTTCTGGTACTTGATCAGAAAAGCCTGTTTTGACGAGGCGGTTTCAGGGTCGATGTTGAGCGGCATGACAGAAGTCCGAAAGGCGGGAAGGAGGCCGAGCCTGGTTTTTGGGGAGCGGTTTTTGTTTTGGGTGTGGCGTTGGCATGGGGGTATTTTGTAATCTTCAAATTAATCGTACATTATAGCGCACGACTTGTTTAATGTATGAATCTAACTCAAAACACCAGCCATTCTCTCACTACGCATGAACAAGCGGATGCCGGCGGCAACGTGCCCCTGTTCGCACGGATTCCCGTTATAAAGAATCCGCGGGGACGCAGGGAACACCTAAAACGGTCATAGTTGCAGCGCCTCTGCAACCATCCACCAGCATACTGACATCGAGCTCGATTCCAATTCGAATATCAGCGAAACGGCTTCGACGAAGATAGCGTACTGTCCGCCCTCTACTACATGGGCTTTCTCACGTTCGCTCCCGGCG
>CAVACW010000191.1:0-3866 GCA_963587345.1 uncultured Oscillospiraceae bacterium | reverse complement strand
CCTCTCAGTGCTTTTAATCACGGGCCGCAGAGCGTGGGACTAGGATTGACATCCCACGGTGCCTATGCATTCCCAACCAACGTAGTTCAGATTTCTCCTCACTGGGGCTAGTCAATCAAGGCTTGCTTTTACAAGCCTCTGCCTTTAGGCAGGGGTGGTTGACGATGGCATCAGTTACGGCAACAGGCCGAATTTCGAGGCGATGCGGCGGACCTCCTTGAGGTCCAGCCCCAGCAGTTCTGCGGCTTTGCTCAGGTCGGGCAGCTTCTCAAGGAAAGTTCGCACCATTCTTTCTTCTGCCTTGGCTTCACCTTTGGTGATCCCTTGGGCAATTCCTTGGGCAATTCCCTCGGCGATTCCTTCGGCTTTCGCCTCTTGACGATTGCCTTCAATCACCGAAATTTCGTCCATGCGACGAATTTCCTCTGCAAAATAGGCTCGGCGTTCGGCGGGATTGCTGAAATAGTGGCGGGCGGCGGTAATGGCTGTCATGATGGCATTATCCTCCTGAGCTATCGCTTCCTTGTCTTCTGTTGAGAGCTTGTCCGAAAAGTAGCACATCCAGCGTTCCATCTTGGTTAACTGGGTGCGGTCTTTGTTGATCTTTGTAAACTTTGGAAGTTCAAGGAAGCTTATGCTTAAATCTCTGAAAACTCTTTGATTTGTTTCCAAATCGCAGACGCCGCAGGTGGCAAACGGCTTCGGATTCTCAAGCATCGTGTAGTTCAAGATGTTGAGCATGTAGACCGGCACCAGCTTCTGGTAGCCCTGTCCGCTGTCGAGATTGTCAAGGTATATCTGCGCCCAATAGGCGAGCGAGCGGCGCTCCATGTTCTTCTGATCAATGAGCTGCACCTCAATCTCCACCTTGGCGCCGCTGTCGAGCTCGCAAGCGAGGTCAAAACGAGAAGACTTGCCCTTGTGTCGCTTGGGTGACTTCTCCGTGGGCAGAAGATGGATGTCCTTGATTGGATGAGGGAGCTCCTTGGCAAGGAACGTGTTCAAGAAGTCGATGAGGATTGCCTTGCGTTCCTCCTTGCCAAAAACGAATTTGAACAAACCGTCGTTGAGCGCGTTGAAGGTTTTCGCACTGCCGTATGGCGCGGGAAGAATCGAATTTTCATCGATCATGATCATTCCTTGTAACTGAGTGGAGATATTTTACTAAAATCAGTTGACTTCGCCAGCTCCTGTTGGTGGATGACGGCCTCTCAAAAGAGACTCTGCCTTATTCTCGCTTCTCAGCGGCTCGCGAGCGCGAGCGCCTTGGCGTTGCGAATGGCGTCGCGCGTCTTCTGGGCGGCGGCCGCAGCGGCTTCTGCAAAGTGCTCGTCGCTTCCGGCGTAGAGAATGGCGCGGCTTGAATTGATCACCATGCCCCAGCCGTCGGCGTCAAGCCCAGCGGCGACGGCGGCGTTGACGTCGCCGCCTTGTGCGCCGATGCCGGGCATCAGAAGGGGGAGCGTCGGCGCTTGAGCGCGAATGCGGCGGATTTCGTCGGGCTGCGTCGCGCCCGCAACAAGCCCGAGTTCGCCCGTTTTGTTCCAGGGGCCCTGCGCGGCTTTCGCCACGTGCTCAAACACCATGAGGCCGTCCTGCGTCACGAGCTCCTCGATGTCGGCACCGCCGGGGTTCGAGGTGCGGCAAAGAAGAAAGAGCCCCTTTTCCGGATACGCAAAATAAGGTTCAATCGTGTCGCCGCCCATGTAGGGGGAGAGCGTCAGGGCGTCCGCGGCAAAGCGCTCGAACGCTTCGCGGGCGTAGTGCTTGGCGGTGGAGCCGATGTCGCCGCGCTTGGCGTCCAGAATCACCGGAATGCTGGGGTGCTTTTCGTGGATGTAGGCGATGAGGCGGATGAGCGCTTCTTCTTCGCCCGCGGAGGCAAAGTAGGCGATCTGCGGCTTGAAGGCGCACGCATAGGGCGCCGTGGCGTCCACGATCGCACGGCAGAATTCGTAGAGGGCGTCGGACTTAGCCTTGACGCAGGCGGGGAAGCGGGCGACGTCCGGGTCAAGGCCCACGCAGAGCATGGTGTCCGCTGCCACGGAGCGGGCGCGAAGCTGTTCGGTGAATTTCATATTTTTTTAAATCTCGGGGCGGCGAAGGCCGCGGTCGGCGGAGATGATAGCAAGGCGAAAATCGTGGAGACTTTTTCATGTATCATGATGGTGTTGTATGTTTTTTTTGAATTTGATACATGAAAATGAATCAACGGGATCTCAGACCGGCGAAAGCGCAGCTGCAGGAAGCCTTGGCGGCAGGAGAGGACAGCCGCCGGCAGTTTGTCTTGAGCGTGGAAGCGCTGTCTTCGAATGTGACAGCGATGGCCAACAGCGGCGGAGGCGAGATTCTGGTCGGGGTTGCCGCCGACGGCAGAGTGCAGGGGCTTGATGCCGAGTCGGTGAGGCAGGTTAATCGGGCGGTGAGCCGGCTTGCCGCGTCGGCCCCGGTGCCGCTCACCGTTTTGACGCGAAACGTGCTGACGCCGCAAGGCGTCGTGGTCATGATCCATGTGGACGAGGTGCTGAGCACGTTGTGTCCAGACGAAGACGGCGTGGTGTGGTTGCGCAGCGGCGCCGGACGGCGGCGATTGAAAGACGGGGAGACGCTGGAACGGCTCCTGCAGGGAGGGACGTCGCTTGAGCTTCAGCCCCTGCCGTCGTGCCGGCAGGAGGATGTGGACGAGTCGGTTTTTCGAGCTTACGTGGCGCAGCATTTTCCTGAGTTGTTGAAGGAGCAGCTCACAGAGAAGGAACGCATGCAGCGCCTGGGCCTGGTGCGCGACGGTTGGCTTACGGCGGCGGGGGCGATGCTCTTTGACCGATATGCCGTGGTGTCGCTGCCGTGGACAGCTGTTCTGGCGCTGGTGATTCCGGGGGATGCGTGGTCAGCGGAAAAATATGCGGCAAGCGATCGAATTGAAGGCACCGTTTCAGAGCAGGTGGCAGGGTGCCTCGCGTTTCTGAGGCGTCATGCGGGAGGCGGAGCGCGGGAGCTTGCAGCGATGCGGGAGTTGCTTTTGAATGCGCTCATTCATCGAACGCTGATGCCGTCGTTTTCTCACGTGAAGCTTTTTGTTTTTTGCGATCGGGTGGAAATCAGAAGTCCAGGCGGGTTGCCGGAAGGACAGACGATGGAAGGATTGAGGGCGGGCGTCAAGGTGCCGCGCAATCCTTTGCTGGCGCAGCATGCGGCTCGTCTTCTGGGCAAGGCAAAGGTCGAGGGAATCCCCGGCGTTTTGAAGACGTTGCCAGGGGTGATCTTTGACTATGACGCCAAGCGGTTGGAATTTACGGTGACGGTGCCGAGGCCGTCGACCAAAGGCTGCCGGCCGGTGCCGGTCGCGCGAGGTGACGGTTATGCGTTGCGCGTGGCGCGGGTTCTGGAAGGCGAAATGTCGCGAAGCGAGCTGCAGGCGGTTTTGGGCATCAAGAGCCGGCCGACCTTCGCGAGGTGCTTTCTGAAGGCGGCGCTTGAAGCTCGAGTGATAGAAATGACATTGCCCGAGAGCCCTCGCAGCAAGCGACAGAAGTACCGCTTGACGGAAAAGGGGCGTCAAATGAAGCAAGGAGACGAAAAAAATGAATCGCAGTGACTTGGAGCTGATGGCGCCCGCGGGGAGCGAAGAGGCGCTTTCGGCCGCTATCCAAGGGGGCGCTGACAGCGTCTATTTCGGCGTGGGGCGGCTTAACATGCGGGCGCACGCGGCGGGGAATTTCCACGTGGAGGATCTGCCGCGGATCATGGATCGATGCCGCGCCGCGGGCGTGAAGGGCTACCTCGCCGTGAACACGGTGATCTACGACGAGGAGCTTGCCGAAATGAAGGCGCTCGTCGCGGCCGCTGCTGAGTAAGCTCCCCATAGC
>CAVACW010000190.1:0-3882 GCA_963587345.1 uncultured Oscillospiraceae bacterium | reverse complement strand
GCCTTCCGACGATTCCGAATCCCGACCGGAACCAGCATTCCGGTTGGGATTTTTTTCGCCTGCCGCCTCCCCAAGCGATGGCTATTCCATCCGTTAGCAGCGATGGATTCGTTAGAATCGACGCCATTTCCGATAGATTGGCTGATGGAATCATGTCTCCAATCCCTGCGTGCGAATCCCTGACTGTGGCGTTTCTTCGTGAATGGACATTAGACGCCGCTCGCCTCCTGCAAACGCTCGTCGCCTTGGCCAACACCGCGGGCGGCGACCTCTACCTTGGCGTCGACACCAACAGCACCGTCATCGGCCTGACCGATCCCTCGGTCGTGGAAGCACTGATCAGCGCCGCGGTGTGCGACTGCATTTCGCCCTCCCTTGTCGGCAGCTTCGCCGCTGTCCCCATGACCGTGAGCGGCAAGGCCATTCTCCGCGTGCACATCGATGCCGGTCCGATGAAGCCGTATTCCCTCGATCCGCCGTCTGCCTCCGGCATCTACGTCCGCGAGGGCTGCACGAACCGTCTGGCGTCCTTGGCCGACATCACGCGCCTCGTGCGCACGAACAATCCCGTCTCCTATGAAGACCGCGCGGCCTTCAATCAGGACCTGACGTTTGACGCCTGCACCGCCTTCTGCCGCGAGCGCCACCGAGCCATCAACGTGAAGAACGCGACCGTCGGCTTCTGGAACAACCGCTGGCAGGCCTTCACCAACCTCGCCTTTCTCTGCTCCGACCAGAGCACGGCGCGCTGCGTCATGCTTCATCACGCTGATGACGCGAGAACCGAGCTTCTGGCGTCTGAAGAAGTCACAGGCTCCCTCTTTCAGCTTTTCAACCGTGCGACCGCCTTTCTCAACCGCTACAGCGGCATCGATTCCGGGCTCCTTCAAGAGGCGCTTGTCCTGCTGCTCCTGCATCGGGACTACCGCGTACCGACAGCGAGCCTCATTCGCGTGACGCCCTCGGCCGTCACCTTCTTCGCAGCGGGCGGACTTCTCCCAGGCATGAGCCTCTCCGCCGTCGCGCAGCTCATGGCAACCGAATGCCGCAACCCAAAGCTCGCCCGTCTTTTTCAATCACTGCACCTCACAGAGTGCTACCGCGGCTTTGACCTCATTCGCCGCCACTACGCAACAACGCCCATCGAGTCGCTCCTTGTTGCGGATGACTCATCCTTCACGCTTCGTCTGCCGAGAAACGACGTCCTCGCCTTGGCGGACACCCAGCGCGAAAAGCGCGTGCTGGCATTCGTTTCTCACCGCTCCCCCGTCTCCCGCTCAGAGATTCAGGCGGCGCTTGGCGTCTCGCAGACTACCGCCGTGGGCGTCATCAAGGCGATGATTGAGAAAGGACTCCTCGAAAAGACCGCCGAAGGGCGCTCCACCAAGTACCGCCTCAAGGGACTCGGCTGACGCTTGGAACCGACGCTTGCGTAACGCTGGTCCGTCACTTTCGAGTGACAGAACGACGGGAACCGTCCTGATTTCTGACGGAAGGCGTGATCGAACACCGCCGGTAAAAAACGGGGGCGCCTCCTTTCAGAAAGCGCCCCCTCATGTCCGGGCTTTCGCCCGGATGGACTCAGCTGATCTACAACCGTCGATTAAAACGTGTAGCGAACATTCGCGTTGAAGCTGTTGTTCGAACGATCGTCACGACCAAAGCCGCACTTGTAGTTCACGCCGAAGGAGAAGTTCCCCATTTCAGCCTGAACGCCCAGCGAGGCGTTGTAGAGGTTGTTGATGACGTCCACGTCGCCAATCACGGTCGAAACCTTCTTGTCGCCCACTTCCGGCACGACCGTGAAATCGAAGGCCGGCGTCAGCTTGAAGCCGGAGGCTTCGAAGTTGCCCGCCACCTTGATGCCGATCGGCATTTCGACGATGTTCATCGAGTCGCTCTTCAAGCTGCGGTAGTCGTCCACGTCAATCGACGTGTAGCGAACGCCCACGTGCGGCGCCACTGTGAGAGCCTGGCTCTCGTAGACGTTCCAGTCAGCGCGAACGCCGGCCGTGAAGACCTTGGAGTCCAGAGACTCGGAGGCCGAGACGCCCGCGACGCTGCCCTTCAGGTCATTATCCGCCCACAGGTAGCTCGCGTCAGCCGACAGGTACATGGAGGTGTCGCCCATGTGGTTGCCCGCGTAGAGAGACACGCCGTAGAAGTCGGTGTCGGTGCTGAACTTGCTAAAGGACCGCTCGCTGTCCGCGTCGCTCGTGCCGACCGTGACCGCGCCGCCCAGCTTGAAGCCGTTTGCGAACACCGTGTCAACGCCCAGCATGCCGCCGTAGATGTCAGCGCTGTAGCCCTGATCGCCGTAGGCCTTCTTCGCCTTGTTGGCCGTGTAGAAGACGTCAGCCCACACGCCCGAGCCGGTCGTGTTTTCGACGTTGCGGCGAGCCACCGTGGCGTTGACCTGCGCGGTCGCGTCATAGGCAACGTTGTAGACGCCAGCCACCACCGGGGCGGCAAAGTACTCTTCAAGAGCCCATTCGCCCTGATCCGTGAGCTTGCCGTCCTTCACAAAGCCGGCGTCCTTGGTGGTGTCAGCCACCGCCGCGATCACCGCCTGCGTCTTGGTATTGGCGCCTTCGGCGAGCGCGGACTTCAAAACTGCCGTCGTTTCAGACGAAACACCTTCAACCGCATCATCGTTGAAGACGACGCTCAGCGTGCCCTCATCAACCTCCCCCGTCAACAAAGCGTGCGTGGTAGTCAAAGCAGAATCTTCAACATCAACAGTAGCCCCACCCTCAGAGTCACTGCTCACCAACGTCACCGACTTTTCGCTCGTCAGATTGGTCAGAACGAAATTGTCCTTACCAGTAACAACGAGGCCTTGGCCTTCGAACACCGTACTGCCAGAGGCGAAGGAGCTCATGTCGACTACCAAAGCACCCTCCTGAGCCACCGTTACGGTGCCAGCAGCGCCGCTATCACTATCCGCCAGTCCAACATTCACTTGACCGTTCTTTTCATCCAAAGCGATCTTTCGGTCAACGTAGAGAACAGCCTTGTCCGCGATGTCACCCAAAGCGGCAACCGCAAGCGCCTTGCCGTTGGTATTGGTCGACGCAACAGCACCAGCAACAACCTTCACCGTACCAGCGACCTGGGCAGGCAAAGACGGCCCCGAGTTTGTATTATCGTCAGCCACCGCAAGGCTTTGCTCTTCCTGTTCACCCAACAATGGGGTACCAGCCTCCAGCTGTTCACCAATGACAAGCAAGCCGCCTTCGGTGACTTCGGCAGTACCCAAAATGCGTTGAGCAGACAGAGCGCCACCAACGGTCACGTTACCGCGAATTTGTTCAACAGCCAAAGCGCCGTCACTACCTACCGTCACATTTTTAGCTTCAGCATCAACATTCTTTGCATCAAAGTTGCCCAACACATCAAGTTTGGTGTTGACCTTAACTTCCTGAGCCTTGAAGTTGCCGGCAACTGTAAGAGTATCCACCTCCAACGCTTCAACATTCACGTTGCCAGTGGAAGCTGACGAATCCCCCAAAACAAGCGACCCCTTCACCTTAGCGGATTTTTCATTCTCATCACCAAACTTGAAGATGTCGCCGCCATCGTTGCCAGTGAGAACAAGCTTGTGAGCACCACTGCCTTTAATAATGACTGCATCTCCCGTCACTGTAGAGAAATCAATACCTGCCCAAGCAGTATCTGCTTTCGCACTACTCAAATCTACAGCTGCGCTCTCCGCCACAGCGGTGGCATCCGCAAGCCACAGATTCGTCACGTTTTTAACAGTCAGGTCTGTATCCTTAGTGATATTCAGCTTCCCGTGCAAAACGAGCTGAACCGTACCTTTTTTAGTAAGCTCCCCATAGCCTGACCCCCCTTCTGAAATTTCAGCAGAATGCATGGCAT
>CAVACW010000189.1:1921-3911 GCA_963587345.1 uncultured Oscillospiraceae bacterium | reverse complement strand
AGGATGGCGGGAAGCTAACAGCGGCTACCAGCGCTTGCCGTAGGGCGTCACTTCATAAGTTGAGTTGGAGCTGTAGCCGCCGTCGGGGCGCATCCAGCTCTGGTCGCCGCTTGAGAAGCTGCCGTTGGGATTCATCACGCCGCCGCGGTCGTTGCCATAGGTGCCGCGGAAGGTACCATTCGGATTCATCTGCGTGTCGGTGCCGGAATGAAAGGTGCCGTCGGGCGCCATGGTGGTCGGACCGTCCGGCGAAATCGATCCGTCGGGGTTCAATTGAAAGGCCATGGCCTGCGTGGAAGCCAAAAGGCACAAGGCGAGCACATAGCTCAGGGGTTTCATCATGTTGGACTCCTTGCCGGCCGAGGCCGGCGTTCGTTGGTGAAAAAAGCGCCGCGCTTTCAAGATTCAGGCGCCAGTCGAATGGCCCTGATGGGCTCCGTTTCGTACTTTCCGCACTCGTAAGACCCGAAGCAGGTGCGGCCTTCGAGCTGGTGTCGCGCATTCGTTTCCGAAATCCGTGAAAAGAGCCAGAACGTGCGCTGCAGGGCCGAGGGCGGCGTCCAGACGACGAAGTAGTTCTTGCCGCCTTCAACCGCAAAGCGCTTGGGCCCCGCAAACTGGCGCTTTTTATGCGAGAGCGTCAGGCTCACCACGCCGGGATCGACCTGGTACACGGCGAAGTTTCCCTTGTTGAAGCCTCGAAGCGGTGCGTGGTTCTTCCCTGCTGTCTCTTCGCTGAGAGTGATGTCAACCCAGCCGTCGCCCTTGCCGGCGAGACCGAACGTGAGAATGCGGCCGAACTGAAAGGACGATCGCTGAAAGACGAAGACATTTGCCTTGTCCGAGGGCACGTGGTCGATGTCCACGTCAGCAGCCACGGCCGCAGAGGACTGCATCACCCCGAGCGCCGCGCTCGCGGCGAGCACAGCCGTCGCAGCCTTTCGACTCATTTTGGCAAGCGCTTTCATTTGGCGGCCTCCATTTGCTTGGCGTCTTTCAAAATCGGCAGCGCGGTCTCTTCGTCAATTTCACAGAGCCGCACGCGGTTCAAAATGAGCTGATCGAGCAAGCCGCCCGGCGTGACCACGCCGTCGCCGTAGATGAAGTAGCGCTGGCCCTCTTCCGCCGTGAGGTAGAGGTCGCTCGACCACTTCGCGTCCACGGTGATGTGCTTTTCGCCGGGCGTCGTGTGGTGCGCGAAATAGCCGCGGTCCTGCAGCTTGCACACAGGAACGCCGTTTTCAACGACAGCGGGCTGGGTGACTTCGCCCACGCGGCCGCGCAGGTAGTAGATGAGCGACTCGCCGGGTTGCGGCGACTCGAGCTCGGTGAATTCGGGGCCGGGCGCCGTGGCGGCGCACCCCGTCAGAAGACTGGCGGCGCAAATACCCGCCGCCAAGCCCGCGCGGGCCTTGAGAGTGTGAAGTTTCATGAATAGAGCGTCCTTTTTGGGAAAATGATCGGCAGACAAAGCGACCCCGGCTCAGCAGCCGCCTCCATCACCGCCGCAGTCACCATCCCATCCGCCGTCATAGCCGCCGTCGAACCCGAAGTCGCCGCCAACGTCGCTTGACGCGTCCGATCCGGCGATGTCTGAGTTGATGCGATCAAGCGCCGCCAGAGCGCCGAAGCCGCCTCGCTCCGCGTCCGACGCGTTGTTCTTTTCCAAGTTTTCCAGCACCCGCGTGTTTTCTTCGAATTGTGCCTTGCTTTCCTCGGGCGTCACCCACCCGCCAAACAGTGATTTCACGATCTTCTCCTTTGCTTGCGTTGATCAATGGTTCTTTTTCCCACCGGCCTTCTTCGGCCAGCGTTTATGCATCGCCGCTGACAGCAGGAATCGCCACCATCGGGCGCCAGTCGCATTATTCGTCTTGCCTCGGCCCCGCGACGAGATCACAAGTTTGCGATCCGGCATCACTACAGCCCGCGCACCCACGCCTGCACCGCCTCAGCCTCGCCGTCCTCCTGTCCGCACAGCGTGATGATC
>CAVACW010000189.1:0-1911 GCA_963587345.1 uncultured Oscillospiraceae bacterium | reverse complement strand
GTGATGATCTCCGCCGCCGGCGTCCGGCCGCTCGTCGCATCAACGTTTCTCAGGCTGCGTCGCCCGTTCGCCGCCCCGTGCGACTTGCCGCAAAAGAGCGCGAGCCCCGCCAACGTCTCTGACGCGTCCCGCGGCGCCGTGCCGAGCAGATACTTCGCCATCGTCGCCTGCGCGTAGTTCTGCAAAAACGACGGCCAGGTCTGGTACTTCGCATCCGCGACCCAGTAGCGCGTCCCCCGGCCGTCCCGCACGCGAATCACGTAGTCCGGTGTCCAGTACGCGCCTGCGGGGTTCACAAGCGGCGCGCCCTGCGGCGAAAAGTCAAACGTCATCGTGCGCACGAGCCCGACGCCTGTGTCCTCGCACAATCCTGACGACACCACCGGCTCGTAAAAGAGCGTCACCTCACGACCGTCCTGTTCAAACACGTACTCGTTGCACACCGATGACGCCGTCAGGCGTTTTGCCGCCCCGGCGTACGCCACGCGCCGCCGGCTCACCGGCTCGCGCAGCGCGTCCACAAGGAGCGCCAGCACGTAGTGCTCGTAGATCCAGCTCGACTTCGACACTTCGATGAGGCGGCGAACATCGGAGAACGTCGGCTCACCCGCAGCAAACCATTCCTGCATGAGCTCGTAGAGCCGCCGGTAGGGCGCGGACGAAATGAAGAGGGCGGAGGGCTCCGGCAAAGCCGTGAGCGGCGCCGTCTCTTCAAGCGAAAAGAACCGGGCGTAGGCCGCTGCGAGCCCCTGCAGGAGCGGAATCGCCGCCCCCTTTTCCGCACAAACGGGCGCCAAAGCCGTCGCAAAGACTTCCGTGCCGTCCAACGCCGCAAGCTGCTCCAAGGTCTTCAGGGCGTTCTCGGCCGCCGCGAGCACCGTCAGCAGAAAAGCCACGAGACAGCGGTTCTCGTAGATGTCAAAGGTCTTCTGGTGCGTTTCGTCCACCGTTCGCGCGGGCAGCCAGTGACGACCGCCGAAGGCAATCCCCGAGGTGCGGTCCGTGGGCAGCAGCTCTTCAGGATGCGTCGCAATGAATTCCAGCGTGCGGTGCGTGATGGAGCTCACGCGGGCAAGCGTCGTGAGACGCAGTCCCTGCTGCAAGCGAAAGCGCGCACTTTTTTCAAAGAAGCGATGCAACTCGGCGTACGCCGACGCCACGCGCTCCACACGGTTCCAAAAGGCCTGCGTGGAGGCTGTCTCCGCGCTTTCGACTTCATCAGCGGCGTCCTGAATCCCCGAAGCCGCATCCGCCGGCATCAGCTTCGGCGTTGCCGCCAGCACTCGCTGCAGCATGCGCGCCAGACGCCGCCCGTCTTCCGTGTCCGCGAGCTCCAGCGAAAACCGCTCCGCAAAGAGCACCGCCGTCACGCCAAAGCCGTTCTCCACCGCAACTTCCAGTCCCACGGCGCCCGCCCGATCGTCAAAGGCATCCGACGGCAGCACGATCGGGCCGGCGGCAATCCCATTGCCACGAGCCATCGGCACGACAGTCTGCTGCAGCACCACGTCATCCTCGACGGACAGCGTGATGCGCACGGGGCGGCCCGCGAGCGACGTCCCGAAGGCGGTCGGTGTGAATTCAAGCGTCGCCTCCTGCGCCGCGCCTTGCTTCACCACTCGCGTTCGAACCTGGCCGCCGTCTTCGTCCATGGACTGCGGCGCCAGATGGAGCACGAGGCCTTCACCGCCGGAAACCGGCCTGAGGTGAAGGACTCCTGAAAGAATCGGCGTCATCAGAAGAACTGGAAGAAGTTCAAGTTATTGCCGCCGCGGATCAAGATGTGATCCACGATCCTGGCGGAAACGGGGGCCTTGTCGCAGAGCGCGCGGAACGCTTCAAGCCACGCTTGGAAGGCGGCGCCGCTGCCGCGCACCATGGGGAGCAGCTTCTGCGCCACGGCGTAGTCCA
>CAVACW010000188.1:0-3915 GCA_963587345.1 uncultured Oscillospiraceae bacterium | reverse complement strand
CCTTAAGTTCGCTCTTTAGGCTCCATGCGGAGTTGGGTTCAACAGAACACCAATCCTCTGAGTGCTGCCCACATCGAACTGAGGCAGTACCTCCGATTACAAACGCGGAAAGCCTTCGACTTTAGTCGAGGGAGACTTCACCATGCCACGCATCAACACCATCGACGAATTAACAGCGGCCATTGCCGCTGGCGAAAACCAGCGCATTGAATTCAAAGCAGACATAAGCGACGATCGTAAAAAATTCTTAAAAACAGTTGTTGCTTTCGCCAACGGGGCCGGCGGCACCATCCTGTTCGGCGTCGATGACAAGACCCACGGCATCATCGGCTTCTCGTCACAAACCGTCTACGCCAAAATAGATGCCATCACCAACAGCATCATTGACAATTGCTATCCCATCGTGCCGATGAGCATTCGTTGCCTGAGCATCGAGGAGAAGAATCTCATCATCGTCAACATTGGTGAAGGCGAACGCAAACCGTACTGCTACCGCCCAGAAGGCGAACGCGACGGCGTCTACATCCGCTATGCGGGAACGACCCGAAAGGCGGCGGACTACCAAGTTCGCTCTCTGTACATGGAGCAGTCGAGAAGCAGTTACGATCAAACGACCACCACACGAATTTTGTCTGACGAAGAAATCAACCGTCTCTGCCAAAGGCTCCGCCAGCATGCCATTGCACTCGCACCTTCCGACAAAGATGCCGAAGCAGTTCGACCGATCGGAAAATCACAACTGATTGCCTGCCGGATTGTTAATGTCATAGAAAATCGATGCCATGCCTCGGTAGGCTACCAGCTGCTCGACGGCGCCCCGATGCCCGCATCTGCTGCGCCTTGTTCAAAGGTAGCACGCGAGACATCTTCATCGACAGAAAAATATTTTCTGGCCCTGTCGACGAACAGGTGGAGTCCGCCTTTACCTTTATCTTGCAGCACATAAAACACGGCGCCAGAATGGTGGGGCTCACGCGACAGGACATCTGGGAGCTTCCGATCAAGTCCATCCGAGAAATCATCACAAACGCAGTCTGCCATCGCTCCTATCTCGCTCCTGGCCCCATCTTCGTCAATCTTTATGATGATCGGCTCGAGGTCTCTTCTCCAGGCTTGCTGTCTCCGTCACTGACGATAGAAGACATTATTCAAGGTCAAAGTCTGATTCAGAATCCCGGCATTGCCAACGTCTTCGCCTACATGCACATGATCGAATCGTGGGGCAGCGGCATTCCTCGACTTTTCACTCAAGCCAAGGACTACGGCCTCAGCACGCCAAAGCTCTCGGAACGCGGCACCAACTTCATCGTTGAGCTCTTTCGAAAGCCATTCTCCAGTGATCAACTTGGCGTTTTGCCCCCCACTCCGTTGCACGAGCAACGATTCGACTCTAGCATAACTGCCCAGCAAGCTGCTGTTCTGCAGCATTTCATGACCAATCCGGAAACCACCATCGCCGCCGTTGCCGAGGCCATCGACTGCTCCGAAAAAACCGTAAAGCGGCTCATTCAGCAACTTAAAGCCAGCGGCCGCCTCAATCGTGAAGGCTCTACTCGCTTCGGCCGCTGGATCGTCACCCAAAAATCGGCCGCCCGTTGACCAAATCCAAGGTACCCGGGTACCGCCTCCTAAAGAATCTCGTGCATTGACAGACCGGCCGCCCGGCCGGTTCCCAAAAACACGTTAGGAGACCATCATGGATTCTTCCCGTCGTTCCTTTTTGACCGGCGCTGCGGCGACCGGTTTCGCCGGCTTTCTCCCGTCCGCCTTCGCAGCCCCGACGCCGGGCCTTCTGAAGACTCCCAAAAAGTGGGACATGACCGCTGACGTTGTCGTCGCGGGCTCCGGCATCGCCGGCATGTGCGCCGCCACGGCGGCCGTCGACGCCGGCTCCAAGGTCATCGTCTTTGAAAAGGGCAAGAACTACGGCGGCGCCGCGGTCATCAACGGCGGCATCATGGCCCTGCAGGGCGGCACGAAGTGGCAGCGCGAGCACAACGTCGAAGACACGCCGCAGCGCCTCTACAACCACCTCACTGATCCGCAGAACCCGGAATACAAGCGCAACGTGCCGGCGCTCGTGAAGAAGTACTCCGAATACTGCGGCCCGACGCAGGAATGGCTTGAAGCTCACGGCGTGAAGTTTCTGCCGTCGGCGACCGCTCCCGGCAAGTTCGACAGCCAGCACCACGAGTTCTACCTGCACGTCTACACGGATGATCCGGGCGACGGCCATCGCAAGCCCCAGCCTTCGGGCGGCTTCATGGGCGGCCGCGGCGTGATGATGCCCCTGAAGGCCTACTGCGAAGGGAAGGGCGTGAAGCTCTTGATGGAGCACAAGGTCACCGACGTCTACAAGAACGCCGCAGGCCGCGTGATCGGCGTGCGCGTTGAAGCCGGCAAGAAGGTCATCAACGTTCGCGCCCGCCAGGGCGTCGTGATCGCCGGCGGCAACTTCAAGAGCAACGTGCCGATGCGCCGCTACGTCGATCCCCGCTACGCCAACCCGAACATCCCCGCGACGGGCTTCCCGCACTACGAAGCCGACGGCTCTGCGATCATCGCGGGCTTGAAGGCGGGCGCCATGTTCGAAGCCGGCCACGGCGAGGACACGCCCTACATGCGCCGCATGTTCGGCACGTCCACCTACGGCTTCCCGAAGGGCTCCTCTTACGGCCACCCCGGCATCGCCGTAAAGGGCCCGCGCTGGGCGGACGTGATCTTCACGAACAAAGAAGGCAAGCGCTTTGTGAAGGAAGAGGACAAGAAGGATCTGGGCGGCTTCACGTTTTATGACATCGCGCTCACGCAGCCTGACCTCGTCATGTGGACGATCTTTGACGAAAAGACCGCGAAGAAGAACCACTGGTCAATCGCGAAGGATGTGTGCCAGCCGGGCTACGCCTTCAAGGCCGACACCCTCGAAGAGCTCGCGAAGATCACGAACCAGCCCGAGCTCCCCGCTCAAGTGAAGCGCTACAACGGCTTCGTGGACGCCAAGAAGGACGATGAATTCGGCAAGCCCGAAGCGCTGCTCAAGACGAAGATCGAAAACGGCCCCTTCTACGCCGTTCGCCTCGTGGTGTTCCTGCACAACTGCCCGGGCGGCCTCTCCATCAATGAGAACGCGCAGGTGATCGACATCACCGGCAAGGTGATCGAAGGCCTTTACGCCGCAGGCGAAAGCTGCGGCGGCCTCTACGTGGGCAACGGCATGCCCCGCGGCATCATGCCGGGCCGCTGGGCGGGTGAGCATGCCGCCAAGCAAAAGCGTGCCTGATCACTTTTGACTCACTTCGGGCGGCGACCGGTTTTTGTTCTCTCCACTGTTTCCCGGCCGCCGCCCTTTCCCCACTTTTTCTGGAGACCCCGTCATGAAGTTTCTCTCTGCTGCGGCCTTCGCGATCTCGGCCGCTCTCGTCGCCGCCACCGCCGGCGCCGCCACGATGACCAAGGAAATGTGCCTCGGCTGCCACGGTCCTTTTGACAAGCTGAAGGCGAAGAACGTGCAGGTCGAGGCCGATCCGAAGCCCGTCAATCCGCACACCTACATTCCGCACAACGGCAAGGGCGGCATGGATCAGATCTGGGAGTGCACGATGTGCCACACGCCGCACGCAATGCCGCCAAAAAAAGACCCGAACCGCGAGCCCGCCAACGTCGAAGCCTGCTACCAGTGCCATCATCAGTACAATTTCAAGCGTTGTGATGAGTGCCACGGAGGCAAGTAGCGTAGTCAACCACCCCTGCCTAAAGGCAGAGGCTTGTGAAAGCAAGCCTTGATTGACTAGCCCCAGTGAGGAGAAATCTGAACTACGTTGGTTGGGAATGCATAGGCACCGTGGGATGTCAATCCTAGTCCCACGCTCTGCGGCCCGTGATTAAAAGCACTGAGAGGCAGGTGCGGTGTTGCGG
>CAVACW010000187.1:0-4023 GCA_963587345.1 uncultured Oscillospiraceae bacterium | reverse complement strand
AAGGCACTCTCATTCTGACAAATTTGACGGATTTTTCATCGGCTAGCAAAACCCCGTCGGCGCGAACCTTCGGGGCCTTGCTTTTGCTAGCAATGCGGAGCGGGTCACCGCTTCACACCGTCCATGATCTTCATTGCCGAAGCCACGAGCGAAGTCATGTCGCCAAAGTTCGACGGCACCACGAGCGTCGTCCCTCGCTGGGCGATGTTCGAGAACGCCTCCACGTACTTCTCCGCCACCTGAAGGTTCACGGCGTTCATGCCGCCGGGGGACTGCGTCGCCTCCGCCACTTTTCTCAGCGCTTCCGCCGTGGCGTTTGCCATAGCCAGCGTTGCCGCCGCTTCGCCTTCGGCGCGGTTAATGGCAGCCATCTTCTCGCCTTCGGACTTCGCAATGGCCGCCTCCTTCTCGCCCGTGGCGAGATTGATCTGCTCCATCTTCTTGCCTTCTGAAGCCGCCACCACTGCTCGCTTCTCGCGCTCGGCGGTGATCTGCGCCTGCATGGCTCGGAGAATCACAGAGGGAGGCGTCAAGTCCTTGATCTCGTAGCGGAGCACCTTCACGCCCCAGTTGGTGGCCGCCGCGTCTACCGCCGCTACAACTTCCCGGTTAATCTCGTCGCGCTCTTCGAACGTCTTGTCGAGCTCCATCTTGCCAATGACGCTGCGAAGCGTCGTCTGAGACAACTGCGTGATGGCTTCGATAAAGGACGACGTGCCATAGCTCGCCCGCCTCGGGTCCGTCACTTGGAAAAAGAGCACCCCGTCCACGGAGAGCTGCGTGTTGTCCTTCGTGATGCAAACCTGGCTCGGAGTATCGAGCGGGATTTCCTTGAGACTGTGGCGGTAGGCCACGCGATCCACAAACGGGATGATGACGTTCAATCCGGGGTTGAGAACCCCGTAGAAGCGCCCGAGGCGTTCAACGACCCACGCCTCCTGTTGCGGGACGACGAGAAAGCCCTTGTAGCAGAAGAGCGCCGCCACGACCAGAAAAACGAGGGACAGGATGTAGAACTCAGAAATGAGCGACATGGTTGATCCTTTGAAAAAAAGGGCATCGGCCCCGAGTCGCAGGCCGATGCCGAAAAAACGTTCCGTCTCCACCACGGAGTCGAAATTCGAAAGACGGAACGATTCCCCTGAGCGCCGCCCGTGTTGCCATCGAGCGGCTGAGGTGGTTCGAGGAATTACTTCTTACCCAAACCGAGCCAGCCCATCAGGTCAGGCGAGAACCCGCCCAGAATGCGCTTGTCGGGGGCGACGACGTACGGAACGCCTTCGATTTCCAGTTTCTCCATCATGCTGTCGGCTTCATCCGACGCCGCTTCCGCAGCGCCCTCGCCGACCTTGCAGTTCTTCTTGAGCTTCAGCTTCTCAATGCCGTCCTTGCCGGCAACGAGGGCCTTCCACTTGTCCGCCGGCTTCGCGTCGGCGCAGTAGAGCTTCTGCGCGAGCTCTTCGCTCACGTCACCCAAAAGACCAATCACCACGAAGTCGAAAGTGTACTTCTTGAAGAACTCAGAATTGCCATTCACCTGATCCATGAGCTTGTGGCACCACGAGCAGCGCGGATCCACAAACACCGTCACGTGCTCCTTGCCAGAACCCATGCTGACGACGTTCAACTTCTTCACGTCAAAGCCCTTCGCCTTCAAGTCTACCGACGTGGGCTTTGCCTTGGGCTGGGCCGTCGGGGCCTTCGCGGGCTGCGCCTTCTTTTCCAAGAAGTTGCGCAGGCTCGCGGGCTTGCCGCCCGCCGTGCGCCCGTCCGGAGCCACGAGGAAGGGAACGCCGTTGATGTTCAAAGTCGTGCGGGCGGACTGGCTCTTATTGAAGCGCGTGTTGTCGCAATCCGACGCCGCTTCGAGCTTGTCAATGCCCTTCTTGCCCTTGCGCAGGGCCTCCCACTTCGCGTTGTTGTCCTTCGTCTTCGCGCAGGAAATCGCCTTTGCCAAACGCTGGCTTTCCGGCCCCAAGATGCCCACCACGATGAAGCGGAACGTGTAGTCCTGCTGGATCGACTTGTCGGCGTTCACCTCATCCATGAGCTTATGACACCAGCCGCACTGCGGGTCAACGAACACCGTCACCACCTTGGCGCCGGTACCGACCGTCACGAGGTTCATGCCGAGGATGTCGTAGTTCGTGAGATCGACGGTTTCTGCCTCATCGTCGTCACCAGCGGGCGCCGGGGCGGGCTGAGGCGCGGCAATGCGGTTTTCCAAGAAGGCGCGCAGATCAGCAGGCTTCCCGCCTGCCGTGCGACCGTCGGGCGCCACCACAAACGGCACCCCGTTGAAGCCAAGCCCCGTACGAGCCGCCTGACTCTTCTTGAAGACGTCATCCCCGCAGAGAAGCTTCTGCGAGAGCTTGTCAATGCCCTTCTTGCCCTTTCGCAGCGCGTTCCACTTCTCCGCCACGTCCTTCGTGCTCGCGCAGGACATGGCCTTCGCCAAGCGTTCGCTTTCGGGTCCAAGGATACCCACCACCACAAAGCGGAACGTGAAATCCTTCTTGATGGAGTCATCCGACTCCACTTCTTCCATCAACTTGTGGCACCAGCCGCACTGCGGATCCACGAACACCGTCACCGTCTTCGGGCCCTTGCCCACGCTCACGACGTTCAGGTGATCCACGTCGTAAGGCGTCAGATCGACGCGCTTTACTTCCGGCTGAGGAGCCGCTGCCGGCGCGGCGGCGGGCGCCGGGAGCTTCGGCACATTGCGGATCACGTCAGGCGCCGTCTGCAACCCGGCGGAACGCTGATCCTTGCCTTCCAAGAAAGCCATCAGGTCCCGAGGCTTGCCGCGCGTGTACGTGCCGTCATGATTGATGACGAACGGCACCCCGCGAATGCCCATCAGGTAGCGCTTGATGTCCGTTTCGCGAAGCACCGTTTGATCACAGGTCTCTTCCTGTTCCAGCGCTTCAATCGCCTTGTAGCCCGCCTTCAGGGCTTCCCACTTCTTCGCGGGATCCTTGTCCTTGGCGCAGTAGAGCTGCTGGGCCAGACGCACGGAATCGGGCCCCAGCGTCGCCACGATGATGAAGTCAAAGGTGTAGTCCTTCTTCAGCTCGGGCTTCGCCTCGATCTCATCCATCAGCTTGTGGCACCACGTGCAGCGGGGATCCACAAAGATCGTCACGTGCTTCTTCCCCGTGCCCACCGACACGGAATTGAAGTCCGCCGGATCAAAGCCCATGTTGTCGAGATTGATATGGTGCACCGCATAATCAATCTCGTCGATGGTGTTCAGGGGCTTCAGGTTCCAGATGTCCACCATCTTGCCCTTCAAGGCAAAGCGCCCGTTGTCGATCATGTACATGATCTCGCCGTCAGCCTTTGCAATGGCGCGAATCTGATTGGCGTCGATGTTGACGATCTTCTTGATGAGGGGCTGCTTCTTCAGCTGTTCGGCCAAAGCCGCCTCATCGGGCGCTTCAATGGCCTTGCCGCCTGCCACCTTGCTCTCCGTGGTTGCGGCCTTTCCGTCCGCGCCCTTGAGATTGTCTGGCAGTGCCCCGCCGTCCACGATGGTGGCGAGTTCTTCTCGAACGTTCGGCGCCTTGACGCCCGCCTTGGCAGCAAGCTGATTGAGTTTTTCCTGAAGATTGTCGAGGCCCAGCGCACCGCCGGCAGCGTAGGCGTTCGTAAACGCCAGCAGCACCGACGACGCCACGAGCGTCAGCGTGGATTTCTTAATGAACATATGTGACTCTGAATGCGAAAAAAATGGGGGTCGGGGCTTTTGGCCCGCAAATCGCACTCAGCCTACAAAACACGTCCAGCTGAAAAGACGCTCTTCTTAGCGAAATTCGCGAAAAACGCGATGACATCGCGTGAACCTGTTCACATCTACGAGGGCGGCGTTTTCGCGAAAACCGCTTGGATTGAGTCGCACCTCGCGGAACATCCCCGTATCAGCAATCAATTGAACATTGAATTCACGTAGATTTTCGTCGTCAGTTCCACCTCCGCCGGACGTGCGATAATGCCTCGATGAGGATGAAAACCATGACT
>CAVACW010000186.1:0-4179 GCA_963587345.1 uncultured Oscillospiraceae bacterium | reverse complement strand
AGAGGACTTCTTCTTGAGTTCGACGTAAGACTTTCGTTCTTTCATTCTCCACCCTCCGTTTTCGGGTCTTGGGCAGGTTCTGTTTCGTCCTGGTCCCAGTTAATGCTGGCGTCGTACGCTTTGCCATCGCGATTGAGCTCGCCCTGACACAACTGAAGCGCGGCCCACCGAGGATCGCTTTGGAGCTTCTCTAGCTGCTTTTCAACGGCTACCTCCTGCGCATCCTGAGTTGACTCGGTTTGCGGAGCGGGGTTAAATCCGTCCTTGGCCTTGTCCAGCTCGATGACCATCTCGCTGCCGTGAAATACAAAGATCTTGCTTTCATCGTGTTGAATTTGGACTATCAGACCGATGAGTTCGTTGTTTACGCGGTAGTATTTGTTATCAACTCGGATAAGGCCCTCCCTGCTCACCTTGCGCTTGGCAAAGAACATGTTGGCGATCCGAGGCTTGTCAAACGGCCGCAGGGCTTTCTGTTCAACAATCCAGCGCGCACGCGGCGTAAACGGCCCCTCAAACAACGTGTTGAGATGGCGGCCGTCCGATTCGTCTCGGCACCATGTCTCCAACCAGTGGTTCCAAGCGTCGATATCAGGGAAGTCGACGCCTACCACTGCATTCGCCTTGATGTACTTGACGCCGGATTCCACTTTGCCTTTGGACTGTGGGTGACGCACCGCCGTGGCAATACCTATGATCTTCCAGTAAACAAGAAAGTGGTAGAAGCGTTCTGTGAACCTCCGAGAGGCATCACTCTCGCTGTGTTGACGAACCAGACTGCTGGCGTTGTCGCAAACGATGAAGCCCGGAATCCCGCCAAAATAGCCGAAGGCCGATTCCAAACCATCGAGCCAAGCATCCTGAGTCTCGTGGTAATAGGCCTTGGCAAACACGCGGCGCGAGTACCCCAGTTTGCACACGAAGAAGTGCAGATGGACCATCTTCCCATTGACCAGCACATCCTTCTCGCCGAAATCGATCTGCAGGTGCATTCCCGGTGCGGTTTCGAACCGTTCAATCGGTTCCTCGAGGTATGTTTGGCGGCGCGCTTCTTCAAGCATCGGCTGGCAGAACCGTTCCAACATGCGCAACGAGACCTCTCGGTCGTACGTATTTTTAATGAGCCGTTTCAGCGGCGGGCAACGCATCTCACACTTCGCGTAGAGCTCGACGATCTCCGTCTCGTGCTCTTTCAGAAAAGCGCCCGATTCGCTGAGCGGGTGTGGCTTTCCTTCTTCCTCACGCAGGTAGCGGCGAATCGTGTTTCTTGATACACCGTACCACTGCGCGATACACCGAATTGACCGCTTTTTCGTGAAAAACTCTTCACGAACTGTAGCAGCCTTGAGTTTTGGAATCATGGATTTGGAGCCTCCAATAGGTGTTGTGAAAGCTCCAATAATCCTCTTTTTTGACGTCATAGGGGCACATCCTTGACGCCCTTTTTTCACCCCCTTTGAGGTGGGTCAGTTTTCGTGTCGTTTGGTGGGTACTTTATCGTGTCGTATAACACGATGTTTCGGACGAACTTTGCTGGGAGACGATGTGGGACAAGACTTCCACAGAATCACAGCTGGCGCTGCTCTATGCCTCGGGCTACCTGGCGAGCGCCGGCCGCTCCGAATCGGGACAAAGACGGCTTCGCATTTCCAACGAAGAGGTTCGGAACTTCATGATGGGGCTGAAATTGGCGAGGTAAAGACGGCGTTTTGCCTCAGCGTTGCTTCAAGTGCTTGCGTTTTTGTCAGGCGGCGATGGAGGCGAGCGGCGTATCCTCCGCCTCATTCCCAATAAATGATGGACGTCAGGCGGCTTTCTTTCCACGTCTCGCCGCCATGACGCTCCGCACCACCAATATGAACTGGCTGCTTAACCTCTTTGCGGACGCTGGCTCCGTGGAGCACGCGCTCTTTGTCTACGCAGGCGTCATTGCCCTTGGCATGGCGCTGGGTCGCATCAAGATCTTCGGCGTCTCGCTTGGCGTGAGCTTCGTCCTCTTTGCGGGACTGGCGGCAAGCTACGCCGGCATCACCGTCAATGCGACGGGGCTTGCGTATTTGCGCGACTTCGGCCTTGCGCTTTTCGTGTTTTCGATTGGTCTGCAGGTGGGACCGTCGTTCTTCTCTTCCTTCAAGCGCGGCGGCCTGCAGTTGAACCTGCTGGCGCTATTTGCGGTGGTGGTGAGCCTCATCGTTACTGTCGCCCTCTACTTCGCGTTTTCTGATCGCATCGATCTCGCGCAGATGCTGGGCGTGCATTACGGCGCCGTGACGAACACGCCGGGGCTGGGCGCCACGCAGGAGGCGTTGAACGTTCTGGGCTACCAGGGCGACGACATCGCAGTTGCCTACGCCTGTGCCTATCCGCTGGGCGTCGTGGGCATCATTGGTTCAGCGATCGCGTTGCGTTTTCTTTTTCATATCAATCTGGCGGACGAAGATCGCGCCTGGGAAGCCGCTGAGCGCGCCGCGGACGACGCTCCGATTTATTTTCAGGTGAAGGTGACGAATGCAGGCTTGAACGGCCAGACCATCCGCAAAATCCGCGACTTCATTGGACGTCCCTTCATCTGCAGCCGCGTGATGCACGAAGGCGTCATCACGAGTCCCACGGCGGACACGGCGATCTTCGTGAATGATCATCTGCGCATTGTGGCCGGCCGCGAAGCGCGTGAGCCTATCATCGCTTTCTGCGGACAAGCGGACGACGGGCCGGATTTGGCGACCGAGCATTCGCCCTTGGTCTCGCGGCGCTTCACGGTGACGAAGGTGGCGATGAACGGCACGACGATCGGCGACCTGCACCTCTCGCGCTACGACGGCGTCAACATCACGCGCGTCTTTCGCGCCGGGATGACGCTCTTTCCCTTTCAGCAGCTGCATCTGCAGATCGGGGACCAGGTTTACTGCGTGGGGCCGGAGAAGTCGGTGGAGCGCCTCGCGGTGACGCTCGGGAATCAGACGGGAAAGCTCAATGCGCCCAACGTCGCCATGATCTTTCTGGGGTTGCTGGCGGGCGTCGTGCTGGGCTCCGTACCCATCGCGCTCCCCGGCATGCCAGTGCCCTTGAAGCTGGGGCTCGCGGGCGGCCCGCTCATCATCGCCATCCTGCTCGGGTACTTCGGGCCGCAGCTCAAAATCGTCACCTACACGACGCAGTCCGCGAACCTCATGCTCCGAGAGCTGGGGATCGCCCTCTTTTTGGCGAGCGTGGGCCTGGCGGCAGGAAACCGCTTCGTGGCGGCGATTGCCGGGGGCGAAGGACTTCTCTACATGGCGTTTGGCTTTGTCATCACGGTGGTGCCGATTCTTGTGACAGGCGTTGTCGCACGGATGAAGTACGGAATGAATTACCACGCCATCGTCGGTCTCATCGCGGGTGCGACGACGGATCCCCCGACGCTGGCGTTTGCGGGGACGCTCTCGGAAAAGAACATCTCCACCGTGGCGTATTCGACGGTGTATCCGCTTGCCATGTTCCTGCGAATTCTCTCGGGGCAGCTCGTGTTGCTCCTTCTCTGGTCCTTTGTGGTGCCGTGATGCGTGCATGGGGGCGAGGTCTTCTCGCTGCGGCGGGACTGGCGGCGGCGCTGGGCGCGAGCGCTGAGAGTGACGTCGTGCGCCTGGGCATTTCCAACTACGCGCAGCCCAATCCCAATGAGGTCTTGTACCGCACGACGATTGAGACGATCCGGAAGGCCGTGGCCCCGAAGCCCTTGGTCGTCACGCACTATTCGCCCGGCGAACTGTCAGACCGCATCGTGGAGGACCACCTCGATCTTCTCTTTGGCTCTTCGGGCTTTTACCGCAGGCATCAGGCGAGGGCAGGCTTTCGCGAACTCGTGAGCATCGCCTCCGATCGCTATCCGAATCCCAACCAGACGGACGGCGCGGCGATCGTGGTGCGCTCGGATCGCACGGATCTCAACCGCGTCCGCGATTTGGCGGGCAAGGTGCTCGCCGCCAATGAGCCCTTCACCTTTACGGGCTACCTCGTGCCCATGGGCGTCATTGCTGTGGAAGGCTACGATCCGCTGGCCTTCTTTGGCGAGCAGCGCTTTGCTGGCGAGGGCGACACGATGAAAGTAGTGGCTCGCGACGTGCTCGAAGGGCGCGCCGATGTGGGGTTTAGCTAGCGAAACAAAAATCTTCCAAACTTGCCACGGTATTGGAAAACTTG
>CAVACW010000185.1:0-4209 GCA_963587345.1 uncultured Oscillospiraceae bacterium | reverse complement strand
AGCCCAAACCAAAGCGCTAGAATCCCTCCCGCAACGTTAGGTGTACTGTGGCCTTAGGCTGCAGTTGAGAGAGTGCCTCTGAACCTGATCCGATTCACATCGGCGTAGGAAAACGTGACAAGACCGCTCGGTAGTCCGGGCGCGCTCTGCCCTTCCCGCGCCACTTTTTTCGAGCTGAGAAAAACGTGACGACTGAAACCATCGCCATCCGCCCCGACGGCGGCAAGCTTCCCTCGCGCCCCGACCGTGAGGCGCAGCTTTCCTCCACCGGGATCCTCCCCGGCTCCCGCCGTCTCTATATAGAAGGAACGCGCGGCATCCGCGTGCCAATGCGCGCCATCGATCAGGACGACTCCCAGCTTCCAAACGGCAAAACGGAGCCCAATCCTCCGATCTTCGTCTACGACACCGCTGGCGACTGGGGCGATCCCGCAAAGCACCCGGCGATTGAAGACGGGCTGCCGGCACTGAGAAGCGACTGGATTGCCGCGCGCGGCGACACGGAGACGCTTTCCGACATGACGAGCGCCTACGGCCGGGAGCGCGCCGCCGACCGGTCGCTTGATCCCATTCGCTTTGTGAGAAAGAGCCCGATCCTTCGCGCCCGCGGCGCCGCCGTGACGCAGATGCACTATGCGAAGGCGGGCATCATCACGCCTGAAATGGAGTTTGCGGCGATCCGCGAAAACAACAACCGCCGCGCCTACGTGGAAAGCCTCGCGGCGGTGAGCCCCCGAAGCCGCCAGTTCCTGTTGAAGCAGCATGCGGGCGCCTGCGACTGCTTCAAGTGTCCCGAGGACGTGACGCCGGAATTCGTGCGCCGCGAGATTGCCGCGGGGCGCGCCGTCATTCCCTGCTGCGTCAACCATCCGGAAGCCGAGCCCATGGTGATCGGGCGGGCGTTTCTCACCAAAATCAACGCCAACATCGGCAATTCCGCCGTGAGTTCCGGCATTGCTGAAGAAGTTGAGAAGATGCTCTGGGCGACGCGCTGGGGCGCGGACACGGTGATGGACCTTTCCACCGGCAAGAACATTCATGAAACGCGCGAATGGATTGTGCGCAACAGCCCGGTGCCGATCGGCACGGTGCCGCTTTACCAGGCGCTCGAAAAAGTGAACGGCAAGGCGGAGGCCTTGACTTGGGAGCTCTACCGCGACACCTTGATCGAACAGGCCGAACAGGGTGTGGACTACTTCACGATTCACGCGGGGCTGCGCCTTCCCTTCATCGAGCTCACCGCGAACCGCTTGACGGGCATCGTTTCTCGCGGCGGCTCCATCATGGCGGTCTGGTGCATGGCGCACGAAAAGGAGAACTTCCTCTGGACGCACTTTAACGAAATCTGCGACATCCTCGCTGCCTATGACGTGACGGTGAGCCTTGGGGACGGCCTGCGTCCGGGTTGCCAGCACGACGCCTGCGACAGCGCGCAGATGGCGGAACTGGCCGCCCTTGGCGAACTCGCCCGCCGAGCGCATGAAAAGGACGTGCAGGTGATGATCGAGGGGCCGGGCCACGTGCCGCTGCAGCGCGTGGTGGAAAATGCCGAAGCTGAAGAGTCGCTTTGCAATGCAGCGCCCTTTTATACGCTGGGCCCTCTGGTAACGGACGCGGCCCCGGGCTACGACCACATCACGAGCGCGATCGGCGCGGCGACGATCGGCGGCGCTGGTACCGCGATGCTTTGCTACGTGACGCCGAAGGAACACCTGGGGCTTCCTGACAAGACGGACGTGAAGGACGGGATCATCACCTACAAGATCGCCGCCCACGCCGCGGACTTGGCCAAGGGCGTTTCGGGCGCCCAGATCCGCGACAACGCCATGAGCAAGGCGCGCTTTGAATTCCGATGGATGGACCAGTTCAACATCGGCTTTGATCCGGAAAAAGCGCGCGCCTTCCACGACGAAACGCTCCCCAAGGACAGCATGAAAAAGGCGCACTTCTGCTCGATGTGCGGCCCCAACTTCTGCGCGATGCGCATCACCGAAGAAGTCCGCAAATGGGCCGCGAAGCGCCGTCATCGTTGACTGGAAAGCGTAAAGAAAAGGCATAGAATGGATCGCTTTCCCACTTTGCACCCCTTGGGAGCATCCCCATGGCTTTGCCTCAGCTCACCACGAAGTCCGCGTACGCCGTCGGCCTCTTCGTGGTCGTAGTCTGGGGCGTCACGTTCGTCAATACAAAAGTTCTTTTGTTGGCGGGCCTGGCGCCTTCCGACATTTTGTTCTACCGAACGGTCATCGCGTGGCTGGCGATGTTTCTCATCCTGCCGTGTCCTTTCTTCTCGAAGACTTGGAAGGACGAAGGCATCATGGTCCTGCTGGGCATTCTGGGCGGCTCAGCCTACTTTCTCACGGAAAACACGGCGCTTTCCTATACGCAGGCCAGCAACGTGGCGGTGCTCATCACGACGGCGCCGATTCTCACCGTGCTCGTCGGAATGGTGATCCGGCGTGACTTCCGCGTGCCGGCGCGCTTCTGGCTCGGAAGCTTCATCGCGTTCGCGGGCGTCGTGGCGGTGGTCATGAACGGCGTCTTTGCGTTGAAAATCAGCCCGGTGGGCGACCTGCTCACGATTGCCGCGGCGCTGTGCTGGGCGCTTTACAGCACCGTTCTCAAAGCGATGCTGAAGCGCTATGACGCGAAGTTCCTCACCCGCAAGGTGCTCTTTTACGCGATCGTCACGCTGACGCCGTACTTCTCGGTGCAGGCGCTCAACACAGACTTTTCGCTCATCTTCTCGTGGCGCATCCTGCCCCACTTTCTCTTTCTGGGACTCGTGGCGCAGACATTGGGCTACATCCTCTGGAACGTCACCGTGGAGAAGATCGGCCCGTCGCGCACCGTGAATCTGCTTTACCTCTCGCCGCTCGTCACGATGGCGGCGGCCGTGCTGGTGCTGGGTGAGCGCGTCACGCTCGTGGCGCTTGCGGGTTGCGCCCTGATTTTGGTGGGCGTGGCGCTGAGCGACAGCGGCCTGCGGCTTAAAAAGTAGGCACGAATAAACGGCCTCGTTGCTGGCATGCGTGAGTGCTGAGTCAAACGAGGCCGTTTAAATCCATCTCAATGGCGGCGCCTTTGGGCGCTTTTTTTGCCTTCCCGCGGTGATGGCGGCGCGCAGGCGCCTTCGCAGGGGGTTGAGCGCGAGCATTCAGGGAGCGAGCGTTGCCAGCTGTCCAAAGTAGATGCTGAAAGTTCAGATGCCAAAATACTTTTGAGCATGGGGCGCCGACATTCGACGCAGGAAACGATCGCTGCGGATGGTTTCGCTTGGCTAAGGTAGAAACTGAATAATGAAATGTGAAGCTACTTTTGAAGCGAACGCCGAAGGCAAGCGGTGCGACGTTGACCGGCAACCACCGATTGGCCAAGAGGATGGCGGCCGATCGGAGCCGGCGAGACTCGCAGCCGATGGCTCGCCGCTTGCCCAGAGCGCGGTTGATGGGGTGACAGGGATTCGAGGCGGAATGCTGTTTAATAGGCACAACCTATCGCGCGACCGGCTGCTGGCTGTCGGCAGGTGCCGGAGGCGATTTCACGGGAAGTAGGGTTGGGAAGCGATGTAAGCGAATGCTGACATCGGTGGGTTGACGGAATTTAAAGGCCCGCTGAAATCATAACCGTTCATATCTGAACTTGGTTCGTTGCATACCATTGCGATAGTAACAGTTACCATTGAGCCGGCCGCGGCAGCTCCCGGGCGAAAACGGCTCAAATCGGTCCTGCCGGGCCGGGTTGCATTTCATCGACGTAACGATCATAATGTGAACGGTTATCCGGTTCAACCTTTGCGATCTACACATTATGAGACCATCGCTTGCAGTGGAAGAATCATTGTCAGTGCTCGGCAACAATATCCGAGTGGCCCGATTGAAGCGGCGCCTCCCCCAGACTGCCCTCGCCGAGCGCGCGGGCATCGGCCTGAGTACGTTGGTGAAGATAGAGAATGGCAATTGCGGCGTGGCGATCGGCGCCGTTGCCTCCGTCCTGCTCGCCCTTGATCTGGGGACGCCGTTTGCTGACATCGGCGGCACCGATCCTCTTGCTCAGGCGCTCGAAAATGAGCACCTCCCGAAGCGCATCCGCAGCCCCCGTTCGGAAGGTTGATCGCCATGCCGGCCGTTTATGAAATCCGCTTGTCGGCAAATTGCCCCAGCCTGCCCGGCCGTCTGATCGGCCGGCTTGTCTGGGACGATCCTGCGC
>CAVACW010000184.1:2366-4238 GCA_963587345.1 uncultured Oscillospiraceae bacterium | reverse complement strand
TAATTCGTGGCTTTAAGGCAGAGAAGTCCTAGAGGTTAAATTTTTACAGTTCCTTAGATCAGCGGCATTCGAGAAAGTGTTCGCAAGGACTTCATCCTGATTCGATTGGGGATAGCGCTTGAAATATTTCCTAATCGAAGTGAGCACCGAGGCCTGAAACGATTTCTCTAGGGCCTGATGATCTGACACCGATGAAGCGATGCCGGAGAAGTCCAGATGCAGCACTCGGAATTTGCTCGCAAGCGGCGTCTTGTGCGAGCCGATGTAGGTGCCGGCAAACGTTTGCTCAAATCGACCTGCGGCTGCTTCATCGTAATAGGCGCGGAGCATGCTCGTTGAGAGCGTTTTGCCAAAACGACGTGGACGAACGATGAAGGGATAGTCCGCGCCGCAATTTTCCAAGGCCTCAATGAACTGGGTTTTGTCTACGTACGCCAGTTCTCGCTGGCGAATGCTGGCAAAGTTGGAGACACCATAAGGGGTGGACTTGAGTTGAAGCAGATCGGACATAACAGGGATCTCGTAACCGGAACGGAAGGCGCCAGCATAGTGCGCCGAACGTCTTTCGATTATACCGCAGGCGCAAATCCAACACGTCAAGTTCGCTGAAAAACAAGACGAATCCAAACAGATTGCAATCCAAGCAGAACGATATTGCTTCGAGATGCGTCCTGCTCGACACTTCTATCTGGCCTCGGTCTCCAAACCTTCGGCACGGGCCACGAAGCCGTGCCGAACGGGTTGCTCGCTGCCGGAATTTCCTCAGCGGCTTTTTCCGAGCCTGTTGCGCCCGTGGCAAAAGTACTTCCGGCAGTTCAGCGTTGACCTGCTGGCGACATCCTGAACGTCGTCGGCCGCCTCTCGAACTCAGGGCGCAACGCGCTCCCGCATCGCCTTCGCCGCCTGCCGCCCGGCGTTGCGTCCGAAGACAAGGCAGTCGGCGATGGAGCAGCCGCCCAGACGGTCAACGCCGTGCAGCCCGCCCGTCACTTCGCCCGCGGCGTAGAGCCCGGGGATGGGACGGCCGTCCGCGCGCAGCACCTCGGACTTCCCGTTGAAGCGAACGCCGCCGCAACAGTAGTGCACGTAGAGATGCTCGCGCCCATAGTAGTAGGGCGGCACCGAGATCGTCTGCGTGAACATCGTCTTGCCCAAGTCGTCGTCCCGGCCTGCCTTCGCAAAGGCGTTGTAGCGATCGAGCGTCGCCTGCAGCTTTGCTTCCGGAAGATTCATGCCCGCCGCCATCTCTCGAACTGAAGCCGCCTGCCGCACGATGCCGCGGATGAGCTTTGCGCTGCGGCTTGCGCCCTTGCGGGACTGCGAGTCCGTCACCACCCAGCAGGCGTGCTCAGGGAGCGCCCAGATGGCATCCGAAATCTGCTTCCAGGAGGCCGCTTCGTTCACAAAACGGTCGCCCTCGTCGTTCAAGTAGATGTCCGCACCGACGTAGTCCGTGAGCCGTCCGCCCCAGAAGGGAAGCGTCTGCACGCAATCCATGTCCACGAGCTGGGCGCCGATGCGCTCAGCCATCAGCATGCCGTCGCCCGTGGCGTAGTCAATCTTGTCGCGGTAGGGATCAGCGGTTGTCGTGAAGGTCTCATCCAGCCGCGGCGCATACTTCTTTCGCATCTTGAGGTTCCCCGTGAAGCCGCCGGTGGCAAGTATGACCGCCCGCGCGGCGAGCTCCTCCACGGCGCCCTCGGTGTCGACACGCACGCCGACAACGCGCCCTTCGCGCGTGAGAAGCTCCGTCGCCCGGGCCTTGAGGCGGATCTCCACGCCGAGCGAAGCCGCGGCCTTGTTGAGCGTCACGACGTAGTCGTAGCCCGCACGCACGAGGCTAGATGTAAAGCTTCGAGGCGACAAGCCCGC
>CAVACW010000184.1:0-2356 GCA_963587345.1 uncultured Oscillospiraceae bacterium | reverse complement strand
GAGAAGCTCCGTCGCCCGGGCCTTGAGGCGAATCTCCACGCCGAGCGAAGCCGCGGCCTTGTTGAGGTCGTAGCCCGCACGCACGAGGCTAGAAGTAAAGCTTCGGGGCGACAAGCCCGCCACGGACTGCACGCGCTGCGGCGCCCAGACGAGTCCGAGGCTTTCCATCCAGCGAATCGCCTCGCCCGAGGCTTCCGCAAACTGGCGAACGAGCGCGGGATCGTTTCTCCCTTCGCCCAGCCTCAGCATGTCGGCGACGAGCCCCTCCACTTCCGTCTTGCGCTGCGCCTCGGTTTCGCACGCCGGCGACACCGTCGTGACGTAGCCCGTCGAAAGGATGCTGTGGCCGCCGATCGTCGGAGCCTTCTCGAGCACCAGCACGCGGCGGGCGCCGTTTTGCGCCGCGCTCACGGCAGCCGCAAGGCCCGCAACGCCGCTCCCCACGACGATCACGTCCCAAGCCGCCGTCCCGGCCGCCCGCGCGGGGGCGACCGCCGCCAGCCCCAAAGCGGCCAGCCCTTTCACCACGTCGCGGCGCCGCATGTCAGTGAAGCTCCTTCACTTCGATCAGAGTGAAGATGCGCGTCAACTCCGCACTGGAATTGGCGCCGAGCTTGGCGAGAGCGTTCGCGCGATGCATCTTCACGGTGGTCTCCTCGATGCTGAGCTCGCGGGCGATCTCCTTGTTGCGCAGGCCGTGGGCCACGAGCCGCGCGATCTCCTTCTCGCGCCCGGTGAGCTTGGAAACGCGCTCCTTCAAGCTGCGCGTCTCCTCCTGCTCGACGCTGCTCTTGAGCGACTGCGCGATGGAGGACGAAACTCGCTGCAGCAGCACCTGCGGCTCCACAGGCTTTTCCAGAAAGTCGATCGCGCCGTGCCGCATGGTGTGAACCGCCATGGCGATGTCGCCGTGGGCGGAAAGAAAGATGACGGGAAGCGTGCTGCCGCGCGCCTCCAGGGCGTCCTGCACCTCGAGCCCCGTCATTTCCGGCATGCGCACGTCAAGAATGACGCACCCCGGGCGCTCCAAGTCCGCGTCTTCAAGAAACGTCCGCGCACGGGAGTAAGTCTTCACGTCCCAGCCGAGCGTCTCCAAAAGCATCTTCTGCGAGTCAAGAAAGTCCTCATCATCGTCCACGATGCGAATGAGCGGCGTCTTCATCATGAGGATTCTCCCAAAGCAAAGTCAAAATGCACAGTGAACTCGATCCCGCGAGGATCGAGCCGGGTGATGTTCAGAGTGGCGGAATGAGCGTCGGCGATGCTGCGGATGATCCCCAAGCCCAGCCCCAGGCCGCCCGGCGTCGTGGAGTCGCTCGTGTGCGTCAGGCGCTGAAAGGCGACGTCGGTGAGCCGCGGGCCGTTGTCCCGCACGGCGAGAACGGCGAAGTCCCCTTCGCGCCGCACGGAGAGCACGATGCGACCACCCTCGGTCTCCGCAATCGCCTGCGCGGCGTTCTTCAAGAGGTTGAGGACCAGAATCTCGATTTCCAGCTCGTCGCCGTTCACAAAGACGCCGTCCTCGATCACGCAGTCGATGTTCGGCGTGTAGTCCGCGTAGTGGCTGAAGCTCAACAGCGCCTGGCGGGCGATGTCCGACAGGGCGCAGCGCACGCGGCGCGCGGGCGTGGCGCGCATGTAGGAGCGCACGCGGTCCACGATCTGGACGATGCGGTGCGCCTCGCGGTCAATGGCGCCGCTCGTGCGCTCCAAGGTCGGATCAGCGCTTTCCATGCCTTCGAGACGGATCTGCTGCACGGTGGCGTAGTTGATGATGGCGGCCAAGGGCTGCTTTAACTCATGCGCAATCAGAGACGACATCTGCGCCACGAGCGAATTGCGCTCCATGCGGGCGATGCGGTTTCTCATCTCCCGATCCTGCGCGATGAGGCCTTTCTGAGCTTCGAGCGCAGCGTTGAGGTCGGCCGTGCGCACCGCCACCAGGCGGCGAAGGCGCCACTCGTTGTAAACCAGCAGAAGAATTGCGCCCGCGAGCAGCGCGATCTCCTTCCAAAAGAGCTTCAAGTAATCAAGGATCGTGCGCTTCACGGGTGCCCACTGTCCAAGCTCCAGCGAGCGGTAGAGCGCCGTGATGGCATCAAACTTTCCCGGTACCTGCCAGGAAAAGGACGGTTGCTCGGGCATGGTGAGAAGCGCGACGCTCACCTGCTTCAAAAGCTTCGGACGGGCGAAGTTGAGAACGCCGAACACCTGGTCGGGGTAGAGCGCCGTAGAGTGCCGGCAGCGCAGTCCGTCGTTTTGCCGGGAATTCAGCACCCGGAACTGTCCCTTCTCCACGAGCCGTTAGTTCGAAAGCTCCCAAATCTACCATCACGAGTCGGAGGAGCCACGTTCG
>CAVACW010000183.1:0-4315 GCA_963587345.1 uncultured Oscillospiraceae bacterium | reverse complement strand
ATTTTTTAAGGAGGGTCAGTAAGGGTTTGCGCGCTTAACTCATGCAATCGCCCTGACGAACGATCCTCCCGCCAGATTTCTCAAATGCGCTTCAAGTGCGCCATGAACGCTTCTTTGTTCTCCTTCGCCGTGGTCGTGGGGCGTCCGAGATCGGCGCGGGCGCCGATGGCGCTTTTGACTTCAATGAAGTAAAGCGACTTGGCCGCCTTGGCGCGGGCGAGCGCGGCGTCCAAAGCCTCCGCATCCGCGACGGTTTCCGCATGCGGGTAGCCGCAGGCGCGGGCGACGGCCGCCAGGTCCGTCTTGTCCGCAGCGGTCGGCATGCCGCCCACGCTTTCATGCGCCTCGTTGTTCACCACGAGGTGGATGAGGTTCTTGGGCGCCAGGCGTCCCATGACGGCCATCGCCCCCATGTGCATCAGCACCGCGCCGTCGCCGTCCACGCACCAGACGGTCGTCTCGGGCTTTTGCAGCGCCACGCCGAGCGCGATGGAGGAGGAATGCCCCATGGAGCCCACCGTGAGAAAATCGCGGCCGTGGCTGGCGTGCGCGGCCTCGCGGATTTCAAAGAGCTCGCGGGAGGCTTTGCCCGTGGTGGAGACGATGGGGTCGTCGCCAGACACGGCGGTGATATGGCGAATGATGTCTTCGCGCGTGAGAGCGTGATCGTTTTTGAACGTCACCTTGCCGTCAAAGGTGAGCGCGCCCTTTTTCACGACGAAGGCGACGTCTTTGCCGGCGGCGAGAAGCGGCTTGAAGCGCTCCATCGCTTCGAGGACTTCGTCGTCCGTGGTGTCCTTTGCGATGACACAAGAGGGGATGCCCATGACGTCTAATAGAGGCACCGTCACTTCACCCTGAAAGACGTGCTGCGGCTCGTCATGGACGCCCGGCTCCCCGCGCCAGCCTACGACGAAGATCACGGGGATGCCGTAGACCTTGTCGTTCAAGAGGCTCGCCGCCGGATTGATGATGTTGCCTTCGCCGCTGTTTTGCATATAGACGACGGGCGTCTTGCCGGTGGCCAAGTGGTAGCCCGCGGCAAGCGCCGCGGCGTTGCCTTCGTTGGCGGCAATGACGTGGTGCTTCGGGTCTTCCCCGTAGGTGGCGAGGCACCAGTTGGCCAGGGCCTTCAACTGCGAATCCGGCACGCCTGTGAAGAAGTCGGCGCCGGTGATTTCAATCAACTTTTCAACCTGCATGACGCGTCCTTACAGGGTGTCGATCAAAGTGATGATCTGCTTGACGGGCATCAGGCGGTCGTCCACTTCCTTGGCGCGGTGGTAGCGCAGGATGTCTTCGGCGGTCTTCTGCATGGCGGGGAAGGCGCTGCGCGTCAACTGGTTTGCGTAGATCACGAGATTGATGCCGTGGCTCGCGAGCTCGGCTTCGGTGGCGGTGTTAAAGGATGTCGGCACCACGACGATCGGCGTCGTCGGGTCTTCCTTGCGGAAGGCGTCGCAGAACGCATAGATTTCCGCGGGATCCTTCTTGCGGCTGTGGATCATGATGCCGTCAGCGCCCGCCTTTACATAGGCGCGGGCGCGGTTCAAAGCGTCTTCCTGTCCCTGCTCGAGAATGAGGCTCTCGATGCGGGCGATGATCATGAAGTCGTCCGTGAGCTGCACGCGTTTTCCCGCTGCGATTTTTTCGCAGAAGTGCTCGATCGTGTCCTGCGTCTGCTTCACTTCGGTCCCAAAAAGCGAATTCTTCTTAAGGCCCGTCTTGTCTTCGATGATGACGGCAGAGACGCCCATGCGCTCAAGAGAGCGCACGGTGTAGACAAAGTGCTCGATCATGCCGCCCGTGTCGCCGTCAAAGACGACGGGCTTCGTGGTGACTTCCATCACGTCGTCGATGGTTCTGAAACGGGACGTCATGTCCACGAGCTCGATGTCGGGCTTGCCCTTCGCGGTGGAGTCGCAAAGGGAGCTAATCCACTGCGCGTCAAACTGATCGAGCTCCCCGTCGTGCTCGACGACCGTCTTTTCCGCGAGAAGCCCCGTCAAGCCGCTGTGCACTTCAATCGCCTTCACGATGGGGCGCAACTTCAAGAGTTGGCGCAGGCGACGACGGCGGAATTCCGGCATCATGAGCTTCATCTTGATGCGGTCGTCCGTGCGCTTCACGTCTTCGCTGTAGGTGTAGGGAACGTCGATGATTTCCCCGCCGCCGATTTCCGCGAGCGTCTTTTCAACGTTGTCGCGAATTGCCTTCTGCGGGCCCGAGAGCCAGTTGTCGCCGTGAATGACGTAGTCGGGCTTTAATTCGCGAAGCACCTTTTCATACATCACGTCGTCTTGCAACACGACGTCGGACACCCCTTCCTGCGCCTTCAAAAGCGCCAGGCGCTCTTCCTGCGAAATCGTGGGGAAGCGGTCGAACTTCACGAGCGCGGCGTCGCTCATGACGCCCGCTACGAGGCGGCCGTATTTCTGCGCCTCGCGGATGATGTTGAGGTGGCCGGCGTGGATGACGTCCGTGGTAAAGCAGGCGTAGACAGTTTTCATGACAAGAGTCCTTTAGTGAGCGTAGCGGGCGGGAACAGCGACGCCCGTGGCGGTGAGCGCTTCCCGGAAGATGGTGAAAAAGTCGGTGATGTCCTTTTCGTCAATGGCGCCTAGCGCGCAGAGGCGGAAAGTGTCATAGGACGCGATCTTCCCCGGATAGATCGTGAAGCCGCGGTCAAAGCAGTAGTCGTGCACCTTCATGAAGTCCCAGGCGGGGTCATCGGGGTAGAGAACGGAGACCACAAGGCCGCTTTCCTTGTCGCGCGGCAGGAGCGTCTTGAAGCCGAGCTTCTCAAGCCCCGCGTGAATGGCGTGGTAGACACGCGTGTGGCGCGCCCACTTGGCGGCTTCGCCTTCGGCAAGATATTCCTTCAAGGCTTGAATCGTGGCGTAGATCGTCTGAACGGGCGGCGTGAAGTGCATCTGGCCCGTCTTCTCGAAGTAGTCGTACTGGAGGAACAGATTGCAGTAGTAGCTGCGCTTCGGGTAGTTCGCCGACGCCTTGATGAGGTCCGTGCGGCCGATGATGAAGCTCAGGCCCGTCATCGCTTGCAGCCCCTTTTGCGCCGAGGCCATGCAAAAGTCGATGTTGTCGCGCTCGACGTCGATCGGCCGCATGGCAAGCGTAGACGTCGTGTCCACGGTGAAGGTGGCGCCGTACTGATGGGCGAGGGCGCCGATTTCTCGGATGGGATTGAGAAGCCCCGTGCCCGTTTCGTTGTGCGTTGTGTGCACAAGCTTCACGTCGGGGTTCGCTTTGAGCGCTTCCTCCACCTTCGCGAGATCAGGCTGCTCCGTGGCAGGAAACGCGAGATCGATGACGGGCATGCCGTAGTAGCGGCAGATTTCCACGGCACGCGAGCTGTAGGCGCCGTTGTTGACGACCAAGACCTTGCCGCCTTCAGGCAGGAGGGAATTGAGGCACACGTCGATGTTGAGCGTTCCGGAGCCGCAGAAAAGAACGGACGTGTACTTTTCGGGATCGGCGTGGACGGTTTTTAATAGGTCCAGTCGCAGGCCCTTCATGAGGCGGGCGAATTCCTTTTCCCGCGGGCAGATGTCCGGAACGACCTGCGCCATTTTGACGGTGTCGGTGGTGGTGGAGGGGCCGGGGTTCAAGAGGACATTTCGTTTGATCATGTGAGCACTCAGTGTGAGGGTGAGCGGTCCGCGGATGATGCTCAAATAGGGATGGAGACGCAGGCGAACCGATGCGGTGTTAGATGAAGCTGGAGAAGTGGACGTTCTTCAACCAACGATGTCGTAGGAAGCCCAGCAGGTGCTGCAGGGAGCAGGCGTTGCCGTAGATTTTGGCGCACGAGGCGATGAAGTCGTAGGCGTTTAGCGAGGCAGCAGGAAGCAAGGCATCCGCTTCCCTCATGAGGTTTGCGATGAGGTAGCTTGTGTGGCGGTAGCGCAACAGGGCGGGAACGCCTTTGGGCCAGTAGAGGGCGGAGTCGAGATCCCAGTAGCCGATGACCCCGTCGGAAAGAACATAGAAATTGTCTAGCTTCAAGTCGCCGTGCGTGATGCCGGCATCGTGCAGTTTTCGAAGAGAGTTCAAAAAACAGGCGGCGGTTTCAATAAGGGGGATTGCTTTCTCGCAGGCAACTCCAAGAAATTGTCGACTGGGCGTAGGAGTAATTGCTTCTGTGAACAGGTAGCTTTCAGTGAGGAGGCCGTTGCGACGCACCTCGCCCGAGCCAAGTACCTTGGGTGTATGAAAACCGGCAGTTTCGAGCAACCATGCCATGAAGGCGGACCAGTGGCCGCGAGATGGCATGACGTTGTAGCGGAGTCGGCTC
>CAVACW010000182.1:0-4361 GCA_963587345.1 uncultured Oscillospiraceae bacterium | reverse complement strand
AGAAGCAGTACGGCGCGACGGCAGAGAAGCCGCTCGTTCGCGTTGCCGCCGTGTTTTCTGAAGAGAAGCGGCAGTTCGTGAGCTGGCAACAGGCGGCCTGACAACGTTTTAACTCAACTGCACACGGGTTTTTGGCGCTTGCCGCGGGCGATCCGACGCCCTGGCTGGAAATTGCCGGCAGGCGTTGCCACGACGGCTGCGAGTCTCGGCTGGCGCCGATTGCGGCTTTGAGCGTGATGAGCTACGACCGGAAGATCCGTGCGGCATGTCTCTGGTGCTCAAGCCTCCCGTGAAGCGCGTGGCTGTCGTCAGCAAAGGCCGCAAAATCGGCGCGGCGGACGTCTTTTGACGCCGTTTGAGAACGGCCGGCGACGCTTCTCACGGGCCGAGGGACGCCCGGCGGGTCATTTTTTCCGCCATTTGGACGGACTTTTTGCGGCAGTTTTTCGTAAAATGCCGCCTCGTTCCTCAAACTTCTCTCCTTTTTCTCATGTCGAGCCAGCTCATCAAGCAAGCCTCCCTTCATTTCGGCCAGTACAACACGAAGGAGCGCGCCTTTGTTTACGCGATGATCTCCTGCCCCTGCCGGCTTTCCGCTCCCCATCTGCGCACGATCGCGGAAAAGACGAGCTGGACTGCGAAGAATGCGCAGTCCCTGTTGCTGCGCCTCTGCAGCGACGGCATTCTCACGCGCCGCCAGCCCGTGAACCTCATGGACCGCTACGCCAACACCTACCTCAGCATGGTGGAGTTCTCGCCCTGGGGCTTTGCTGCGGTCTTGCAGACGATGACGGCGTCGGACGTGACGACGGCGGTGTGGGCGCGGACGTTTCGCGCCGACATGATGGCCGAGCGCTACGCTTCGACGGACTATGAGTGGCTCATCAAGCGCGCCGTCTCCCGCGCGCCGGGCCTTGTGCAGATCTCGGGCGCCAAGGAGCCCGCGCCGCTCATTGAGACCTTCCGCTCGCACCTGCTCTTCATGATGATGGAGCCCTGCTGGGATGCGTTCTTCGGCACGCTCACGGAGGAGACCTGCAACAGCCTCTCGCAGGACATCGACTCCTTTACTGCGCCGGGCGTGGACTGGGAGTCGGTCATGATGCTGAAGGCAAAGTTCGACGTCATGCACTTGAGCCGGCAGCGCCGCGCCGAGGTGAACGACTGGTATCGCTTTTACGAATTCCTGCGCAAGGGGCAGCCCGTGAAGTACGCCTCCGAGATGCAGGTGAAGGACGGCACCTACGCAAAACTGATGGAGGCGGTTCTCGCGCTCTTGGCCGGCAACGGGCCGGCCGCGTCGCGCGCAGCGAGAGCGCCCTTGAAGGATCGCCGCGCCTCCCGCGAGTCGATCAAGTGCTACAAGGGCCTCTTTGAAAACTTCATCCTGGCGCTGTCGCTCGCGGCGGACCGCCGCACGGCGACGAGCGTGAAGACGCTCGTGTCCTTTGTGAAGTTCCAGTCCGAGCTCGAGCGTTTTGAGGAGATCATCGCCTACTACGCTGCCGCGGTGACGATGGAGGAGAGCTTCGGAGAAATGAGCTGGCTGTGGCGCCGGCACGAAAACTCCCGCTCGCAGGCGGCGAGGCTTCTCGTGAGAATGCTCGTCTGCGGCGAGGGCTTGGAAGGGCTCGGCCCCAACACCCCGGGGCCGCAGGACGAGGAGGACGCCCGGCAGGTGGGCGCGGACTACGCCGTGCTGCGGCAGTGCTGGGTGGCGGCGACGCAACCGGGGGGCGACGAAGCAAAGGACCTCGAAAAGAAGCTCGCAATGAAGCCTTTGGTCTCCGCAAAGCCCCGCGTTCCGGCGTGGGAGAAGACCATCAACGCGCTCCTTGCGTCCCTTGGCGTGCAGGGGGAGGAGGGCGCGGAGGTGCAGGGCCCCGCTGAGCGCATCGTTTATCAGTTGGATACCGACACCTGGAGCATCCAGCCCCGCGTGCAGAAGACGACGAACGGCCGCACGTGGTCCGCCGGCCGCAACGTGGCCTTGAAGACCTTTGCTGAAGAAGGGCACCCTGCGATGACGCCCAAGGACACGGCCGTGGCGCAGCAGGTGCGAAAGGTCATCAACTGGTACGAGCGCGAGTACGTGCTGCGCGGGCCGCAGGCCGTGAAGGCCCTGATCGGGCACCCGCACGTCTACAGCGCGAAGCATCCGGGGCAGAAGATCGAGGTGACGGCAGGCGCCTTGCAGCTCTCCGTCACGCGCGAGGCGGGGTTCTACGTCGTTCACACGAACATCGAGGGCGAGTCGATGCAGATCGTGGAGCCCAACTTCGTGGTGCTCCACTGCCCGATGGCGGGGAAGGTGGAGGTGGTGGACGTCACCGCCGAGCAAAAGCGCCTCATCGAGACGCTGGAGAAGGCGGGCCCGATGCCCAAGGAGTCCGAAGACAAGTTGACGCAGCTTTTGGAACACATCTCCTCTCGGATGCCCGTCATGAGCGAGCTCCTTAAGAACGCCTCGAACTTGGAAAAGCAGCCGGGCGACTCGAAGATCACGCTCCAGATCGCGCCCGACGAAGCGGGCGGCTTTGCAGCGCGCGCCGTGGTGCGGCCCGTCGAAGGCACGACGGTGCTCTGCGAGCCCGGAAAGGGCCTTGAATACATCGCGATGAACGCGGGCGGCAAGGCGATGCAGGTCGTGCGAAGCCTCAAGACGGAGAAAGCGAACTTTGAGGCGCTTTTGGAAAAAATCGAATTCCTGGACGAAGCCCGCACGGACGACACGCGCTGGAGCCTCACGGTGGAAGGGTGTCTGGGGCTCCTGAACGCCGCGCGGGAGGCGGAGAACGTCATCGTCGAGTGGCCCGACGGCGTGAAGTTCCGCGTGTCGCATCCCACCCTCACGTTTGCGAACATGCAGCTCTCGGTGAACCGCATGGGCACGTGGTTTGAAGTCTCGGGCGAGGCGTCGATCGACGGGAAGACGAAGCTTCAGATGGCGCAGCTCCTGCGGCTCGTGCGCGAGGCGAAGGGGAATTTCATTGCGTTGGGGAAGGACGAGTACGTGGCGTTGACCGACGGCCTCAAAAAGCAGCTCGCCGCCTTGGACCGGCTTGCGGCCGGCACGGGGACGCCGCAGATTTCGGGCTTTAATGCCGGGCTCATTGAGGAACTTGAAAAGAGCGGCGCCGCGGTGACGGCGGACAAGGAGTTCCGCGACCTTCAGGAGCGCATCGAGAAGGCGTCGGACGTGAAGGCGAAGGTGCCCAAGGGCCTGCAGGCGGAGCTGCGCGATTATCAAGCCGACGGCTTTGAATGGATGACGCGCTTGGCGTCCTGGGGTGCGGGCGCGGTGCTCGCCGACGACATGGGCCTTGGGAAAACCGTGCAGACGATTGCGGTGCTTTTGTCGCGCGCGAAGGCGGGGCCGCAGCTCGTGGTGGTGCCCGCGTCCGTGCTCTACAACTGGCGCGATGAGCTGGAGCGCTTTGCGCCTTCGCTGAAGCAGGTGATTCTCAATCAGGCTGAAGACCGCGCGGACGCCCTTAAAAAGGCGAAGAAGGGCACGGTGGTCTTGACGACCTACGGGGTCCTTGCGAGCGAAATCGAGGCGATGGCGGAAAAGACGTGGACTACGGCAGTCTTTGACGAAGCGCACAACATCAAGAACAAGGAGACGAAGTCCTTCAAGGCGGCGGTGCTTGTGAAGGCGGGCTTCCGCATCATGCTCACCGGCACCCCCTTGCAGAACCACTTGGCGGAAATCTGGGCGCTCTTTGAAGTGGCGGTGCCGGGGCTCTTGGGGACCTTCAATCGCTTTGCGGACCGGTTTGTGCTTCCCATTGAGCGCGACAAGGATCGCGAGCAGCAGCGGCTTTTAAAGCGCATCGTCTCGCCCTTCATCCTGCGTCGCACGAAGACGGATGTTCTGAACGAACTCCCCGAAAAGACCGAGATGACGGTGAAGGTAGAGCTCTCGCCCGAAGAGCGGGCGCTCTACGAAGAGCTCCGCGAAGAGACGCAGCAGAGTCTCGTCGCAGGGGAAATCAACCCGGTGCAGGCCCTGGCGTCCCTGATGAAGCTGAGACAGGCCGCGTGCTCGCCCGAATTGGTGGATCCGAAGCTCACGCTCCCGTCGTCAAAGACTCAGACTTTCCTGCGGTTGGCGGAAGAGCTGATCGAAAACAATCACCGCGCCCTGGTCTTCAGCCAGTTCACGAGCCATCTGGCGCTCATTCGCCGGGCGCTTGACGCCGAAAAGATCGAGTACCTGTACTTGGACGGCTCCATGACGCCCGCGCAGCGACAGAAGCTTGTGGAGCGCTTTGAGGAGGGCTCGATGCCCTTGTTCCTCATCAGCCTCAAGGCGGGCGGCACGGGCTTGAACCTCACGGCCGCGGACTACGTGATTC
>CAVACW010000181.1:0-4434 GCA_963587345.1 uncultured Oscillospiraceae bacterium | reverse complement strand
CCATGTCGCTTTGGTGAATGGGATCGAGCATGATGATGCCTTTTTTGAATTCTGAATTTCTGCAAAATGACTGCAGAAGGACCGACCGGCGTCTTCTGCGCCGCCTCTGAGTTTGCGGGCATTTTATCTTCGCTCCGCGCCCGGCGCTCGCGCTTTATTTGCAACCGTTGGCAACGGCTGTGACAGACGCCAGGCGGGAAGACTCCTTTACAAAACTTGACGGAAGGGCTCGTGACCTGAGCTCGGCACCGGACCTTCCAGTCGACAATTCCCCCGCCATTCGTCGGCGTCTTTTCACGGGGAAATTTCGAAAATTACTCATCGTATAATGACCCATATCTGTCTTCCATTCAGCCCAATTTCGGATAGCGCCTCATGTCTAAGCACGCAGAACTCAAAGTCAATCCGTACGGATTTGCAACCTTTCCAGCCTTTCGCGCGGAAAACTACGCGTACGTCGACAAGACCCGATTCATTGAAGCTCTGGAACGCGCTGAGACCAAGACGCCTTTCTTCGTCCGTCCGCGCCGGTTTGGCAAAACGCTCTTCACCCAAACTTTGAAGGCCTACTACGACATTGCCGCCGCCGAAAACTTTGACACTTACTTCGCCGGCACCTATATCGCCAAGCACAAGACGCCGTTGGCCAACCAGTTTTATGTGCTGAGCCTCGACTTTTCGGGCATTTCCCCAGACAGTCATGTCAGCGGCATGGTCAATACCGTCAAGCGCGGCATCAACAATTTCTGCAAACGCTATCCTCTGCCTGCAGGACATGACATCATCCGCCGCGATTACGCCAACGCCGTTGACATCCTCAATGACTTTTTCATGGAGTTCAACATCGCCTTTGACGGGAAGATCTATCTCATCATCGATGAATACGACCAGTTCGCCAATGACATTCTGGCTCGGGACGTCAATGTCTTTTCTGATCTGACGTCAGCGGGCGGCGCCATCAAAGCGTTCTACAGTTTTTTAAAGAGCTGTCTCACAGACATTGATGACCCGCTCACGCGGCTTTTCATCACAGGCGTCACCTCCATCTCTCTGGATTCGCTCACCTCGGGCTTCAACATCGCTGGCGACATCACTTCGCGACCGGCCTTTGCTTCACTTGCGGGCTTCGCCGAAGAAGACCTGCGCCACCTGATTCCTCAAATCATCAATCTGGCTGACATTAACCTCACGTTGGACGAGATCGTGCAACGGATGAAAGACTGGTACAACGGATACCGCTTCAGTTCAAAGAGTGACGAGACCGTCTTCAATTCGTCGATGTGCCTCTACTATCTCAACTACTGGAGAAACTACGGCTGCGAGCCTCAGGTGATGCTCGATCCCGCTGTCGCCGCCGATCTTTCTAAAATCCACGCCATTCTGAAACTGGGCGAAAGAAAAGACGTCGAAGCTATTGTTCGAGATGCCATTGCCAGAAAGCCGCTCGACTTTGCGTCGCAGCCATCCATTCTCTCGCTGCAATTCGATCATCGCTTGCATCGCGACGGCCTCCTCACGGCGCTCTTTTACTTCGGCTACCTCACCTACGCGCCAGAAAGCGATTCAAAGCTCGTGATTCCCAATCGCGCCATAGCCCAGCAGTTCTTCGACATCTACTTCAGCTTTTTGCGCGAGTTGCCCAACTGGATTCCTCCCGAGCGAAACCAATTTGCTCCTGAAGTCGAGGCGCTTGCCGCCGGCGACCCGCAACCGCTGGCCAAAGCCGCCGCCGACTGGCTCGCCGAGCACAACGGGCCGCACAAGCATCTCAATCTCTGCGAAGGTGACTTTCAGACCTCTCTTTTGCACATCGCCAACTACGCGACGGACTATTGGTCCGTCGGCGAAGAGGCGATCGCAAGCGCTGCGAGCGGCTTCGCCGACGCCCTGCTCTCGAATCGTCACAACGGCCCCTCCTACCTCTTTGAACTGAAGTATCTTTCTCAGGCAAACGCCAAAGCGCATCCTGAAAACATCCAGAAAGCGCTAGAGCAAGCGAAGACCCAGTTGCGGGGGTACCTCAAGGGTGCCAACATTCGCGCTATTCCTCAACTGAAGGCTGTTGCCGTCGTTTACGTCGGCATGCGTCTCGAGGCGATTGAAGTCCTCTGACACCGACGATCGGCCTTTCGGCCATCTCCGCAAAACCTCCTCATTTCAGGCAAAAAGCGCGCGGGACGGCTCCCTGATGTCAGGAAGTCGCCCCGAAGGACGCCTGCGCGGGCAAGCCCAGTCCTAGAACCTGAAGGTGTACTTCGCCTTCAAGCTCTGGTCCACGCGACCGCTCGTGCCGGCCTTGACGCCGTAGCCAAAGTCCAGCGCGTGAGCGCTCTTTTCGACCTTGACGCCCAAGCCGACGCCCCACGTCACGGCGCTCGCGACGCGGGCGTCAAACGTGTCTTCCACGGCTGAGCCCGCGGCCTTGAAGGTCTGCTTTGTCTTCGTGTCGCCGAAGGCGGGCGTCACCGACAAGTCGAGCATGGGCTTCACCACGGCGCCAGAAGCGGTCGTGAAGTTGCCCTGCACCGTGGCGCCCACCGGCACCGTGACGATGTTAGCGCGGTCGGCGTCGTAGGAGAAGCCCCCCGCGGTGAAGCCGTCCGTGACCACCGTCGTGGCGCGCAGCCCCGCATGCGGCGTGACGGAAACGGTCTGGGAGGCCGGGATCGTCTTCTCGAGGCGAACGCCCGCCGTCACGGCCTTTGCCTTGGGCTTGGCGGAGTAGCCTTCAAGCGACGTGTCGTTCGTGCTCTGCAGGTAGCTCACGCTTCCCACGAGGTCCGCCCACAAGAGCGCGCATTTCCCGTAAAGCGACAGGCCCCAGTACTCGACGGAATTCTTGGTGCCCGAGCTCACGCCCGTGCCGCGCACGGTGCCCTTGCCGGCCGTGAAGGCGGCGCCGAAGGTGGCGTCGGCAAGCGCCGCATCCCAGCCCATCGTGACGCCTGCGATCTCCGACTTGTAGCCGTACGTGGCGCTGCCCGCTTCGTAGGAGGAGACGCGCGTATTGGCGCCTTCGGCGGTCGCCCACAGGTGGGAGTCCGCCGCGAGCTTGCCGGTTTCGATCGCCGCCGCATGGGCTTCGATCGAATCCGTCGTCGCCAAGCCCATGGTGACGAGCGTATTGGAAGCCGCGCCCGCCGCGTTCATGAAGGCGATGCGGTTCAATTCGCGCGCCGCCTTTTCGCGGCTGTAGCCCGACTGCGTGCGGTCAAAGATCGCCTTGAGGCGCTGGCCCGCAAGCGAATCCGAGCCGATGACGCCCTTCAAGAAGCCGTGGTACGTATTGCCCGCCACGGTGAGGGAGTCCACCGTCGTCGTGTCGTCTTCGCTCACCTTCACGGTGAGGACGTTCCCATCCGTGCTGTCAAAGACCACCTTGAGACCGTCCGTCGTCGCGGCGTAGCTCGCCTCGCTGACACCGTCGCTGTAGGTGAAGTTCTTCGCAATCACCGCCGACTGATCCGACGCCGACAAGTCGTCCACGTAGATGAGGGAGCCAACGCCCGCCGTGAAGGTGAGGGAGCTGCTGGTGCCTTCGAGCCACGCGCCCTTCTTCACGATAAGCGCCGAGCCCGCGCCCACCTTGACGCCGGAGTCCGTGGCGGACGGCGAATGCGCTTCGTCTTCACCCGTGTAGGTCCGGCCGTCCACGTAGAGGGCGCCCGAAACCTTGGTGGTCTTTGCCACATAGAGCGCCGCCTGCACGCTGTTCTCAGCGACGGAGGCGCCGGCGCCCGCGAGCGCCTTGTCGAGCACCGTGATGCTGTCGCTGCCGATCACAAGCTTCGAGTTGCGCCCCACGACGATGCGGCCCGTGACCGTGTTGTCGTTTGCGAGCGAAGCAATGCTCGCCGTGGAGGATTCATTCCCCCAGACCGGGTCAAGGAAGAGGCTCGTGTCCGCGTCCATCGCCAGCGTCCCCACCGTAAGGGCGCCCGAGGCTTGGGTCGTGCCGACCCGGATTTCCGTGGAAGAGGTCTGCAAGCTGTCAACCGCAAGCGACGCGCTGCTGTCAGCGCCCACGGTGATCGAACCCTCCGTCGTCGTGAGCTTCTCTACGGCAAGCGAACTGCCCGCGGTGCTGCCGACGCCCACGCTGATGACGCCCTTGTTGCTCTCAATCGCCGTCACCTTGAAGGCGCCCGAGCCCGCGACGTCCACGAGGCTGTTCTCGCGAACCTTCACCGTGCCGGCGATTACACCGCCCGCTGACTTGGTTTCCGTGCCAAGCGCGAGGCGGCCTTCCTTCGCGTTGCCGTTGAGGCTCGTCGTGCTGCCCACAAAGAGCACGACGTCCTTGCCGTCCTTTGCGCCCGAGACGAGGCTGCTGCCGTTGCCCGCGAGCGTCAGGGACTTCTCGCCCGTGACAAAGACCTTGTTGCTCGTCTCGGCAAGATCCAGCGACTTCACCGTCATGTCGGAGAACTGCTG
>CAVACW010000180.1:0-4548 GCA_963587345.1 uncultured Oscillospiraceae bacterium | reverse complement strand
GCGGCTTTAGGTCGGCGGACAACGAGTCGAAAAAATCGCCGACGTTCCATTCAAGGAGCTGGGCAAGCAGCGTGTTCCACTGCATCATGTGCCCTTGGAAGTCTTTGGGCGACACGCGGGTCTCCGTGCCCTGCAGGTAGGCTCGCTCCGTGAGGATGTCCACGATTCGCGCCTTCTCGGCGGGCTTGAACGTCATGAGACGCAGCGCCAACTGTTTCGTCGTCACCTCAACGCCGCCCTGAGCGGCGATGAGGAAGCTCTGGAAGATAGGCTGGCTGATGATGGACAACAGTTCGTCCTGCCCCACGGCCGAGGCCATAGCGGCGCTGATCGTCTTGTCACCGACGGCAAAGGTCTTTACGTTCATGCGATTTCACCCCCACGGGTAGACGTCCACGTGTTGAACTCGATCACGAACACGTCGTCCGAAATCTGCGTGTGGCCGGCGCGGGTGAGCGCCTGTTCCTGCGTCATCACGCCTTCCGTGCCCACCGCGGCATCAAGCGCAGTAATGTGGGTGCGGGTGAGCGTGATGGTGTCGCCCGAGGTGAAAAGCCCCTGCAGGTAGGCCGAATCGTCGGAGCCGGGACGCAGATTGAGCGTCACCCGGCGCCCGGGATTCTTGCGCTCCAGCACCGTCGCGTTGCCGCCCAGTCCGCGCAGGAGATTGCGCTTCGTGTCGATCGGCTCTTCGGAATAGGCCGGATCGGCTTGGCCCCAGTCGGAAATCTGGCGGCCGTTCACCGTCACGACGGTGTTCTCAATGGTAAAAGCCTTGGTGATAGCCATTTAAAGCCCCTTAGTAAACGTCAACGGTGATGTCCACGCTGTGGATGGCGCCGGCGCGGAAGACGCGCATGTTGATCGGAGCGCACTTGCGGGCGTTCCGGTCGGAGTCGGAAAGCGTCAAGATGTCGTCGGGCTTGCTCAGCATCTCGTAGCCCTGAGACGTCTTCTCTTCAGCCGTGTCCGGATCGGTGTAGGTGCGGGCGCCGAGGAAGCCGTTAGCGATGTACTGCTCGCCCACGGACTTGGCCGCGCCGATGATGATCGCCTGCCCCACCGGCGTCTGCGGGAGCTTCGTCGTCTGCTTGGACACCGTGTTGTAGAGCGTCACCGCAAGGGCGTTCGTGAAGGCGTCCAAGTTCACCACGTCGTCGATCCACTCGCCGTAGGTCGAATGCGTGAGAGTGTTCTTCCAACGGCCGGAGTCGGTAGAGCCCTGCAGATCGACGACCGTATAGAAGACCGCCTTCTTGGTGTCTTTCTCCATCGCCGTGTATTCGGACGTCTTGAGCTCTTCGCTCGCAAGGCCCGGACTCTTCTTGAACTCGCCCGTGATGGTCGAATTGGCCGACGAGAAGTTCACCTTCGCAAAGTGCTTGGCGAGATAAATGCCGCTGTAGGCGTCCGACGCATGGACGGCCGTAAAGCAGTGGCGATACCCCAGCGTCGTGAGCTCGGAAGCGATGTCGTCGCTCACCGTCTCGTCGCGGATCGCCGTCGCGGCCGTGCCGGTCTGGCAGTTCACAAACATCGAGCTGTTGGTCTCGCACCATGCCGCAATCTGCTTCACGTCGGTCGTGGACTCGTAGACGGGCTTCGTCACAAACGTCCAGTACCACCACGTCTGATTGCGGGCCTTGTTCAACGTCACGGCCCACGAGGAATCCTCGGGATTGCGGACGTAGACGATGAGGCTGTCGATATAAGGCGTGCCGCCAAGCCAAGCGCTGGCCGCCGTGTACGCCTCCGGCAGGTTGCCGTCTTCGTCCAAGCGCAGGATTTCGGCCAAAGACGCCGTATCGCCAAAGGTGCGATAGGTATCGACCGGGAAGCTCGCCTGCGCCTCGTCCGACAGGTCGGACTGCGGGATGAAGAGCATGGCCGAGCCGAAATCCGCCGTGCTCAAGCCCGCGCTCGAAATGCGGGTGTTGATCTTGATAATTTTGGAAGCCGAATAGGCCATGTCTTACTCCTTGGAAAGGATGGTTCCGTCCGTGTCTTCAACGGTGATGCCGTTGAGCTGTTCGATGGTGTTCACCTCGTCCACAACGCGCTGGGTGCCGACGATTCGGAACGTGATCGCCGCCCGCTCCTCGTAGGCCGACGACTGTTCGGCCGTGAGGTTTTGCACCGGGTCGCTGCCACACCAGCCGAAGCCAGCGGAAAGCAGCAGGTAATGGATGGTCGGCATGCGTGCGCACCAGATGAGGCGGCTTGCGACGTCCACTGCATGCGGACAACGCCAGAAGTTCACCGTCACCGTGTACATCACCGGCGTAACCAGGGTCGTCCGGAGCTTGCGCTCCTCCTTGATCACCTCGTTGACGTAACGCCCCGGCGCCGTCTCTTCGATCGACGTCACCTGCACCGTGGCGTAGGTGCCGCCTGCCGCCACCGCCGTCTGGTAGCCCTGCAGGACGTTCGAAACGCCCGTCGCCCGTTCCACCAGCGGCCGTAAAACTGTCTTGAAAAGCTCCGTCGCGTTCATGTGTCATCTCGCTTTGCCACCACCACACGGCAATAGGAACTGCGAGCGCGATAGTCAACTTCTATGACACGCCACCGGGCGCCGAGGAATTCAAAGCGCCCGGCCATGTCTTGCAACGCTGACAAATTTCCGGTGTTGATGTAGATCTTCCGGTAGTCCCGAATACGATCCAGCCCCACGCCTAAGGCTTGGATTTCCTTGGGCCGCAAGGGTTGGACGGTCGTGGCCGAGAAGGTCACCGGCGCCCCGTCCGTTGTTTCCGCGATGCCGTCAACGAACGTCACCTCTTCTGGGATGAACACGACGCTGATCTGCGAGTCAAAGCCCCCTGAAAGGAGGCCGCTCATGGAAAGCGGGTTGTTGCTCATTCCTTCGACCTCTGCCACGTAATGGACTGCCGGAGCTGTCCGGTATCAATAAGCGGATGGCTAGAGCCCTTGCGCTCAATCGTTTTCGGGCTGTTCGGAGGCGGGATGAAGGTGTCGCCGATGTACTGCTGCACCTTGCCCGCCGCCATGGCGCCCATGGCGTCCACAGCCTGAGAAACGGAGCCGCCACCGGCAAGGACTTCCCCAGCTGCGGCAGACACGGCCCGTTTGTTCTTCACAATGGCCACGTCCAAAAACGGACGGGCCGGAATCTTGTCGGTGCCGAAATGGTTCCATGCAGCCACTTCAGCGTTGGACGGCACGGCGTCGGAAGCCTTGCCCCCGTGCGCCTTTGCCTCTTCCTTGCGTGTCCGGACGTCCCGCACATTCGCATGGACGCCGACGGTGCACCAGCGGCCGCGGCTGAACTTCCGCGCCTCCTTCACCATCCGCGCCATCTGAATCTGGACGTTGGCCATCTTCAATGTGATGCCGGCCATCAGAACACCATTGGGATGCAGCACTTCGGAGCCGCCACCATCGGCGTCACCTTGAGGCGGTCGCGAAGCTGGCGGAACTGAACGCCGTAAATCGTCGTCGAAAGGAAGTCCTCGGTCGTCTTCTCCATCTCCGTGATTCGATAGGAGACGGACTCGTCGCCCACGGACTTCGAGGCGATGTTCAAACGCGCCGCGGCCTCGACTTTCGTCGGGTCGCTCGCGTCGTCGCCGTAGTAGGAAGCAAGGAGATGCGCCGTATAGAGGTACATCCCGCGCTTCTTGTAGCCCGTGTCATCGTCCAAGACGAAATCGCCCCAAACGGAACCGCCTGTGGCGCTGTCGCCTTCGATCATGTGACGCCGGACGACCTTCGACGGCCATTTGTTGGCGTCAGAGAATTCGTCGTAAATGCGACGGAAGTCGCAAATGATGTCATCGGTCAAAACCATGTCTTTTGCCCATAAAAAAAGGCGCCCCCTCGGCGCCCCTACAACATTCAACAACTTCCGTCGCAATCCGGTACTACTTCTCGTCCACGTACACCACGGACTGCGGGTACTTGATTTCCGTGCCCGAGCACTTGAATTCCATCGGCACGCGGATCTTCAGGTCAACCGGCTGAGGCGCGATAAAGCGCGGCGCGATCGGCATGTAGGCCGACATGTTGATGGGATTGCGGTCGTAGACGACCATGCGGGCCTTGCCGGAGTTCACCTTGTTGGCCTTCAGCTCAGCGCCTTCCAGCTGGGCGAGCGGACGAATGTCCACGTTGCCCGTGCCGCCCGTGATGCCGGACACGACGTTGTTTTCCTTGAAGTAGGTCAACAGCGTCTTGTCGTTGTACTGGCTCAGACGGGTCTTGGAAAGGATGGCGTAACGGGTGCCGTCGATCAGGATCGTGTTCGGCACGTACGTCTGCTTGGAGCCAAGCCAGATGTGTTCGAGCGCGGCATTGAGGTCGGCGATGATGTCGTCGGCCGTCGTGGCCGCGGCCGTCCAGTCGAGCGTGGAGGTCTTCGTTTCGACGTTGGGGTCGTTGAAGAAGCCCTTCATGCCACGGGCCTTGTCGCCGTAGAGCACGACATGCTGCATCAGCTCTTCAGCGGCACGGTGGCAAAGCACAGCCTGGTCGGCGTTCAAGTTCTGGCCCAGCATGGCCGCGGCGCGGAGTTCGTTGAGGTTGTAC
>CAVACW010000179.1:0-4650 GCA_963587345.1 uncultured Oscillospiraceae bacterium | reverse complement strand
ACTACCGTTTCCGCGCACGACTTGGTCCTTCGGGATTGAGAGCGAAGCAAGCCTGCCGGGGTTCTGACAAGTTTGGCAGGTTTAAAAAAAACGGCGCTGAGGATCAGACGCGGTAGCGCACGTTGCCGTACGCCTGATGGTTCGTGGTGTTCTCGGATCCCACGAAGCCGTAGCCCACGCCGAACCCAGAGTTCCCGACTTCGCCATTCACGCCGAACTTCACGGTGAACGCCGTGTGGTCACGCACTTCGCTCGTCGCCTTGGTGTCGCCAAAGCCCGTGTAGGTCACACCAGTGTCGAGGTTGCGAGAATCCACGGTCGTCACGAGGTCGAGAGCATGAGCGGGCTTCACGTAGCCTTTCGAAAGCTCGAAGTTCTTCGACACCTGTACGCCAACGGGCACGGAGCGCCTCCTGCAGCCGAAGTTTCGACGAGCGCTCGGGAAATCGCTGCATCGTCACCGGCGTCACAAATCGCACCTGTCTGGTACCGTGCCGTCTGAAGCCTTGGGCGGAATGCACGGACGCTGAGCGCACGGATCCGTCCAACGGAATTCTGCTCAACGCATCGCTGGCGCCGCTTTTCCTAGCGCACCTCATCACCTTCGGCGCTGCCGGCAAGCTGCGGGTGAGCCCGCGGCTCGATGCGGCGACCGCGGCGGCGCTCAACCTGCAAAACGATCTGCGGTTGCAGCCGGAAATCAACGTGGAGCTGTGTCGCCCCTACTGCGAGCACCACTGGATCGCGTTTGAGATAAAGGCACGGGAAGCCGACTGACCGACGTCAGAACGCTGCTAGGACGCGGGCGCTCCGTCCCGCCCGCCGACAAGACGACGCCGATCATCACCTTTTGAGCCCAAGGCGGCGGGCGAATGCTCGCTCCCGCCGCTTCTTGGGCGTCCGTCAGATGAGCGGCTCGATGACGCCCGCATCGGCCTCCGCCTGTTGCGCCGCCGGCGACAAGAAGGAGAAGGCCTCAAGCACATGGGTGCCGTCGGGATGAATCACCGCCGTCACGTCAAGCTTTGCCGTCGCCGGATCCTCAGGCGACTGCATGTGGAGCTCGACGTCGCCATCGTCTCGCTTTGAAAAGTGGTAAAGCATCGGCGCATGCTCGCCATCCTGATCGGCTCCATTCACAAGCTGCATGAAGGTGCGATTGAAGGCAACGGGACCCGACTGGCTCAGAAGCGAAATCGCTGTCGTGCACTGCGCCTCATTCACGCCGCAAAGGCGAGTGAGCGCGTCAATCACTCTCTGGTGCTTTGACGTGAACTGCGCCGCGTCAAAGGCAGCCGCTTCGTCCTTCGCCAGTCCTTCCGAGCCATTGTGCTCCGTCATCACCTCGCCATCGGACTGCGTCACCGTGATGCGCGTCGCGCCCTGTGCGTGGCGAGTCACCTTCGCACCTTCATTCTGCCGCTCGCCGTCGATCGCGCCTTCATCCTGCCGCTCGCCGTCGATCGCGCCTTCGCCCTGCCGCTGGAAGTCGATGCACCAGTTCGCCACTTCCTCCTCGCGCGAGAGCGTCTTTCCCATCGAGGCACGAGGCTTCACGGCAAAGTCCTCGAGATTGAGCGGCTGGTCGAGATCATTGCCGCGCAAAAGCGCCGCCTCAAGGCTCAGTCCCATCTGCATCGCCACCACCACACCACGAGCCTTCGCGTCGAGCCGGACGTTAAGCAGCGTCTTCGCGTATTGATTGACGTCCGCTTCCGCCCCCTGAGGCATCGCGCCTCTCGCCATCGCGAGCGCATCATCCCGCTCAGCCTGCGTCGCGAGCCGTTCAGCCACAAACGCAAGCAGCATTTTTTCAAAGCAGCCGTCCACCTCTTGACGATGACTGACGTTGGCCAAACCTGTCGGAATCCCAAAGCACACCTCGGCCGCCAGATCCATCGTCAGGGGCTCGCCCGCCTGGACTCGCTCCATGATCGCCGGGAACTTGTCAAGAAGCATCGGCGCGAGGTGGTCGCCCACGATCGCCAGCGCCTCAATGTAGAAAATGTCGGCGTTGTCGCCAAAGACTGCGGCATCCGCAGGAAGCGCCGCCTTTTCACCCGAAACATACTTCGCCACCCGCTCGGCAACGGGACTGGTGCCTTCGGTGAAAAGATTCATTCTGGGGTACTCATCATGAATCTTCGTCATCACCTTGCGGAAGCAGGCCGCCTGTTCAGGACTCCAATTCTCGTGCTTCCCCAATTCATGCGTAACGCCGAAGTCATAATTCGTCTCGAGACGATGATGCAACTCCAAGCCGTTGATCAGGTCGGTCTCCGCCTGATCGCCGAATCTGCCCGCGCGAATGAACTCCTCTGCGCGATCCTTGGCGAGCTGCTTCGTGGCGTTGGACGCCTGCGGAAGGTTCTTTGCAAAGCGGATGGCGGCTTGGCGAAGGCGCTTGGCAGCCGCCTTCAACCGCGGCAGGCGGGCGCGAATCTCGCGGCACTCTGCCTCGGTCAGCTCAGCGCCGTCCGCGAACTTTTGCTTGAGGCCCAGACAGGCTTCAAGCGCACTGTCCTTCACCACCTTATTTCCAAACTCATCAACCTTCGCCTTGTTGTAGAGAAGATTGGCCTTCGAAAAGAGCTTCGTCACCTGCTCGAGCGTCGGGGGGTCGGGCAAATTGCGAATTTCGCCCCCGAGCTTCTCGAGCCGATTGCAGTTGAAGTGCTTCGTCACCGCCTGCGTCACGTTCGCCTTCGTGAGCGGGCCGCGGCGGCAGACATCAAAAATCGCGTCCATCACGCGCTTGGGCTGGTCCCGCAGCAAGTCAATCTGCGCCGTTGCCTCACTGGCGGCCTGCATGAGCGCCGGCATCGACTCCAAGTAGTTTCCCTTGGCGCTCCCGATCACCACCGCCGACGCCCCCTGGCCGAAGACCTCATCCATCGCCCGGCCGATCATCTTCTGCGTCACCGACCCGCCACCCTTCACCAGGCGTTCCATGCTGGCGAGCGCGTCGCCCATGTTCTGACCGTAACGCTGGCTCAACGCGGCCTTCATGTCGGCGAGCTTCGTTTGTTCCGCCTTTGTAAAGGCGTTGCGCAAATCGCTCACCTTGAGCTGATGGTCCCCAAAGTAGCCCCGATTAAACTCTGAACGCGCCTCGCGACCGGCATCGCCGTAGTACGTCGCGAACGCTCGAAAAAGCGCCTGCGACGTCTTCGCCTTCGTGGAGGTCCGCGTAAAGGCGTGGCCCAGCCGGCCTTCCACGTGCAGCTTGCCGTTCTTGAAATAGACGTAGTCATCTGCCGAGATGTTGCTGTCGTTGGCAAGACGCTGAGCGGACAACATGAGGCTGTTGAGGGGATCGACCATTTTTTAAAGGCTCCTTCTTTTGGCGTGCCCAAGCGAGACTCCGAGGGCATTCCGCATTGTGATGGTGCGATTCTAAGTCGGCCTGACGGGCCAACTCCGTCAACTTTTGTAAATCATCTCTCGCCGTTGGGCTGGCGCGCAGAAACTTGGCCGCGACCTCGTCGAACTACAGCCGCAGGCTGTCTGCGTCCAGCAGAAAATTCCGCAATCCGATGGTCGTGATTCCGTTCTCGTCCCGGCGAACCTTGATGTTGTCGCCCACGACAATGATCTTTCGAAAGGAGTCCGGAATGCTCAAAAGGCCATGTTGCTCCTGATGAATCTTTTCGGCCGACGGGAGCGCAAAAGCCGACTGGACGTAGTACTTCTCACTGCCTTTTGTCGCGACAAAATCCACTTCCAGCTGCTTGTTCACGCGTTTGCCGTCGGCGCCCGCTCCGCTGCACTCCACCACGCCGACGTCCACGTGGTAGCCGCGCACGTGCAGCTCGTTGTAGATGATGTTTTCCATGAGGTGCGTCGGCTCAATCTGCCGGAATCCCAATCGCGCATTGCGAAGACCGACGTCTTCAAAGTAGTACTTCGACAACGAGCCGATGTATTTCTTTCCTTTGATGTCATAGCGAACGGCGTTGCTTATCAGGAAGGAATCGACCAAGTAATCAATGTAGTTCTTGATCGTCTTGTCCGAGATGGTCGCGCCTTTGATGCTTTTGAACGTCCGCACCAGTTTCGTCGGATTGGTGTAGCTCCCAATGGCCGACGCGAGGACATCCACCAGCTCGTCGAGCTCCGCCTTGTTTCGCACATTGTGCCGTTCGACGATGTCCGAGAGAAACACCTTCCGAAAAAGGGCGCATGAATTCTCGGAATTCGTGGCGCCCGAGTTGAGGAGGAGCCGCACGGCGTCCGCCTCCTGCCCGCCGCCGTCCGCTGCCGACAACGAGAAGCCGGCCTCAGGCCGATGCCGCCCAAGCAAGCTACGGCCGCCTCTTCCTGCAGAGGCCCGGCCAAATGCCGCTATCGATTGAATTTCCTCAATTTTTCCAGCAGTTCGCCTCGCCGGAAAGTAGCTGAAAGCTGCTGCAAAGATGGCTCCTGACCGCCATTGGAGCCGCTCAAAACGGCAGCAATGCGAGAAAGCGCGGCAGCGTAGTAATCGTCCTTGTGCTCTTCGAATTGCGCGAGAACGTCCTTCACGTTTCTGTGTGTCAGGTTGTCCACGGTGCGGCAGCTCTCCGCCAGGAGCGCTCTTCCCACCAGCATGCTCAAGGGCACTTCTAAAAAATAGATAGGGCAATTTAAACGACTAGGCGAAACATCTTA
>CAVACW010000178.1:0-4701 GCA_963587345.1 uncultured Oscillospiraceae bacterium | reverse complement strand
GCTCAGACCGCACCGCGTCCGACATCGTGGACCACATCCGGCACTACGCCAAAACGTCGCCCCAGCACTGCTCCATAACAGCAGTACATGAGCTTCTGCAGCTTCGTCGTATTGAGCGACACGCCCAACGCCTGACACCTATCGACGATGTACGCCATCATCTGGAGGCTGTCCTCAGGCTGAAACGCATTGGCTTCTGTCATCAGATCCTCCTTTTAAATGTCATGGGCCAAGAAGAGATTATTGTCCCACGCAAAACCAGTGCTTGCTAGCTTTTCCAGCCTCCGCATGACCGTCAGCTCTTGCTTCAGCTTCGGTCTCCACTCCTTCTGTCCAGGCAATGAGGCGATGCCACCCCGCTTGTAGCATGGTCAATTTTATAAATATTTCAGATTGATGTAACATTGAAATATCTGGCGGTTTAGTTATAAATCGCTGTACAATTCGCAAGCAGTCTACCGTACAAATCGCAAAGGTCATGTTGAGCAATTCGCAAACAAGCTACTGTACAATTCGCATGATTTCTATTGAGCAATTCGCAAAGCCTTTCTGAAGGTCAACCTGCCTATGTCCTATCTGCATCGCTGGGCCGAAGACGAGTATCTTCTGGCCGAAACCATCTTCAAGGCCATCATCTTTTCAGGCGTCCGCCAGTGCGGCAAAACAACGCTGATGCGGCGCTCGCTCCCGGCAGATTCGATTTTCCTCTCGCTTGACGACCTCGATACGCTGCAAATGGCTCAGGAATCCGCTTCCGGCCTGCTGCTGCGCCACCGAAACAAGAATTGCATTGCCATCGACGAAGTGCAGAAAGCGCCTGATCTTTTCCACGCCGTGAAGTCCGTGGTTGACCTGCGCGATCAGAAGCGGCAGTTTCTGCTCTCGGGTTCGTCCAATTACAAGACGATGCCCGCCATTCACGAATCGATGGCCGGCCGCCTCGGCGAAGTGCGGCTGCGTCCCATGACCGAAGGCGAGATTCAAGGCCAGCCTCCGCGATTGCTCGACCGAATCCGCAACAACGACTTCGGAGATGATGTCACTTACGATGAGTGCAACAAGCAAGTGATCTTGCAGAAGGCCATTCGCGGCGGCTTTCCAGAAACGCTGAATTACAGCCAGCGCCAGCGCAGCTATTGGTTCGACGCCTATGTAGACGCATCCGTCAAAAAAGACTTTTTGGAGCTAACGCAGTTCAGGAAGCCGGAACTGCTCTCCAAACTCCTTGAACTCTGTGCGGCCAATTCCAGTCGATTGGTCAATTTGTCGGAGGCCGCTTCGGCCTTGGAAGCCAATCGCGCCACCTTGACGGAATATTTTGCGGCGCTCAAGACCATGTTCCTCATCGATGAGATTCCGGCTTGGCAACCGCGGGCCGCTGATCGCGTCACGACGACCCCCAAGATGCTGCTTTGCGACACCGGACTCATGAGCCACCTGACGGGCATTGGCGCCGCAGGCGCGCTTCAAGTGGCAGACGACAAGGCGAAGTCCGATCTCGTTGGCAATCTCATTGAAACCTGGGTCTACCAGCAGCTTGTGCCGTTGACGGATCTCGGCCGAGACTGGAGGCTCTACCACTTCCGAAACCGCACCGGCAAAGAGATCGACTTCATCCTGGAGCACCGAAACGGTGACATGATCTGCTTTGAAGTGAAGGCGAGCGAAGGTGTCAAGTCGGAACACTTCAAGAATTTGCGCTGGTTCCGCGAGCAGTTTGGAAACGGGCGTCGGATGAAAACCATTGTCCTCTACTGCGGCTGGGCCATCCATCAATATTCGGCAGACGAATACGCCCTGCCGATGGCCTGGCTTTGGAAATAGGCCGGCCCGCTGAACCACGAGCGGCGAGACCGGCCCGCTCGCGCGAATCACCGCTGGAAAAATGGCGCTTTCCGACCTTGATCGTCATTGCCACCGCCTTCAGCCGTTAGTTCGAAAGCTCCCAAATCTACTGCTCCGCCATTCATCCCCGCCTCAGAGAGACAGGGGTTTCTGGCGGGATCGAAGCTAAAATCCTTGCCAACAGATCTTTGGAGCGAACCATGGGCACTTACGTCAATCCGAACGGAAAAGGATTTCGCATGGCATTGCGCGGCGGCTTGTACGTAGACAAGACGGAACTCATTGCCCACACCAACGCGGTGATGAACACATCGCGTCGCTTCATTTGCTTTACGCGCCCTCGCCGCTTCGGCAAAACCTTTGCCGCGCAGATGCTGGAAGCCTTCTACTCCAAAGGCGCTGACTTTCGGGCCGTCTTTGAAACGATGAAGGTGGCTCATGCCGCCAAGGACAAGTTCTCTCTGGAGGCGCCTCCGTTTGACCTGTACCTCAACCGATGCAATGTCATTTTGCTGGACATGACCGGCTTCGTCGTGAAGGGCTGCAGCGTGGACGGAACCGTAGATCGACTGCAGTCGGCCGTCATTGCCGAGCTGAGGCACGAATTTCCCGCGGTGGACGCCGCCGGCATCACGTCGCTCAGCGACATGATCTGCGCCATCAACAACGCCACCGGAGAGACTTTCTACATCATCATCGACGAATGGGACATGCTTTTTCGGGAAGCCAAAAATGACTCTTCCATTCAGAAGAAGTACATCGACTTTCTCCGAAGCTTGTTCAAGGACTCCCCGACCGCTTGCTGCATCTGCGGCGCCTACATGACCGGCATTCTTCCCATCAAAAAATACGGGACCTCCTCCGCCTTGACGGATTTCAAGGAATTTTCCATGCTCAATCCTGGAGAGCTGGCGGAATATGTCGGCTTTACGACGGACGAAGTGCAAGCCATCTGCAGCAAGCGCCGCGTCGATTTTTCCCAGATGCAGCATTGGTACGACGGCTATCAGTTCCGCCAAGTCGGCCACATCTACAACCCCAATTCGGTGCTGGAAGCTTCCCTTTCGAAGCTGTTCACCGGCTACTGGAACAAAACTGAAACGTACGAACAGCTCAAGATCTACCTTGACCTCAACATCGAAGGATTGAAGGACAACGTCATCGCCATGCTGGGCGGCCAGCGATGCCGCGTGGACGCCGACTCTTTTTCCAACGATCTGTCGTCCGTTGACACGCGGGACAAGGTGCTCACGCTCCTCATTCATCTGGGCTACCTCGCCTACGACAGCAGCAAGTCCGAAGTCTTCATTCCCAACGAAGAGATCCGCGAAGAATTCATTCGATCCTTCAGAAACGGCCGTCGCAGCGAACTCGTCAAAGCCGTTGAGCTCTCCGACGCCATTCTGGCCGCGACGCTCGACCAAAACGAAGAACGCGTGGCGGAATATCTCAGCGAAGTGCATCTCGCACAGACTTCGCCTCATTTCTACGCCAACGAACAGGCACTGAAGACGGTGGTTGCCATGGCCTATTTGAGCGCGGTGGATCATTACATTCGGTTTGAAGAAATCAGCGCGGGCCGCGGCTACGCCGACATGCTTTTCCTGCCAGTTGCAGGTTCCGCGAAGCCTGCGCTCCTCATTGAGCTCAAGAAGGATGCCTCCGCTCAAGCTGCCGTGAATCAGATCAAGACAAAGCGCTACGCTGAAGTTTTGGAGCATCATCGCTACCATGGTCCTGCGCTTCTGGTCGGCATCACGTTCGATCCCAAGAACAATCGTCACCACTGCCGGATTGAGGCCGCGGATTTTTAAGAAAAAATAAGCACCCCGGAACCGCTTCTCACCCTCGTCTCAAAAAAAGACCCGCCGAACCACGTCCGCCGCGCGTCCCTCAATGCCGAAGGCCGGTACGCCTACTGCTGGTGCCGCGGCCATACGCCCGTCGACACGACCGCCGATCCCGAAATGCTGCTCGGCGTTCTCATTTCCGCGGGCGGCATTCGTTGCGACCTCATCGATCCCGCCGGCCAGGTCGTCAGCCGCGACTATGTGCGATACACCGCAAAAACTGTCGATCGCGTCGTCTTCAACGGCTACGAGACGACAAACCTCGCGCTCTTTTCAAGAAGCCGCTGGCCGCACGACGCCTATCCCGATGACGACGTCGGCCGGCAGCGCCTGCAGGCGCTCGGCCACTCGGTCTGGTACGACATCCGCTCAGGAGCCGCCGGCTGGAAACCGGTGGGCAGCTCCGCGCCCATGACGGCGCCCGCCGAAGCGCCGACGCCCGCCGCCGTCGAGCCCCCGCCTCCACCGGCTGAGCTGATGAGCTTTGATCCCGTGGAGGTCGAAGCCGTTCTCACGACCATCAGAAACCTGCGCATAAGCGACCGCAGCAAGGCGTTAGTCCTCGCCGATCTCGAGGAGCGCCTCCTGCAGCCGGAGTTTCGACGAGCGCTCGAAGAAAGAGCCTCAGAAAAGTGTTGAGCCAGAATGGATCAAAAAAGGAGAGTAAACGATAGTTTTGGATAGTTAATTCTGTTTTTCAATGAATTTGCGGCACATTATTCGCCATGGCAGTATAATCGAAAGAGGTTCAGCGTATTCTGCCGCTGTGCCATGTTTTGGACCATGGATATGACCGATTCGCCCAAGCTCAAGCCTACGCCCTATGGCGTCTCCAACTTTGCCAACATTCGCCAACGAGGATTGGCGTACGTAGACAAAACTCAGTTCATTGAGGCTTTGGAAAATTGCGGCGCAGACTATCCCTTCATCGTTCGTCCTCGCCGTTTTGGTAAAACGCTTTCTACAAGCATGCTTCGTGCCTATTACGACGAGGCAGCCGCAGATC
>CAVACW010000177.1:0-4733 GCA_963587345.1 uncultured Oscillospiraceae bacterium | reverse complement strand
CGAACGAAGCTCCTCCGACTCGTGATGGTAGATTTGGGAGCTTTCGAACTAACGGCTTCAAGGAGGTCGGAATGCCGAAGAGGTGGCGGAGGCCTTTCAAAGCGCCGTCCGCAATCGCTTGCGGGACTTCTTCTATCGCTATCCCATGGCGGGATCGGAAAGTGTGCTGGCAGCTCGCTATGCCACGCCGGCCGAGCAGATTGACGCTTTCTTCGCGTTTGTGAAGCCCATGGTGCAGTCGTCGCTTTTTGTCATCATTGATGAGTACGATCAGTTTGCCAATGAGATTCTCGCGACCGATGTGGCGCTCTTCAAACGTATTACGTCCAAGGAAGGCTTTCTCAAGTCGTTCTATGCCCGGCTCAAGGCGGCCACATCGGACGGCGTGGTGGATCGCACCTTCATCACCGGCGTGACGACGGTGTCGCTGGATTCGATGACGTCGGGCTTTAACATCGCTGACATGGTGACGGCGGACCGGCAGCTGGCGGGCGCTTTTGGCTTCACGGAAGCGGAATTGCGGGACCTTGTCGCCCGAACCGTGGACTTGAAGATGGCAGGGAAGTCGATTGAAGCGATTGTGCAGCGAATGAAGGATTGCTACGACGGCTACCGCTTCAGTCCGGATTCGGAAGTGACGGGCTTCAATGCGTCGATGTGTCTTTACTACCTGCGGCGTCTTGCGGCCGATGGCGAGGAGCCGACGAACTTGATGGACACGAGCTTCAGCCAGGATCTCTCGAAGATTGAGAAGATTCTGTCACTTTCGGAAGATGCCGGACTGATGCCGCAGGTGGTGGAGTCCGCGCTTTTAGGACGGCCGATCGAGTTTTCCGGCGTGCTTCGTGAGCTCAACCTCAATCAAAGTGATTGCTTCAATCGTGAAGAGGTGCTGTCGCTTCTGAGCTATTTGGGCTATCTCACGTTTTCCCGTGATTCTGTGACCGCCTTGATTTGTCCGAACAAAGTGGTTCGGGAGAAGTTCTTTGGCGTCTATTTCGAGCGGATTGCCAAAGTAGGCGCGCTCGCCTATCGAGAGTCGGAGCTGGCGGAGGCTTTTCGTGAGGTGGCGAAGACAGCGGACTTGAAGCCGTTCCTTCTCTACATTTCTCGTCGCATTGACGAGTTGCTAGGATTGCAAGGCAAGAAGAGCCTCAAGGAAGGCGTGATTGAGATGGCATGCCTTATGGGCGCGGACAAGAATCCGCTCTATGACGTGAGCGCGGAGACGGAAGCGCATGGCCGAGGGATTGCTGACTTGTTGGTGACGCCCAAGGCGTCGCATTCGTCGATGCCGTCATTCCTCTTGGAATTGAAATATGTGCCAAAGTCGCGGGCGACGGCCGCCTTGTTGGATGCCAAGTTCGAGGAGGCTTGGGAGCAGCTCGACCGCTATTCGCAAGCGTCGAACATGACGGCGGGCGGAAGACTGCGGCATCGGGTGGCGGCCGTGTTTTCCGGCACTAAGATCGTGCGCTATGGCATCGATCGCTAGAGGTTTGTTGCAGTCGCCTCTCCTTGGTGACCGAACTCTTTTCAAGGTGCGGAAATTTACGGCAAGCGGGGCGGCTTTCTTTCAAATTGGGGCGGCCTCTTTTTGAGCCGCCGGCTGGCTCCTCCCCCGCTGAGTCGGTCCGATGGCAACGCGCAAATGGCAACTACCGTCCGCTAGTTCAGGCTTTTGCTGTCAGAGGAAATTGCACAGTCTTTGCGGCAGAAGGCTATGCCGTAGATGTGCTGCCGGCCGCAGCGAAGCCGGTCCAGATAGGTGGCGTACCGCTTGTTCTTGATCTGCTGTAGCGCGGCGTCAGCGCAGTCGTACATGGCCTCGGGCTTGTCGCAGCGCTTGATTTCGATGACGACGCCGCTGCGCCGGCTGCCCGCGCCGCTTGTGAAGACCAAGTCCGCAAAACCGTCGCCGGCCTCCGCATTGGAGCGAAGGTCCTTGGCAAAGGCGCCCGCGCAGCTGAGCAGCGCCGTGAGGAATCCGTGGTAGTAATTTTCAGCGGGCGCTTTTGTGGCCGCGTCTCGGATGGAAACGTAGTTCTCCAGAAGCGGCACCAGAATCTCTGCCATTCGATCAGCGTCGCCCTCCAGAGCCGCCTTGGCAAAGTCCCGGCCCGCCGACACAAACCCGGCGTTCTCTTCCGAAAACCGAAGCTTCACGTTCGTGATGAACGTGTCTCGGATTTCTTCGTTCGGAATGCGGACCCGATAGCGGTTCAAGGAGAGCTTTTCTACGGCCGTCAAATAGCCAGAGTAGAGCAGCAGGGTCCAGAAATCCTGCGGCTTGTGCTGGGTGAAGTCACCGTACGTGAGCTTGTCATTGATCGTCAAGTCGATGGATTCGCCGTCAACCAGCGCTTGCATGCGGTCCGCCTCGTCGTTTGAAAGAAAGCCGAGGAACTCATCGATGACCGCGTTGCCGCTCGTCTTGTCCCAGTAATTTTCCGGCAAGTAGCCTTCGATGTCGCCGCTTGCCAGCGCCTTGGACGCAAAGTTGACGACATCCCAGGGACAATAAATTTCGCTGCGGTAAAAGCGATAACCGTCATACCAGTGCTTCACGTCCGCCATGCGCGAGGAAAGACCGCAGCTTGCGAGCAGCGCCGCGACTTCCGCAGGTGTGAATCCGATCATGTCGCTCAACAGCCTGTCCTGTGAACAGACGGTGTTGACGTCAAAATTGTTGACACCCGTGAAAATGCTCTCTTTGCTCACCCGAAGGCATCCGGTCAGCACCGCTTTCCGGAGACAGGCCGTCGCATTGACGGCGGCTTGGGGATCCTCCTTCAGGACATTCCCGAACGTCGACCGAATCAGCTCCAGCATCTCCTGGTAGTATCCGCCTCGCGCCGCCTTCGCGAGCGGCACGTCATACTCGTCGATCAGCAGCACGACCTGACGGTCAAAGTGCTTGTTGAGCCAGACGGCCAAGTTTTTCAAAAAGTCCTTGCAATCGTCTTCGTGCGCCAGATCACGCAGGCTGTCGACATCAAAGTACTGCTTGAATTTAGCTTTTTCCTGAAGGCTCAATCGGGGACTCTCGAGCAAGAAGTCATATTGCGCCGCCAGCGAGCTCAGCTTGCCAGCGAACTGTCGATAGGCTTTTTCGTAGCTGCTGCCCTCCACGCCTTTCAAAGAAAGCGAAATGACGGGGTGCTGTCCCATGAACTCGCGGCAGAAGTCGGCATGCGCCATGATGTTCAGCCCCGCGAAGAGCTGCGCTTGCTTGTCCGCCGCCCCCGGGTTTTCGAAATCCATTTGCAGGAAGTTCTTCAGGGTGTCCATGAAGAGCGTCTTGCCGAAGCGTCGCGGCCGGGTAATGAGCAGCACATGGCTGTCGGATTCCATCACAGTCTTGATGAAATCCGTTTTATCTACGTAGTAGCAGTTTCTTCGGATCATGTCCGGGAAATTTTCATCACCGACGGCCAGCCTTTTCTGCATGGAAGAAATCCTTTGAGAGTAGATTGCATTTGAAACGATACCACCGGACGTATGAAGCCGTATAGACCCGTATACGACCGTACATTTGCGTATAGATTCTTCAAGCGCCGCGGCGGAAGCCGACGTTCGTTGCGCGGGCTATGACGAGAACCGCCTGATGGGCTCGGGCGAGGGAAGGTCTGGGGCTTGACAGTGCTGAAGCACGCCGAGAAAATGGCGCGAAAGGCCGCATCGGCCGCTTCTGAATGACAGCGCGGAAAGTTGTTGGCGACAGTGTGGAAATGGTTATGGCGTTGATCTGAAGGCTCTGATGGCAACGGCAACCATTGTTGCATGATAAGATGGGACGAGTTGTTGCTTTATTTCGAAATTTGTGGTCGAGCAGGGTATGACTGAAAACATCGCGCTGAAACAAATTCCTTACGGGAATTCTGGATTTCGCTCCATCCGTTTCGATGGTTTTGCCTACGTGGACAAAACACGCTTCATTGAAGCGTTTGAGCAGTGTGGGTCTCGCTTTCCGTTTATCGTTCGTCCGAGACGCTTTGGGAAGACGCTTTTCACAGAAACGCTTCATGCGTATTACGACAAGTCGCAGGCGCCCTACTTTGAGAAGAATTTCAAGGGCACGTACATCGGCAGTCATCGCACTCCTTTAGCGAGCCAGTTTTATGTGCTGAAGTTCATTTTTGCAGGCGTTTCCAGTGAAAATCCGAAAGGCGCCTTCCAGCAATGTGTGCGTAGCGCTCTGGTGAATTTCTTCAACTATTACCCGCATCCGCGTGAGCAGGAGATTCTCGGCACGACCTTTCAGAACGCGGCGGATCTGATCGAGGCCTTTTTCTCAATCCTCGGCCCGGACTTCTGCCAGAAGGTTTTTGTCATCATCGATGAGTATGATCATTTGACCAACGCCGTGCTGTCGCGGGAAATTGAAGAGTTCAAGCAGATCACTTCCACGGCTGGCTTTTTCAAGGACTTCTACACGAAGTTGAAGAGCGCGACTTCGGACACCGGGCCAGTGGCGCGTATCTATGTCACTGGTGTGACGTCTATTGCGCTCGATTCCATGACATCAGGTTTTTCGATTGCAAAGAACTTCACGACCCGGTCGGAATTTGCGACGCTCTGCGGCTTTACGGAGGCGGAGCTGCGGCAGCTCATTCCTCAGGTGATTGATTTGCAAAAGTACCGGCATTCTCTCGATGAGATTGTGTCGCGAATGAGGGAGTGGTACAACGGCTACCGCTTCAGCGCTCGGACGACTGAGGCTGTGTTCAATG
>CAVACW010000176.1:0-4768 GCA_963587345.1 uncultured Oscillospiraceae bacterium | reverse complement strand
CAATCAACCGATGAGTCTTCCGAAGCTCTCACGACAAATCGGCTGACAGAAAAAATCAAGCGCGCCACGGAGGATCCGATTCCTGCCGGCATATTGACCCTGATCGCCAGGAATGCCAAGGTGTCGCAATCTCAAATGGCAAGCCAGATTGGCTGCAAGTTGAATTTGATAAAATACTACGTAAAGTACTTGGTTAAAAACAACGTCATCAAACGTACTGGCAGTCCCCGAAGTGGCAAGTGGGAGATCTGCGCAACACTGGACTGAACATTGAGCCGCCTTTTGCCATCGGTTTTGCAAGAAAACTAAGTTTGCACTGAAAACAATCGTTAAACCAAAACAGAATAACGGTTTTTCCCAATTTACCCATCTCCGCTCATATACTGAAGACAAGTCCTACGAAAGAATAAGGCTCTGTACGCCGAAAGGAGGAGAGCCACGGGGACTGAGCTCGAGGAGGCGACCCCGAAAATAGGCCTCCCGGGCCGCAAAATGAGAGGAGAAACATCATGACGGACGTCAACGTCAGCCGCCGTGCGCTTTTAAAGGGCGCCGGGGCCGCCGCGGCCGCCTCCGGCCTCGGCATTGGCTTTGCACCAGCCGCCTGCGCCGCCGAAGAAGGCGCGTGGCAGGGCTACACGATCTGCGACAGCTGCAACCACATGCCCATGTGCGGCATTCATTTTGAAGCCAAGGGCAACACCATCATCCGCATCGAGAACTGGAAGGAGCATCCGAACAATTCGCTTTGCTCCAAGGGCATCTCGACGCTGCAGCGCCTTTACAACCCGAACCGCCTCCTGTACCCCATGAAGCGCACGAACCCCAAGGGGAGTGCGGATCCGGGCTGGGTGCGCATCTCGTGGGATGAGGCGATCAAGATGATCGCGGAAAATCTCAACAAAGTGAAGGCGAAGTACGGCGCCGACCGCGTCCTCTTTTATGCGGGCGACCCCAAGGAGCCGCGTCCGCCCGTCATGCGTCTTGCACGCTACTTCGGGTCTCCCAACTACGGCTGCGAAAGTTCCGTGGCGTGCAACCTCGCGTACGTGCACGCTCTCGAACTCTCCTACGGCGCTGAGATCTCTGGCGGCCCCACGCCCAAGACGGGCTGCTGCCTCATCATGGGGAAGAACGGCAGCTGGGCGTCGCCGCACAAGTTCTTCAACAACCTCTTGAAGCAGAAGGCGAGAGGAATCAAGCTGATCGTGGTCGACCCCCGCCGCACGAAGGTGGCCGAGCAGGCGGACATTCATCTGCAGCTTTATCCAGGCACCGACGGCGCCCTGGCGTGGGGCATGATCCGTGTTCTCGTGAAGGAAGGCCTCGTCAATCAGGCGTTCGTTGCGAAGTGGTGCACGGGCTACGAGAAGCTCGTCGCCTACTGCGAGAAGTTCACGCCGCCGTACGTGGAGAAAATCACGGGCGTCAAGGCCGACAAAGTGGTCGCGGCTGCCCGCCTGTTCGCAACAAACGGCCCTGCCTCGATGATGCTCCCCGGCCAGTCTGTGCCGCACCAGCACAACGGCTGCAACAACGTGCGCGCCATGTCGCTGCTGATGGCCTTGACCGGAAACGTCGACATTCCGGGCGCCGCTTCCTTTGAAGACTGGCCCTACGACTACATCCGCTGGGACGAAGGCTTCACGCGCACCTTCATTGATCAGCCGTGGTTCAACGAACCCCAGCAGAAGGCAAAGCGCATCGACCGCGACTTCGCACCCATCTGGAACGAGATGCAAGTTCTCGGGAACCCCAACATGCTTCCCGAGATGGTGAAGGCGGGCCGCATCCGCGCGTTCGCCGGGTTTGGCTTCAACATGCTCATTTGGCCGAGCCCTGAGGCGTACAAGGAGGCGTTCAAGCACCTCGACTTCGCCTTCGCGACCGACTACTTCTACCGCAAGGAGAGCCACGAGAACCTCGACTTGGTGCTCCCCGCCGCCATGAATTACGAGCGCTACGCGCCCTTTGGCGTGCACGGCCGCAAGGTGAGCGCAAGAAAGCCCGTGAAGCCCCTGGGCGAGGCATGGGAAGACTGGAAGATTGCGTTGACGATCGGCTGCGCCGTGACGGGCGACTCGAAGCTTTTCTTTGACGGCGATCCAGTGAAGGCCTGCGACTCCATGTTAAACGCCTGGGGCACGAGCTACGCCGAACGTCAGGCGATGCTCCCCGAAGTGAAGGTCTGCGAGTGGTTCCCGAAGCCCGCATCAAAGAAGTACGAGCTGGGACTGTTGCGCGCGGACGGCAAGCCCGGGTTCAACACGCCTTCTGGAAAGATCGAGCTCTTTTCTTCGATTCAGGCCAAGCACGGCCAGCCGGGCCTGCCGGAATACGTGGAGCCGCCTCGTCCCACGAAGGCCTACCCCTTGAAGCTCATCAACGGGACGCGGCGCCCGTACATCACGCATTCAAAGACCCGCACGGACCAGCCGTACCTCCTCGAAATCGAGCCGCAGTCCGTGATCGACATGAACCCCGCCGACTGCCGCGCTCGCGGCATCAAGGAAGGGGACAAGGTCTGGATCACGTCGCCCTACTGCAAGACGAAGGTGCGCGCCCTCGTGCGCTCCACGATTCTCTGCCCCAAGGGCGTCATTGACGCCCAGTACGGCTGGCGCGGCGATCAGGAGACTCAGGTGCTCATTCCGAGACAGAACTGGGATCCGATTTCTGGCTACCCGTGCTGCAACGACGTGTGCGTTCAGGTAACGAAGGCGTAAGGGGAGGGTCATCATGTCCAAATACGGCATCATTGTTCAGATCGACCGCTGCGTGGGCTGCTACGCCTGCGCCGTCGCCTGCAAGGAAGAAAATCAGGTCGCGCCCGGGATCTTTTATGAAACCATCCGGCGCTCGGAAAACGAAAAGGATCAGGTCATCAACTGGTTCCGCGTCTCCTGCATGCACTGCGAGAAGCCTGCATGCCTGCCGGCGTGCCCCATGAAGGCAATCTACAAGGGGCCCGCGGGCGAAGTCTTGGTCGACCACGAAAAGTGCATCGGCTGTCAGATGTGCGCGAAGGCCTGCCCTTACGGCGCGCCGCAGTTCAACACGACGGGGAAGACGAGCTACTTTGACGACAAAGCCCCCTTGGCTGAACGCCCCTTGAAGGCGTGGCAGCAGCACAAGCCCGGCCGCGCCGAGCACTGCACGCTCTGCACGCACCGCACGAGCGTTGGAAAGGCCCCCGCCTGCGTCGAAGCCTGCGGCATCCACGCCATGACCTGGGTGGACTACGACAACCCGACGGAGGCCACCAAGCCCCTCATCGCGGCCGCCAAGGCCATGAACCAGGCGGCAGGCACCGAGCCCAAAATTCGCTACATCGGCCGGCACATGAATGTAGAAAAGGAAAAGCCGCGAATCTCAAAGTAGTTCCGAGACCCGCCGTAAAGAGGTGAGGCAGGAAACCGGTTTTTGGTTTATCCTGCCAGCCTCAAATCTCAACCGCAGAGGAAGCTCGAAAGGCGTCTTCTGCGGCGTCTTTTTACGAGTGATAAAAACAAACTATGACACCCGCCGAACGCGCCTTCTGCTGCCGCTACTTCTCCGAATTCTTCCGCGGACTCTTCCATGACTCCGTCGGGTCTTACTGGCCCGCGGTTTCCGAAGCGCTGGGGGATACGACGACGGGCCTCATCGTGACGCGAAACGAGCGGAAGGAGTGGGCGAAGCTCTTCTATGGGGTGGGCGAAGAAACTATTTCGCTCTGCCAGTCCGCGTGGACAAGCGGCTCGCACTTGAACTGTCAGGAGCCGTGCCTTGCGGCTCGCGAGGCTTATCGCGCCGCGGGCGTCGTGGCGACCGCCAAGGACAACCTGCCGGAGGATCACCTGAGCGTGATGCTCGGGTTCCTTGCGTACCTGATCGAAAGCAAGCGCGACACGAAGACGTTCGTGCAGGCGCACTTCGGCCCGTGGTTGGACGACCTCTCCGAGGCCATGCGCGCGCATACGGAAAACAAGCCCATTCGCCTCATCTGGGCGGCGTTTGATTCGTTCCTCACGAAGGAGCGCGCGGTCAACGCGTAACGGCCCGTCGCCGGACCGCCGGAAAACAAAGGGAGCCCGCAGGTTCCCCGTCATGCCTCGTCACTCTCACATAGCGGCGAGGCTTTTCTTTGGCGTCAGAGCCTTTGCCAGCGCACAAACTGCCGCTTCTCTTCAGAGAACACCGCAGCAACTCGAATGAGGGGCTTCAACGACGCCGCGCCGTACTGCTTTTCCTCGATCTGCGCCGAGGCTTTTGCGAGCAGCGCGTCAACGGACTCGTCCTTGTGCTGGTACTTGAGCTCAAACACCCAGTGCACCTTCGGCGCATCGACTTCCAAATCGCTTCGCCCCAGCACGCCGTGCTGCTCAGGAACGGCGGAAAAGCCGAGCCCCTTCAGAAAAACGAGAAGGAAAGCCTGACAGTGCTTTTCATTAGCAATGGGATGCTGCTGATAGTCGATGGCGGCGAAGGCATGATTGACCTGTTCAAAGAGAGAATCGGCGTTGCCGTCGCACACGGCTTGGGCGAGTTCCCCAGCACCATAGGAATCGAACGATCGATTGCGCAGCAGCATATTGGTGTAGAGCCTTGCCAGAGAATCCGCCACCTCCTTGTTGGGATAGCCGACGCGGAAGAACTGATCGACTCGCTTCTTGATGGTGAGGTAGCCTGCCTGCGTGAGCAGCACGACGTCGCTTATGCCGTCGAAATCCGTCGAAGCATCAAGATCGTCATAGCTGACTTCCTTTTCTTCGGCGTACTCCTCCGG
>CAVACW010000175.1:0-4819 GCA_963587345.1 uncultured Oscillospiraceae bacterium | reverse complement strand
ACGCCCGTCTCCGTGCGCAGGCCGCTCTTTTTTACTTCCGACACAAAAAGCTCGTACAAGCGCCGCCCCGTTTCGGGATCGGCCGCGGACGAAAAGCTCGGGCGATTGCCGGAGGCCGTGTCCGCGGCGAGCGTGAACTGTGAGACGAGCAGCAGGTCGCCCTTCACGTCCACGACGGAGCGGTTCATCTTCCCTGCTTCGTCCTGAAAGACGCGGAACTTCAGAAGCTTTGAAGCTAGGCGCACGGCCTTTTCGTCCGTATCGCCTTTTTCCGCACAGACGAGCACCATGAGGCCGGCCCCAGCGGCGCCGACGGTCTTCCCGTCCACCGCCACCTCGGCGTGCGTCACGCGCTGCAGGAGTGCAATCACTTCGCGGTCACCGTGATGCGGGCCCAGCGGCGCTTTCCGACCTGCACCGTGTAGGTGCCGGCCTTCACCTTGAGGCCGCGGTCGCTCACGCGCTCGCCCTCCAGCTTCACGCCGCCCTGGTCGATGTTGCGGCCGGCTTCGGCGTTGCTTGGCACCAGCCCCGCCTCCTTGATGAGCTTCATGATGCCGATTTCGCCGCCTTCCGCCGCCACGGTCACTTCCGGGATGTCCGAGGGCGCCGCGCCGCCGCGAAAGCGCGCATTGAATTCCGCTTCGGCCTTCTCGGCGTCCGCCGCAGAGTGGAAGCGCTCGATGATTTCTTTCGCAAGCAGCACCTTCGCGTCGCGCGGATTGCGGCCGCCTTCGGTGCATTCCGTCTTGATCGACGCGATCTCGGCGTTGGACTTCAAGCTCAAAAGATCGTACCAGTCCCACATCAGGGCGTCCGAGATGCTCATCACCTTGCCGAACATGTCGTCGGGCGTATCGGTGATGCCGATGTAGTTGTGCTTGCTCTTGCTCATCTTCACAACGCCATCCAGGCCCACCAAAAGCGGCATCGTAAGGATGCACTGCGCCTCCTGATCATACTGGCGCTGCAGTTCGCGGCCGACGAGGAGATTAAAGCGCTGATCGGCGCCCCCCAATTCAATGTCGGACTTCAAGGCCACCGAGTCATAGCCCTGCATCAAGGGGTAGATGAGCTCGTGCATGGCAATCGGAAGCTGCTGCGCGTAGCGCTTCGCGAAGTCATCGCGCTCCAAGAGGCGCGCGAGCGTGTAGCGGCTTGCGAGACGAATGAGGCCTTCGGCCCCCAGCTGATTGTTCCATTCGGAGTTGTAGCGAACTTCGGTCTTCGAGAGATCCAGAACCAGCCCCGCCTGCGCGAGGTACGTCTCCGCGTTCACCTTGATCTGCTCCGGCGAGAGCGGCGGACGGGTCACGTTGCGGCCCGACGGATCGCCGATCGCCGCCGTGAAGTCGCCGATCAGAAAGATCACCGTGTGGCCGAGATCCTGCAGCTGGCGCAGCTTGTTCAAGACCACCGTGTGGCCGATGTGAATGTCCGGGGCCGTGGGGTCAAGGCCCAGCTTGCAGCGCAGCGGAACGCCGGTCGCCTTCGAGCGCGCGAGCTTCTGCTCGAGCTCTTCTTCCAGAAGGAGCGTGTCGGTGCCGCGCTTGATGGTCTGCATCGCTTCCACGATGTCGGGCGTCACCTCATACTTTTTGACCGTCTTTTCGGCCAGGGTTTCAGATTTTGAGGTCGGGCACTGCTTGTCTTCAGACATTGACTTCACCAAAGGAAAAAGAACTCGCGCTTTCGATTGAAGCGCGCCGGAAAAATGAGAAAGGCGGGATTGTACCGCCTTCCCTCAAAATTTCCCGCCATTTTTCAAGCGATCGAGCTCTCTACGAGCGCTTTCGGCCGGCGGGCGAGAAGCGCCGCCACGCGCTCCGCGGCCATCACCAGAAGGTTGCTGCGGATGAGCTGAAACGCGGGATCGCCGTGCGTGCGCTCGTGCCACGCAAGCGACACCGTCAACTTCGGCGCCTTTTCGGTCACAGGGAGCAGGCTGAACTTCTCCTCGTCCACAAAAAGCCGCGCGAGCGCCTCCGGCACCACCGAATAGTTGTCTGTGCCTTCGAGCATCAAGGGCACGGCCAGAAAGAACGGCAGCACCGCCGCAATCCGCCCGGGAATGGCTGGGTTGAACCAGCCGCCCGCCGGGCTGTTGGGCGAGCGGTCTCGGTTGGGCTGCGTGTTGACAAGGACCTGCCGCCAGGACTGCAGATCCTCCCGATCCAGCGCCCCGGTCGCTTCCGCGCGCTTTTCCAAAGAGTGCCCCTTGGCGACCAACACGACGTAGGGCGTTGAGAAGACAGGCGCCGCATGCAGTTCAGGCGGCAGTCCTTGCCGCGCAAAAAATGCCATGTCAAGGCGATCCGCCAGCAGATCGTCAAAAAGCTTGCCATCGGACTGGATCACCTGAAACATCACGTGCGGGAGCTTTGCCTGAAAGTCCCGGAAGATCGACGCCACGCCCACGGCGCACGCGTTGTCGTAGGCGGCGACGCGCACCGTCGTTCTCAAGGTCGCAGGATCCACCGTCGATTCCGGATTTTTGAGGGCCGAGAGCGCCTTCAAAATCGAGCGAACGCGCGGCAGCCGGTGCTTTGCGGACTCCGTAGGCGTCATCTGAAAGCCGCTTCGCACAAAAAGCGGCTCGCCCCAGTAGTCCCGCAATTTGGCAAGCAGGCGGTTTGCGGACGACAAGCTGATCCCCAGCCGCTCCGCGGCGCGCGGCAGCGAATGCACCTCGGAGAGCGTCACAAAGAAAACGAGCGCCTCGCCGTCAATCCCCGCCGCATAGTCCGGGAACCGGCGATCCGTCGCCGCCTCCGTCGAAAGCAGTACGCCGTTTGGCATGAATTCCCTCCGAAATCTGACATTCGAAGTCGTACATTAGCCTATTTTCCGAAGAGTTGTCACTTCCTAGAATCGCTCCCAATCGTCCGGCCCCTCTTGAAAAACAAAGCCGGATCAATTCTTTGCTATGGAGAAAACCCACCATGAAGCTTTCGATGCGACTTACCTGGGCCGCCGTCCTCGTCGCCAGCCTCACGAGCGCCGCCAGCGCCATGACGCCCGGCGTCTACACGGAAACCGTCACCGGCCGCAACGGCGCCGTCACGGTTGAAGTGACGGTGACCGCCGACCGAATTCAATCCGTGCGCGTCGCCAAGCACGGCGAAACGCCTGGGATCGGCACGCTCGCCGTCGAAAAGCTCCCCGGCGCCATCACCGCGGCGCAGACTGCGGGCGTTGACGGCGTGACGGGCGCCACGGTGACGTCTGACGCCATCAAGTCCGCGGTCACGAAGGCGCTTGCCAAGGCGGGCGCTGACGCGAAGTTCACCGCGAAGAAGGCCGCCGGCGACACGACCGCGGCTGCTCCACTCGTCACAAAGGCTGACGTCATCGTCGTGGGCGCGGGCGGCGCCGGCATGGTGGCCGCCGCAACCGCCGTGGACGGCGGCGCCAAGGTGGTGGTTCTCGAAAAGATGGCGATGATCGGCGGCAACACCGCCCGCAGCGAAGGCAACATGTCCGCAATCGACCCCGAGCCCGAGAAGCTTCTTGACATGACGCCCGCCGTGCGCGACATCATCGCGAAGTACACGAACCGTGCGCCCTGCAGCAAGGAAGCCGCGCGTCTGCAGACGGTCGTGAAGAAGCAGCTCGCTGCGCATGACGCCGCCGGCAAGAAGTACATCTTCGATTCGCCCGAACTCTTTGCTTTGCAGACCATCATGGGCGGCGACTGCAAGAACGATCCGAAGCTCGTCCTCACGATGGCCCAGCACGCCACCGAAGCCATGCAGTGGCTCGAGGGCCAGTCCTCCATGACGTGGTTTCACGTGCCGCGCCACTGGATTGACGTCGGCATCGGCGGCATCTACCCGCGCGGCCAGTGGCCTCGCCAGGCGGACGGCAAGACGCCCATTTCCACCTACGACGCCTACATCAAGCCGCTGGCAGACAAGGTGACCGCGGCGGGCTCCCACATCTACACGTCGATGAAGGTGACGAGCCTCGTGCGCGCCAAGAACGGCCGCGTCACGGGCGTGAAGGCAACGGACAAGGACGGAAAGACCCACACCTTCACCGCGAAGAACGTCATTCTCGCGGCGGGCGGCTACGGCGCCAACCTCGCGATGGTGAAGAAGTACAACCACATCTCCGTCATTGCAACTTCGAACCAGCCTGGCACCACGGGCGAAGTGATCAACGAAGCAGTGGCGGCAGGCGCTGCGCTTACCGGCATGAAGTGGATTCAGATCCATCCGCACGGCAATCCCCAGAACGGGAACGTCGAGTCCGCCATCGCCGGCCGTCCGCAGGACACGCCCTACGTGAACAAGAACGGCGTGCGCTTCATTGACGAAACGGGCCGCCGCGACGAACTTTCCAACAGCATCCTGAAGCAGCCCGGTCAGGTCGTCTACTCCATCTTTGACCAGCAGACGATTGACCAGAAGAAGGTGCGCGACGACCTGATGAAGAACGCCCTCGCCCACGGCTACGCCTATCAGGCGAACTCGCTCTCCGAGCTCGCCCAAGCCGCCGGCATCAAGGAGGACGCCCTCCTTGCGACGATGAAGGCCTACAACGACGCCGCGAAGTCGCAGAACACGAAGTCGCTGCCGGTGCCGAAGATCCTCATCGGCAACACCGTGGAGAAGGCCCCCTTCTACGCCGTTCCCATCACCGTAACGATCCATCACACGATGGGCGGCCTCAAGATCAACGAAAAGACGCAGGTTCTGGACGAGAAGGGTCGCGTGATTCCCGGCCTCTACGCTGCGGGCGAAGTGACGGGGGGCGTGCACGGCTCCAACCGCCTCGGCCGCAACGCGCTCACTGACCTTCTGGTCTTCGGCCACAT
>CAVACW010000174.1:0-4829 GCA_963587345.1 uncultured Oscillospiraceae bacterium | reverse complement strand
AGGACGTGATGTCGTTCTCGTTCTTGATGTAAGAAGCTTCCGCCACGACCTTCGCGTCGCCGAACTTCATCGAGCCGTAGGCGGTGATGCCGTAGCTGTCGATGCTGTTCTTGATGTTGGAGACGGAGCTGCGAACCGTGCCCTTGCCGTACTGAATCGCGGCGCCGGCGGAGAGGTCTTCGGTGATGGCGAAGTCGCCGCCGAAGGCACCGTAGCCCATGTCGGACTTGAACGAGCCGTTGTTGTCCAGTTTGTCGGCCTGATAGCGTTCGCCCGTGACGTCAACCCAGAGGCCAAGGCCCGAGGCGTAGTCCTGATCCACGGACGTGCGGTCGGCGATCGTCTGGGCGAGCACCGAGTCCGCGCGGCGGGTCATGGCCTGCATGCCAGTGGAGGCAAGGGCGCTCAGGCCGTTGGTGGCGTCGACCGACGACTTGATTTTATTTTCGGCGGAAACCAACTTGCCGGTGACGAACGGGTTGTCGGTGACGACGCGGACATCGGCATCGGTGGCCCCTTCTCCTAATGCAACGGTATCAGCAAGCGTCAGGTCTTCGCCCGTGGCATCGACGAGGCCGATGTAGCTGTTGTTCTCCAGCGTGAGCTTGCCAGTGATCGCCTTGCTGCCCACTGACTTCTGGTTGATGGCGAGCAAGCCTTGCGACTGAATGGTGACACCATTCTTGACTTCATTTTCATTGGGTGCTGTCGTGAGCTTGCCGTTCACCAAAATCTTGGCGTTCGTAGCGTCAAAGGTCTGTCCCAGATAGAGGCCGGCGGTGAGCCCCTTCTTGCCCCAGAAGAAGCCGTCGTTCAGTTGAGAGAGCTTCTTGATGGCGGCGATGGCTTCAGACTTGGTTGCCCCAAGTGCTACGACGGAGTTTTGCCCAGCTACAACGGTGCCGTTGGCGTTGGAAACGGAGCTTGCTGAGAAGAAGGAGGCGTTTTCGACGTCAGCTACTTCATCGCCGTTCTCCCAGGCAGGATCCAGGAAGATCATGGCGTTGTTGAGGGCGAGCGTTGCCGTATGAAGCGAACCGGCGAAGTCCTTTGTGCCCAGCGTAATCTTGACGTCCTTGGCACCTTCGAGAGCCGTCGTGGTGACGGTTGACTTTTCTACGGTGAGCGAGGCTTTTTCGCCGAGGTTCATGGCATCGGCTGTCACCGTAGCTTCCTTCATCGTGACGGCCGCGCTATTGCCAAGTGAGAGCTTCGGCGTGCTGACGGCTGCGCTCGTCACCTCGAGCTTGGCGTTCGAGCCGAGTGCCAGCGATTCCTGCGTGGTGACGGAACCGTTGGTCACCTTGACGGAGGCCGAATCAGACAACGTCAGCTTGGGGGTTTCGACGCTGGCATTTTGCACTTCCAGCTTGGCGCTTGTGCCAAGATCAAGCGACTCTCCTGCCGTGACGGAGCCGCCTTCCACCGTAACGGTAGCCGACTCGTCAAGCTTTAGCGTAGGCGTCGTAACTGCAGAATTCGTGACGCTCATCGAAGAGTTTGCGCCAAGATCCAGTGCTGTGGCGGTGACGGTGGCGTTCGTCATGGTGACAGCCGACGCGTTTGTGAGCTTCAGCTCAGAGGCGGCAACTTCGGCGTTCGTCACGTTGAGCGTTGCCTTATTGAGCGTCAGATCAACAAGCGAACCCTTGACGACGTTGTCACTCGAAGAGGCGCTGCTTGTGCCCAGATTGAGCGTGGCGCCCTCATTGAGGGTGACGTTACTAGCGTTTTCAATGAACGCATTTTCGGTGGCGCTGCCGTCCGTCTTGCCCGTGATCGTCAAGCTACTGTCTTTAGCGACAGTGACCTCGGCCGTTTCGCCGTCTTTGGTCTCAATGACGAGCGTCTGAGCGCCGGTGGAAACGGCTTGGTCGTTGCTGCCGATGGAAGCAGTTGTTTTGTTGCCATCGGTTTGCGTTTCTACTTTTGCAGTGGCGTTGTTCTGAATGACGCCGTCCACAAGCGAAGTCGTTCCGGAACCGGTGAACTCCGCGTTTTTGAGGCTCAGGATGACCTGCTTGTTGTAGATGTCAGCCAGCGTCGTGAGATCTTCAGAGCTGTCGTATTTGAAGTTGTCAGCGATGATGAAGGTGCCTTGCTTTGATTGCTCATCAAACTGCAGGTTACCCTTGATGTCTTCGGTGAGGGATAAGGTTCTATCGTTGGCGTTGATCGACGCACCGCTGTAGGCGGTGGCGAAGGACGCATTAAGCTCGCTGCCCGCGCCAAGGGTGATCTTGCCCGTATAGCCAGAGACATCGCTGTCTTTGGACAGGGTGAGCGAGCCGTTCACGACAAGATTGCCGGTTCCCTGAAGCGCCTTGCTGGCATTGATCACGGTTGCGCCATTCAGCGAGACGGTGGCGGTGTCTGTGACGCTAATGCCGACTGCGTCAGATGTGATGGAAATCTCTTCCGCTGTCAAGGTGGCCGTGCCGTTGCCAAGGACAGAAAGACCAACCGGATCAAGCCCTGTACCCTTGTTGGCAGTTATGCGGATGGCTTCTTTTGCAGAAGCGTTCAATGTTCCTTCGGCTACGTAGACGGCAGAGTCGTTGTCTTTGTTGTTGATGGTTGACTCAACGGCCAGATTGTTGACATCAAACTTTGCAGTAGCGCCGGCAATCGTGAGGCCGCCCTTTGCATTGAAGTCACCGGAGCCAGCGACGTCGAGGCGGGCATCGGCATCCGCCAGATTGACGCCGTTTGTGACATTCACTGTGGCACCAGTAAGGTTGAACACGCCGTAGCCCGTGGTGGTGATGTTGGTTTCGGCTCCCTTGGAAGCGTACTTCTTGGTGTTCACCGTGAGAGAGTTGAGGTTCAGCGTGCTGCCCTCGCCGGCTGTAACACGGACGCCGGGATCGTTATAGGAACGCTCGTCCCCGGTGCCTGTCCAGCCTGCGCGGTTGATGACGAGATCGCCCATGCTGAGGGAGGCATTTTTTCCTATGACGAGCTCGGAGGTGCCGTAGTCGTCATAGGCAATGGTGGGGTAGCCGTTGATGTCCGCTTGAAGCGAGATGCGATTTGAAGCAAAACCTGTCGCCGTTGTGATCTTGGCGTTGTCCGCTATGGTGATCTTGTCAGAGAAAGCCTCCAGCGAGCTGTTGATGACAACATTCCCCTTGAGGATGAGTTCGTTGGCGGAGGAGGCATAGCCACCAAGCGAAGCAATGGAGTCGATCGTCTTGTCGGAAGATGCTGCGTCGCCGATTGTGAGCGTGCCGGCACCTTCCGCGGCGAGCGTCAGCGTGGAGCCGCCCTGCAGGTAGGCAAATCCGCCCATGTCGCTGTATTTCGTCGACATAGCGGAATCCTGTTCCGCCTGATTTCCCGTCATGGCCAAGTCTTTCGTGGCGTTGATCGTCACGTCGGCGTTGAGGAGGCGGATGGCGCCGCCCCAGTAGTCGGTGCTGTTGCCAGTAAAAACAGTGTCAGTGGCGGTAAGGCTGGTGCCGTTTTCAATTTGGATGGCACCGCCTTTGCCAGCGGAGTGGTTGTTCTTGAATTCCGAGTCGGCGATCGTCACCGTCTTCGTGTTGACGACCTGCAAGGCACCGCCGCCCTTGTTGTCCTGATTGTTTTCAAAGACGGAACTGCTGATGTTGATGAATTCGTTTTTTACGGCCCCAGCTTTGTCTTCATAGTCTGAGATGGCGCCGCCGAAACCATTGGCTTTGTTGCCAGTGAAATTCGCCTCCGTCACCGTAAGGCTGGAGCCGTTGCGCACGTTGATGGCGCCGCCCAGAAAGCCCGTGTTGTCGGTGAAATTTGACTTGGACATGGTGACGACGGAGCCGTCAATGAAAACGGCGCCGCCAGCGGTGTCCGTGTCGGTGGAGGACTGCAGGTTTTTCGTGAAGGAAGAACCTGAGACGGTGGTGTTCTTCTTGATGGCGAGGGCACCGCCGTGCGTCACGGCCGTATTTTCCGTGAAGTTTGAATTGCTGACGGCGTTGGTGTCGTCCTTTTCAAGGGTCAGCGCGCCGCCCGCCGTGGTGCTCGATTGAGAGGCAATGGTTTGATCGATGATGTCCTGTGCTTGAGCGGCAGGGCCGGTGAGGATGGCCAGCGCGGCGGCTGTGGCAACAGCGAGCGCGGCGCGCTTTGTGTTCTTCTTGCCGTGGACTGGTGTGTTTTCGCTCGTGGCGACATACATGCCGCGGGAAGCGTTGAATACGACCTGAAAGACTTTGTTCATGGTGACTCCTCGAGGTTCCATTATGATGTCGAAAAAAACATCTAATATCAGTGTATTTCGGGGGGGCAAAAGCAACTTTTCATGAACCGTTTTTTAGTGCATCAGAGTGCATTTTTTAGTGTGCTGAGGGATGTGCTTTTTGGGAATGACGATTTCGTATGAAATTCGCGCAGGAAAAGAAGGGAAGCGGCAGGGTATCGGACGAAAGGCGATCGAACGAGGTGATGGGGCGGCGTTAGAGATCGCTGTGGCGGATTGGCAACAGGTTTCATGCTGGTTCCGTCAACGGGGGCATTGACAAATGATCTTGTCGGGGACAACCCCAAAATTCAAGCGGGCGACAGATTGCTCTGCCGCCCGCATTGTCAGGGGATTACTGCGTCAGGTGAGGGTTAGAAGACGTACTTCAAACCGACCTTGCCGCCCACAGAGGACGTGCCGTCCTTGCCGCCGCCCACCATGAAGTTGGCGTTGATAAGGAGGTTGCCCTTCTGAGCGCGGATGCCGAAGTCACCCTGCACCGGGCTCGTGTCGATCACGGTCTGATCGGAGCCGAGAACCGAGATCTCCTTGTCGCCGAACGTGGGGACGTAGGCGATCTTGAAGCTCGGGGCCACGGACC
>CAVACW010000173.1:0-4871 GCA_963587345.1 uncultured Oscillospiraceae bacterium | reverse complement strand
CCAATCGCCTGCAGCACCGCGTTGTTGCCGCTCAGCTTGAGCCCCGTCATAGTGAGCGTGTTTTCCGTGAGGTAGCTCGTACCCGCCGCAGCCACGAGGCTGTACTTCGTCTGACTGGCGGGGAGCCCCGTGACCTCAAAGGTGTTGCGATCTTCAGACGCCTCAAGATGTTTCACGTAAAGGCCGTTCTCAAGATCGCTAGCTGAAATCGTTGTGTCGGCAGTGAGCTTGAAGTCCTCGGCAAAAGCCGAAGCGGAGCCAAAGGCGAGCGCCACGGCAACCGCCGCGACAGTGAGATGATTCTTCGAGTGGTTCATTTTTTATCCCTATTAGAAATCGACCGCTTACGTTTCATAAGCAGTCATGATTTTATTTAAAATTAGAGACATCCTTTGATAATGTCATCGATTTGTTGAGCGATATTTCGTCTCCTGTCGTCCTCCAACAACCCGAAGAGAAAAAGGCCGCGCCCATTGCTGTGATCAGCCCAAAGCTTCCCGACGTAGTTCTTCTCACGAGAATCAGCGTTGGTCGCACGGTCGGCCCCCTTGTACTCCACAACGAGAATGCGGCCGTCCGTCAGTTCGGCCACAAAGTCAGGATAAAAGTAACCCGACGCAAGCGGCAAGCGGAAGGAGTATTTGTTCTTTTCGATGTTTCTCACCCAACGCTTCACCTTGGCGCAGTTTTCAATGGCTTGGGCACAGAGATATTCTTCGGTGACTTTTTTCGCCGGCGTGAGGTACTGCAAGTCGTGAATCTGCGGATAGAAATGCTTCTTGAAGACCATGGAATCGCCTCGCAACTGATAGACGTTGTTGGCGGGATAGTGAGCTATATCGTAAACAAACTGGAAATCCGGAGCATTCGGCGTATCGCAAGCGAGATCAAGTGCTTCTTGGAAACCTTCTACCATCGCCATTTCATAGTTGCGGGAGAGCAGATCCCGCAGTGCATTTTCTACCTTCACACGCGCGGCATAGATCTGGGCAACGCTGAATCCCTGTTCGCCAATCAGCTGCCCTTCCACGATGTTGTCTACAAAGCGATGCATCATGCGCGGCAAAACATCTGGCCGAGCAAGTCGGGCAGCAAGGCCGTTCACAAGATCCTCGACTGAGACAGAAGCAAACCCTTTCAAGCTGCGCTGAACAAACTGAGTGACATTCCCATTCGAAACTTCTGACTGCGTGAGATGCCGCTTTTCATCCACGTCAAGCGAATAGCGGCGAACAGCGTCCTCCATTGAAAAAGAATCCGGCAACCGTTTGGCTGCCCCGAGGTTGGGGTTCCATGGGTCATGTACGGCGTTCTGTCGATCAAGAACGCGCACCTCACCGCTTTTATCAGTAAAGCAGAGAAGAGGAATCGCAGGGAAAGGCTCCTCCTCAAGGGGATGTCGCGCCTTGGCAAGCTGGTTTCGCAAATCCTCCATCTGCGTCTCAACCGAGGTCTTTTCCTTGGCCCCCACGGCGCTGATCAGTTCTTTCTGGAATTTCTTCAGATCCTCATCCGTGGCTTTCGTGCTCACAGACACGACCACGTTGAAGTTGCCGCCTGCAAAGGATTGCGGCTTCACGCTCACGAGGCCGCCAGTCCCCGACTTCTCGACAGCGGCAACGACTTTCGCAGGAACCTCGACCTTCAGCGGCACGAGAATCGGACGCTCTGGCTTAGCAACAGGCGTCGGTTCAATATGAGGAAGATTGGGGGTTGTCGGCTTCTCGTCACGTGACGTCTGGTCGCGAATGAGATCAATCGCTTCCATGGCGTTGAACCCCATGTTATGCACGATACGGTCCTTGAGAAGCGTGGCAAGCGCCATCGTTTCCTCGGAGACAATCTGAGCGTAAGAAAGCGCAAGGGAATTGTCCGATCGAGGCGACGCGTAAGGCATGCGGAGCACGCGCCCTAGAAGCTGTTCGATGTCCTTGGCAGATTGAATGGGTTGCAGGCCGCAGAGAACATAAGCAAACGGGCAATCCCAGCCTTCCTTGAGCGCTTCCACCGTGATGACGAAGCGGATGGCACTCTGCGGCGACGCAAGATCAACGTCCTTCAACTCCTTTATCTTGCCCGTGGCGATAGCAATCTGCGCTTCCGGAATCTTCAGCGTCTCCATGAGATACGCCTTCACGGCATCCGGCCCCGGCTCGCGCCCCTTCTGCTCCGCCTGAATGAGCACGATGGGGCGAATGTAATCGCTTTCGCCTGCGGCGAGGCCTTCCAGACGATTTTGCAGAGCCGCCGCCTCCATCAGACAGTTTTCCCAGCCGCCCGTGTGCTCTCCAAGAATCACCGGCAGTTTGATCATGTTTTCCGCCTTCAGTTCCCAGGCAGAAACGGAGTGAATGATGTTGTTTTTCTCAACCGGCGTCGCAGTGAGATCAAGACACGCCGCCGGGTTGAGACGACTGAGCGTCTTGAAGAAAGTGTCGGTGCGCCCGTTGTGCGCCTCGTCCACGATGATGATCGGATGAAAGAGGTGAAGCAGATTGGCAATCGAATACTTGACCTGTCCGACATCGCTTTCCTTCAAGACGCCCTCGGGATGAGCGGCTACTTCTTCCGCCGTAACGCGTTCCAGTCCTTCGACCTGCTGCGGCGCAAGGTTCGTGAAGAATCGCTCCATCGATTCCTTGAAGGAGTAGATCGTGCGCTGTGACGTCTTCGTGATGTTGAAGGTCTGGTTCGTGGCAACAAGGATGATGCACTTCTTGCCAAAGTCTGAGGGCGAAAGCTGCTCGAAAGATTCAGTCTTGCAGACGGCGACGTTTTCAGCGCCGAAGTCGCGGTCAATGAGCTGGCGGTACGGGTGCTCTGGGTTGGAGAGCCCCCGATAGGTTTGCGTCGTGATGGCATCCGAAGGCGTGAGCCACACGACAACGGGAGCGCCCGTCTGCGTGTACGCGTCATCGATGCGCTTAATGGCCGCAGCGGCGATGATGGTCTTGCCGCCCCCCGTCGGAACGCGAAGGCAGACGGCGGGAGCACCGTTCAAATAGTCGAAGTACTTCAACTGCTGATTCGCCAGCTGCTGGCTTCGTTCGGCATAGACCTCGGCCACGGGGCGTTTGCGGCATTCAGAAAAGAAGGACGCAATGCGGTCGAGCGACTCGATCTGGTAGTTTTTGAGCTGCATCGGCTTCATCGTCTACTCCTGAATATCGTGCGGAATCTGTTTGAAGGTGACGTGCATTGCCTGCAACTCCTGATCCGAAATGCCAGCGATGGCATCAGCGTAGATGATCTTCTCTCCCTCGTGCGGGTAGCTGGCGAGCAACTGCTTGAGACGATCACGCGTCAGCACCACGCCGTTGTGATCAGGATCGCCTGCGGGCGCTCCGTAGAGAACATAGATCGCAGTTCCTTCGTGAACCCCAACGAGAGGCGACTCCTGCGGCAGGATCGGCAGTTTAGTTTCCGTCAGCCAGATGTAAGCGGCGAGCGTTTTGAAGTCAACGCTTTCCGACACGAGACCGATATTGTCCAGCAGAGCGTCGCCCAGCTCGCAGTAGGTGAACCCGCCGACTCCTTGCCAGTTGACTTCCTTGCTGATGCCGCCTTGTTCACCTGCGATGACCTTCTCCATGCGCGGGACACAGTGCGTCTTGGCATGTTCGCCGAGCTCAATGCCGATCCAGCGACGGCCCATCTTGTGCGCGACGGCGGCTGTAGTGCCTGAGCCAAGGAAGGAGTCAAGGACGAGATCTCCTGACTTCGTGGCGATGGTGAGAACCCGCTCGATGAGGCGTTCGGGCTTCGGCGTAGCGAAGACGTCAGCGTCAAAAAGCTTGCGGATCTCCTTCTTGGCTTCGTCGGTGTGACCGACTTCGGCATGAGGCCAAAAGTTGGAGGGAAGCCGCCCCTCGACATTGGTGAGATACGTTTTTCGAGCAATACCGCCTTTGCCATTCTTCGTGAAATAAAGGCGAGGCCAAGGACCTTCTTCTAAAATTTTTAATGCTTTAGCTTTCGCGGTATCAAGATCATCAACCAACACAATCCCTTTTACGCCTGGCCGAACAAATTCGGTTGGAATGCCGCAGACTTTGGCACGCTCTGCGTCGTCATGCAGATCTTCCAACTTGTAGGGGCACCACCCGTTCATAATTTTCAGCACATCTTCTTGTCCAAAAGTCCAACAGCGACCAATGGCTGGATAGTTAAATTTGCCGGTGAAGGGACTCTGCACAGCGTAGACCATGCCCTGATGTGTTGAAGCGCCAGGAGCAAAGGCATCGGAACTCTTCCAAGGTGCTACGTCGTTATCGGGATTCTTGTACTTCTTGTCCATCTCAGCTGTGCGCGGCAGGCGAAGCGGGCTCCATCCGGACAGCTTGCCATAAGCAAGGATATGTTCCACTTCAACGCACAAACCTTTGGAATCATTGCGGGTGGAGTAAGTTCGTTGCCACGACACGTCCCCGATAAACGACGTCCGGCCAAAGATTTCGTCCATGATGACCTTGAGGTAGTGGCACTCGCGATCGTCAATCGACACCCAGATGGAGCCATCATCCGCAAGAAACTCGCGCAGAAGCTGAAGACGCGGGTAGATGAGGGAGAGCCACTGGCTGTGTTCAAGATTGTCGTCATAGTGCTCGAAGGCGCTGCCGGTGTTGTAGGGCGGATCAATGTAGATGCACTTCACCTTGCCTTTGTAGAAGGGAAGGAGGGCGCGCAGAGCGAGAAGGTTGTCGCCGTGCACGAGAAGATTCTTCTGCGCGGCCTCCACGTCGCCATACGATTGGACGGCGTTGATGAGGTGCAGTGGGATGTTCTCCCCGCTCTGGCGGGCTTCGTTGTCGTTAATCTGTATCGCTAGTGGCTTAGGTACGCTACGACACAGTAGTAGCCTGAGCCGCGAG
>CAVACW010000172.1:0-4877 GCA_963587345.1 uncultured Oscillospiraceae bacterium | reverse complement strand
GCTCAATCCCGTGCAGGCGAACGTGAAGCAAAACTATGCCTACTTCCCGGTGGTGTTTGATGAGAAGGCGTTTGGCGCGACGCGAAACGAAGTGATGGAAGCGCTCGCGACGGAAGGCATTGGCGCGAGAAAGTACTTCTATCCCTTGACGAACACGTTTGACTGCTTCCACGGGAAGTACGACGTGAATGAGACGCCGGTGGCGCTCCATGTGAGCAAGCGCGTTTTGACGCTCCCGCTTTACGCGGACTTGGCCGTCGAAGATGCCGAGCGCATCGCGAAGATTGTCGTCGCTTGCCAGAGGAGCTGACCCATGAAAGGCATCATTCTCGCGGGCGGCTCCGGCACGCGGCTTTATCCCCTGACGCGCGTGACGTCAAAGCAACTGCTACCTGTCTACGACAAGCCGATGATCTACTACCCGCTCTCCACGCTCATGATGGCGGGCATTCGGGACATTTTGATCATTTCAACGCCCGAGGACACGCCGCGCTTTGAGCATCTGTTGGGGAACGGCGACAGTTTCGGCATTCACTTGACCTACGCCGTGCAGCCGAGTCCGGACGGCCTCGCGCAAGCGTTTCTGATCGGAAAGGACTTCATCGGGGACGACACCTGCGCGCTCATTTTGGGGGACAACATCTTCTACGGCGGCTGGTTTCGGCGGAACCTCTCGGAAGCGGTGAAGAACGCGGAAGCGGGCAAGGCGACGATCTTCGGCTACCGCGTGAAGGATCCGCAGCGCTTCGGGATCGTGGAATTTGACGACGAAAAGAACGTGGTGTCGGTGGAGGAGAAGCCCGAGCACCCGAAGTCCAACTTCTGCATCACAGGTCTCTACTTCTACGACCACCGCGTGACGGCGTTCGCAAAGCGCGTGAAGCCTTCGGCTCGGGGCGAACTCGAAATCACGGACTTGAATCGGCTGTACCTTGAAGCAGGCGACCTGAAGGCACAGTTGCTGGGCCGAGGCTTTGCGTGGCTTGACACGGGGACGATGGACAGCCTGATGGAGGCGTCGAACTTCGTGCAGAATGTGCAGAACCGCACCGGGTTGGTGATTTCTGCGCCCGAAGAGATTGCCTACTACGAGGGCTGGATCACGAAGGAAAAGCTCCTGGAATCCGCAACGCTCTACGGGAAGTCCCCCTACGGCGAGCACTTGAAGCGCGTCGCCTTGGAAGACCTGCGTTCGTAAGGAGCTGCCATGAATCTCATCGTCACCGGCGGCGCCGGCTTCATCGGCGCCAACTTCGTGCACTGGGTGGTGCAGCATCAGCCGGACGTCAAAATCACGGTGTTGGACGCCTTGACCTACGCGGGCAATCAGGAAAACCTCGCGGGGCTGCCGACGGACCGCGTGGCGTTCGTGCACGGCAACATCTGCGACGCGCCGCTCGTGAACGACCTTTTTCGTCGCGCCGACGCCTGCGTGCACTTTGCGGCCGAAAGCCACAACGACAATTCGATCGCCGATCCCGCGCCTTTTCTAAAGACGAACGTCGAAGGGACGTACACGCTCTTGGAGGCCGCGCGCACTCACGGCGTGCGGTTTCACCACATTTCGACGGATGAGGTCTACGGAGACCTTGCGCTGGACGATCCCGCGCGGTTTACTGAAAGCACTCCCTACAAGCCCTCGAGTCCCTACAGCTCGACGAAGGCGGCGTCTGACTTGCTTGTGCGCGCCTGGCACCGCACCTACGGCGTGGCGGCGACGATTTCCAATTGCTCCAACAACTACGGGCCCTATCAGCACGTGGAGAAGTTCATCCCGCGGCAGATCACGAACTTGCTCTCCGGCCGCCGCGCGAAGCTTTACGGCGACGGCTTGAACGTGCGCGACTGGATTCACGTGGACGACCACAGTGCGGCGGTGTGGACGATTTTGACGAAGGGGCGGCCGGGCGAAACCTATCTCGTGGGCGCCGACGGCGAACGAAACAACCTCGCCGTGCTGCGGGCGATTCTGCGGGCGCTGGGACGCTCGGAGGATGACTTTGATTGGGTGAAGGACCGTCCGGGGCACGATCGACGCTACGCCATCGATTCCACGAAGCTTAGAACAGAACTCGGCTGGACGCCGGTGCACACCGATTTTGACGCGGGGCTCGCGGCGACGGTGGCGTGGTATCGCGCGCATGAAGCCTGGTGGCGGGCGGCGAAGGCCGCCACGGAAGCCAAGTACGCCGCGGGCGGCCGCTAGGAGCAAGCCGTGGGGGATGTGACGAAGGCGGAGTTGAGGCAGAAGACCCTGAGCTCGCTTTTTTGGAAGCTTCTGGAGCGCGGCGGCACGGCGGCCGGGGGGCTCCTCGTTCAGGTGGTGATGGCGCGGCTGCTCGCGCCTGAAGACTTCGGCGCCTTGGCGATCATGCTCGTCTTTGTGCTGATCGGAACCGTGTTTTCCGTCTCCGGCTTTAATACGGCCTTGGTGCAGGTGAAGGACCTGCACGAGTCGGACTACGACACCGTCTTCTGGATCAGCCTCACGACGGGGACGGCGCTCTGGGCGGCGCTTGCAGTGGCGGCTCCGTGGGTGGCGGACGCTTTTTCGCTTCCCGTGATGACGAATCCCCTGCGGGCGATGGGGGCGCTTTTTGTGCTGAATTCCTTGCTCGCGGTGCTCACCGCGGACGTGCAGCGGCATTTGGCCTTCAAGCGCATCTTCAAGGCAAGCCTTGCGGCGATGGTGACGGCAAGCGTTGCGGGCATTGGCGCGGCGGTCGCCGGGGCGGGGCTCTGGGCCTTGGTCATCCATCAGGTGACGAACGTTGCGGTGAACGTCGTCTTTCTTTTCCTTCAGACCGACTGGCGGCCGAAATGCCGCTTTGCGGCAGAGCGGGCGCGTGTGCTCTTTGGCTTTAGCTGGAAGCTGCTCGTCTCTGCGCTCATGGACGTGGGTTACCAGTCCTTGTCTGACGTCATCATCGGCCGGCAGTATTCGGCGGCAAGCCTCGGGGTCGTGAGCCAGGGAAAGCGCTACCCCGGCGCGGTGGCGCAGGTGATTGACGGCGCAATCCAGCCCGTGATGCTCTCGGCGGTCGCCCGCGTGCAGGATGACAAGCCCGCGGCGAAGGCCTTGGTTCGCCGGGCGCTCAAAACGTCCACGCTCGTCGTGGTGCCCCTGATGACGATGCTCGCTGTCATGGCCGATCCCCTCATTCGCTGGGGGCTCGGAGAAAAGTGGGCGGGGGCCGTGGTCTTCTTTCAGATGTACTGCTTTATTTACGCCCTGTGGCCCGTGCACACCACGAACCTTTCGGCGTTAAACGGCATGGGCCGCAGCGACCTCTTTCTAAAGCTTGAGATCGTGAAGAAATTGATGGGGCTTGCCATCCTCTGCGTCACGGTCTTCGGCTTTCATTCGCCCGTGGCGATTGTGGCGGGGTTCATGGTCTCGGGCGTCGCGAGCACGGTGATCAATGCGTTTCCGAACCGCACCGTGATCGGCTACCGTTACGGAGAGCAGGTGGCGGACATGGCGCCGGTGTGGGGCATCTCCTTTTTGAGCGGCGCGGCGTCGCAGGCGGCGCTCCAGGCGATGACGGGCCCCCTGTGGCTTGCCGCCGCAGCGACGGGGGCCGTGTTTGCGGTTTGTTTTCTGGCGCTCGCGTTCGCCTTCCGGTGCGAAGCGCTGATGTACGTCGTGAACCGAGCCCTGGCCTTGGTGCAAAGCCGCCGGGGCGCGGCGGCTTGACTGGCGGAACATCATGGTGGATTCTTCGCGGCTCACGCCGTATCGGGCGCTGTCGTCCCTTTTTTCGCGGCAGTTCTTTACGCGATTGCTGCAGTTCGGGGACGCGTCGCCCCTGAGACAGGTCGCTCAGGTCGTGGGGAGCGGCCGCGCTCGCTGCGGCACGGCGATGGAGTACCTTGACTGGGCTTACGGGCGGCTTCGCGCGCACTACCCCTGCGAGTACGTCTACAAGAACGAGTTTTTAAACCACGTGGTGCTTAAAAAGCGCTTGGGCGAAGACTGCGTCGTCGTGAACGAATTCAAGGCGGCGGGGGCGATTGCGGACCTGGCGGTCTTTGGCGACGTGAGCGAAGCGTTTGAAATCAAGACGACGCTCGATTCGCCGAGGCGCTTGGCGGGCCAGATCGCGAGCTACGCCCGAGTCTTTGAAAAAGTGACGCTCATCGTGCCGGTGGACGAAGCCGCGAAGTACGAGGCCGTGGTGCCGGCGACGGTGGGACTCATTGGCATGTTCAATGACGCTCGAGGGATTGTGCACGTGGAGCTGCGGCCGGCGGCAAGGCTTGAGGCAACGGATCCGGCGGAATTGATGAAGGTCCTGCACGCGGCGGAGTATCGGCGGGCGGTGCAGACGCATTTCGGCCGGCTGCCCGCGGCGAGCGACTTCACGATGTACGACGCTTGCGCGAGACAGCTCGCGCAGCTGCCGCAGGACGCGTTGCAGCGGCTCTTTGTTGAGGCGGTGAAGAGCCGGCGGCAGCGCGTGCAGGCGATGGTGACGCTGCGGCGGGCGCCCCGGGCGCTGCGACAGATAAGTCTCGCGATGGGGCTCACGGCATCGGAGATTGATAAGATGCTGGGGTGTTTGGAAATGCCGTTGGAGAAGGAATCATGACCCCTTCAGTTCGTCCTTATTTGCCCTACTTGCGAGGCAAGCAGGCGGAGCTTCTGGCGCTTCGAGAGTTCGCGCAGCAGATGCCGCCGGATCTGCTCTCCTTTGTGATGCCCGTGATTGAGCCGGTGAAGAAGGAAACGTCAACGCTCGAGCGAACAGCGCAGGTCATGATGGAAAAGGGCATGAGGTTTGCTGTTGTCATGAATCCGGCGACGGGGGATTTTGAAAAGACGGGCAGCGACTTTTTCGTGGGGTTGAGCGAGGAGCTCAAGGCAAGCGCTGGCG
>CAVACW010000171.1:0-4918 GCA_963587345.1 uncultured Oscillospiraceae bacterium | reverse complement strand
GCATCCCAGGAGTAAGTGTCGTCGAGCGGAACGATGATGCGAAACACATCCCCCTCTACAAACTCCGGCTCCTTCCCCGAATAGAAGCGGCTGTACTTGAAAAGATTTCGCACCCCTGACCCCAGCTGATCCGCCAGACCAATGAGGCGGAAGAAGTTGGCGATGATCGGATTCTTGGGATTGGGCTCAAAGTCATCGGCCGAGAGAATCGCCTGCTGCTTGGCTCGATTGGCATTTTCGACAAACATGCGATTCTTTTCAATGACGAACTTGGCTCGATACGAACTCGTAAACTCTCGATGAATCAGCGTATTGGCCAGCAATTCACGGCAAATGATGCCGCGAAGGCTTTTTGCGACGCCGTCTTCCAGGAAAAAGGGGTCTGGCAGATGCTTCACGGAGAAATTGATCAAGCGGGCGTAGCTCTCCACCAGATTCGTCTGGATGATTTCACGGTCGTCATACCGATCCGTGTTGATTCGGCGCACCAACGCATCCGTCACATACGCAGGCGCGATGTCTCCGATGACGTCATCCTTGCCCAGCAGCATGACGCAGGCCAGATTGAAGCCGGCCGCTCCCGTCAGCTTGTCCCGGCCGTAAAGGCGCGTGCTTTTCAGAATCTCTAGTTCTGACAGCCTTCCCCACGGATGATCATGATTCTGAGCGTTTTTGATGACGCCGATTTTGAGTTCGTTCAAGAGATCCAGACGCAGGTCGCCCAGTTCCACGTAGGGATAGATCTTCTGCTCCGTGAAAATCTCCTGCTTGCGGATGTACATCTGGGCAATCTGCGCCGTCGCCGTCACCTTGACGTCGGCGTCATGCGTGCGATCGTAGATGACGCGCTTGAAGCTGTGGACTTCAGCGCTCGGGGGCACGTGAATGTGCACAATGGTTCGGCCGTCGTACTGAAGAATCTCCGGCGAGAGGTAGAACGTCGGAGACAGCATGGCCGGGTTGCTGACGGTGCTGATGAAGTTGCGAATCAGATGGGGCGCCGAAGCCTCGGGCACGCCAACCACCGAGCCATCGTCCAGAACGCCCAGGAAGATGTCGCCGCCGAATCGGTTCAGAAACGAACAGACGGTCTCATAGACATCGTTTTCTATGCCATTGCCGCAACGCTTGAACTCCACCGCCGCGGTCTCGCCAATGGCAAAGATCGTTTTCAAGTCTTGCGACGACAGCATAAGCTAACTCCATGAGTGGAAAAATCATGAAATTATCACAATTTCCCTATTTTTACAGAGAGAATTCTACTTCCGCTTCTTTCCGCGAAGCGACAGATCCACGCGGCCAAGCTCGCTTTCGCCCAACTCCTTCCACGTGCGGCGCGCGTAGTGCAAGCCGCCGTAGAGGACGACGGCAATCATGATGCCGTAAAGAAGCGCAATCCCCTTGCTCGAAGGCCACAAGAGGAGCGTGATCGCAATGCCGATGAAAAGCGCGATGCCTTCGCTCCAGCCGAAGCCGAACTTGGAGCCAGCCTCGGTCTTCGCGACAGTTCCGAGCTCCTCCAGAGTGATGACCTTCTTTGGCATTTCCGCCGCGGGATCCGCGGCAACGGCGCCGTGAGCTTCCGGCAAAGCGAGGTTCTTTGTGCGCGCCGTGCGGCGGATTGCCTCTTCCTCTTCGGGCGTCATGGGCTCCGCCCAGCGCTTTAAGAGCGCTTCGTTCGTTTCCTGAGCAAACTGCGCAGCGTAGGTGCGCACGGCCTTGCGGTTGAGTTCTGCCATTTTTATGTAGGGGGTCCGATGATTGAAAGGGAGGTTCGAATTATGCCCGCGCCAAGAGCACGGTGACCATGGCGCTGATGCCCTCCTCGCGCCCTTCAAAGCCGAGCTTCTCGTTTGTCTTGGGCTTCACGCTCACGCGATCGATCTCGGTGTTTAAAAGACTCGCGATCGAAGCGCGCATGGCGGGAAGATGGGGATTCAACTTGGGTTTTTCGGCAATGAGCACCGCGTCAAGATTCACGAGTTGCCAGCCCGCAGCCTTCACGGCCACCCAGGCTTTGGCAAGGAGCTTGCGGCTGTCGGCGTTCTTGTACGCGGGGTCATTGTCCGGGAAAAAGATGCCGATGTTTCCCAGCGCCGCAGCGCCCAGCACGGCGTCAGTCACCGCATGCAGCAGAACGTCTGCGTCACTGTGGCCCGCCAGCCCCAGCGTGTGCGGAATCTCCACCCCGCCGATGATGAGCTTGCGGCCTTCAACGAGGCGATGGCTGTCGTAACCGAGTCCCGTTCGAATTTCTGGGAGCATGGCTTTTTCCTTTTGACGGTGTTCATAGAGGGCAGCGGCGAGGTCGCGGTCCGCCGGGCGCGTGAGCTTCAGGACGGCGGGCGACGCCGGCACGGCGATGACCGTTCCGCCCGCAGCGCGAATGGCGGAGGATTCATCCGTCACATCAGCATGCGCTTTGAGCGCCTTGAGAAGCACGTCGCCTCGGAAGGCCTGCGGCGTCGCAATCCGCACCAAGCCTTCACGGGAAAGGTCTTCGGTAATGACGCCTTCATCGTTCACGCGCTTCACGGTGTCCGCCACGGGGACGGCGAGCACGGCGCCCGACAGGGGATTGGCTTCTGCCGCTTTAGCGGCAACTTCAATGAGGTGCTCAACGTCCTGAGCGTCCACGAGCGGCCGGGCGGCGTCGTGCACGAGGACGAGTGCCTCCTTGAGGTAATCCTCGCCCAGCGCTTCCAGCGTCTGGCGAACGGTTTCAGCGCGCGTCACGCCGCCCGTGCGAAAGACTTCGGCGCTGCGGGGATTGAGGTCCGCCACGTAGGCGTCTTCGGGGCTCACGCCGACCACGATTTTCGTAAAGGCTTTGACTTGAGAAAGCGACTTGACGCAGGTCTCAAGGACGGTGGTGGTGCCCTCCCCGTTGATGGGAAGGTACTGCTTGGGGCAGTTCGCCTTCATGCGGGCGCCGACGCCCGCTGCAGGGATGAGCGCCAGAATGTGTTGAAAGGCCATGGTGCGACTCGTTTTCTTGGGAGACCGCCACTCTAGCCGAAAAACACTGTCAGCGCATAGCAAAACACCCGGCGGGGACTAGACCGTCGGGTGTTCTGTTGAACTAATTTAAAGAACCGTGAGGTTCAGCCAATTAGAACGTGTGGTTCAGGCCGAGCATGACGTCATAACCCTTCACTCGAGCCGCGAGGGTACCATCGTCGTCCTTGCTCTTCAGATCCGTCTGACCATACCCGGCGCCAGCGTAGATCTTGGTGCGCTTGCTGAGCGGATAGGTGTGCACAACACCAACACCGTACTTCTTGACGGTGGTAGCACTATCTTCCACTGCTTCGTAATCGCCGTAGTAGACAGACACAGAAAGTTCACCACAGGGCAACGGGGTCACTGCACCAATATGCAGGTTGTAGCCATCAACAACCACGCCACTCAAAGTGTAGGGCTTGCCGTTGGAGTCATTTTCGGTGGAATCAATCCCAAAGGCAGAAATGTCAACCGTCTCATTCTTGCCATACTGTGCACCAAAGAAGGCCTTCGTCACACCAAAATCATAATTCAAGCCAAAGCTGATAGCCTTAGCATCATGATATTTTTCAGCAGGAGTGACAGGGCCGGTGATATCATCAAAGCCGATTTCATCAAAAGCGTCAGCGTACTTCGCATTGATGCCGCGGTTGAGCGCTTTGACCGTTGCATTGGAATACTGGACCATGTCAGCAGCCAACACCACATTCAGGGGGCCAGCAGAATAGGTCATACCCAAGCCGATGTAACGGTCGTTGTTACGGACACTGGCGTCTTCAGAGCCAGACGTCTGGAAAGAGTACTGAGCGTAGCCCGTAAAGCCGTTGGCTTCAGGGGTCACGTACGTGATCATGTTGTCGTAACGGCCGCGGGAGAACCAGTACCCCGTACCGATATAAGACTCGTTGCCACCGTCAAGGGCGTCACCGTTCGCCTGGAAGATGTCATACGAACCAGCGCCAGACGTGATGGCACCGATGCGGCCGAAGGACAGCTGGCCGTAGGGGGTGTTCAGAGAGAGGCGAGCTTCACGACCAAAGATCTTGTCATCAAAGCTGAACTTGCCCGTATCAGAAGCAAAACCGTTTTCCAGCTTGAATTCCACAGAGTAACCGTCGCCCAGATCTTCCTTGCCAGTGAGGCCGAAGCGAGAGCCAGCGAGCGAACCAGAATTCATCGAAAAGGAATGAGAATCCTTAGCGCCAACAGCGTCGGAAACGTTGCCGCCAAATTCGGTCTGGCTGTACACAAGGCCCGTGTCGACCACGCCGTACACGGAAACGTTCGCCGCAAAGGCGGAACCCACGAAAGCGCTGGCCACGGCCAGAGCGATCATCTGCTTTTTCATTTGAAAAGTCTCCATATTGAGGTCATGGAAGGCGGCATTGGATCGCCTCCCTTCCTATGTCAGGCCGCACTTTATGGCAAACGGTCATGTCAGGCCAAAAATTCCGCGAATTCGCTGCATCTCGTTTCTGCCCGGGGTCTAGTCCCATTCCGGCGCACGACAAGGCAAGCACCAGCATCAAGTTCGCTTGCTACAAAAAATTATATTGATTTCAATGAATTCAAATCTACGCAGAAATGACTAATCCTTGATTTTCAAGCACCAAGTCAGCGCGGATTAAGTGCAATTACCGAGTGTTGTATTTTTGCAACAACCCGACATTATCCGACCATTAAAAAGCCGGCGCAACGGCCGGCCTCCCGAAAGTCTCGAACCCGAGCTACGTGAGCTCAAAGTCGGGCGCTTTCTTTTTTTTGCTGATTCCGAGAATCGTTGCAATGGGTTCAAACGTCCGCCGATGTTCCGGGCACACCCCGAGCTTCTTGATGGCGGCGATGTGCGCCTCGACGCCATAGCCCTTGTGCTTAGCGAAGCCATAGCCCGGGTACTGCGCGTCCAGTTCCATCA
>CAVACW010000170.1:0-4974 GCA_963587345.1 uncultured Oscillospiraceae bacterium | reverse complement strand
GTGTTGATGATCAGTGTGGACTTGCCGTTCTTTGTGTCGGTCGTTCTCGTTTGGGCGATGACGCCGTAGGCCCACTGCTGGGACTGCAGGTCAATGTTGAGAAGTTCGCCATTGATTGTGAGGACGCCGCCGTTGTGGTTCGCAGGGACCGAATCGCCATTTTTGGCGCTGATGCCGTAGTCCGCCTTGTTTTTTGCGGCAGATCCCTCCACATTGACATACGTTTTTGAGCCTTCCTTTCCGATGACGATGTTCGTGTCGGTGTCAGCTACGATGCCAGCGGCGTAATTGTCCGAGCCGACGCCCGTGAAGTTGACGGTGATTTCGTCTTCTAACGTGGTGGAGGTGAGGGTGTTGGTGTAGGTGGCGCCGACGGTCGCGCCGCAGGCTGCGGCGGCCGCAAGAGCGACGACCGTTTTGACGCCCTTCTTCTGCACGGAGCTCGTCACCTCATTGGCGACCATGAGCGCGCCGCGCGCCTTGTTGAAGACAACCTTGAATGTCTTGTTCATAGTGATATCCCTTTGAAATTTGACATTGAATAACAACGAAAAGACTGAAAATTCATATACTTTCAGTCACGATATCAATGTGCGGAAAAAACCATACCCCCCCCCCGCATTGGTTTGTCAAGTATTGGAGTACGCTGAATTTCAAAGATCGTTGAGAGACTTTTCAGAGGAACATTGAAAAGACACAAATAAGCAAAGAACCCTATGGGCCGTGAGCAAAAAAGCATCGCCACCTGTTGTCCGTGTGCAACAGGTGGCGTGATGTCAGTGACCAGAATTGGGACGTCGGACAAGCGGGGCCGGCGACAGGGTTTCTTCCTTGCCGAAAGCAAGTGAAGCCGCGCAACAGCACAACGAAAAAGCTGTGCGCGAGTGGCAGAAGGGCGTCGAAGGCGAGGCTGCGCGCGCCGGGTCACATCCGATGTGGCTTTACCGTGTAGTTCCAGTCGCCGCGCCAGTCGTCGGCGACGACGTTCACGGCTGCCAGTTTTTCCGAATCGGGACGCGACAAGCTGGGGGCCGCTTCTTTGTCTGCCACGGGCCCGATGCGGTTCACCGTGACCTGCAGCGTCAGTTGAGGCGCCTCGGGAGAAAGCGAGCGAACCTCCGTGACAAACTGCTCCTCAATCGCGTTCCACCGAGTGGTGCCGGAAGGAAAGTTGAGGACGCGGATGTCAAAGCCCTTCTCGTCGGCGATCTTCTGCAGCTCGAGCTGCCAGCGCAGCGAGCCGGTGTCGCTCGCAATGATCACGAGTTCTGAGAATTGGGGTTCGTCAGTCGCCGTGCGGAGCCACTCGCCAATGGCGGCGGCCGCGACGGGTGCGGCGTCGTCCGTCATGGCGGCGGGAGCGAACGCTCCCTCGTCCTTTCGCAAAGCCGCTTCGATCGCAAGAACCGGCACGCCGTCGGCGAGCGCCTGGCGCACCGTCTTGTTAATGTAATCAAACTGAGCGTTCCGATCGGCGGATCCTGACGCGGTCTGATCCAGGCGAAAACCCGCCTCCTTCAAAAGCCGGCAAATGGAAGTGTGGCTGGCGATGGGCTCGGGTTCGCCTTCATTCAAGCGCTCGGCGAGCCGGCGCGAGCTCAGCGTGGTGTAGGAAAGAGGCGGCGTGGAGTCGCCGGCGGCGGTTTCATTCACGATTTTCAGAAGACGGGAGACCGCGTCCGGGTGGTGCTCTTCCAGGGGCTTGCTGCCGGCGCCGGCAGCTCGGGCGGCTTGCTTCAGAAGGGCGGCGGCCGTCTTCGCCGTAGGATCGACGGGGAGGCTCGCGACTTCTTCGACCCCTTTGCTGATTGTGGAGCGCGACATGCCGGTGAGTTCGTGCAGGTGGGCGCTCGCGCCTCGCCCAAGGTGCCTGCCGCAGGCGCCGATGAAAAGGCGCCGCTCGCGCTCGTTCAAAAGCGGCATCATCACGCCGATGATGCGATCGAGTCCGTCCCAGTCGGTTGCCATGACTTGTCTCCCAGAAGTTGAACCGTCTTGGGAAGTGTAAATTAATTCTGTACAAATCGAAAGGCGCGCGCCGCGAACGAAGTCCTTTCGGTAAAATATCGGCCTCTTTTTCCTTTGATTTTCTCAACCATCATGCACGACACCGAGACGACTGACTTCATCGCGAAGCTTCGCCAGAGCATTCGCGGGCTCAAACCTGAATGCCGCAAGCTTTTCTACGCCTGCATGTGCACGCCGTGGGATCTGGACGCCGCGGTGATGAAGGACATCTTCCGCACGATGCGGCTCACGGCCGCTAACGGCGCCAGGCTTTTAGAAAAGCTCGCCTCGCTGAAGCTTCTCGACCCCACGCTGGTGCGAGTCTGCACGACGAATGAGACCAGCTACTGGTGGCCTCGGGAAAACCGGCTCGCGCTGTATCCGTGGATGGCTGCGGCGCTGGAGATGCAGCCCGAGGACATGGTGCTTTCCGAGTTTCTTCCCGCCTACGAGCGCTGCGACGGGCGCGTTCGGGAGCTCTTGGCGGAGGCGGACTACCGCTGGCTTCTGATGCGTCTCGCGTCGAAGGATCCGGCAAGCGAGGTTCGTCCACCCGAAGCGGCGGAAGAATCGCCCGACCGCTTGTGGTACCGATGGGATGATGCGATCGAGGAATTCCTCTTTTACGAGGAGATGGGGCCGTTTCTCTCCACGTTGTCCGAAAGGCGCGCCAATCAGCTGATGAATGAGGTTTGGCGGCATCATGCCGGGGGGCTTGCGTGGCGGGACGTGGAGGTGGTTTCCCGGAATTTTGGCCTGATGGCGCTTGCGGAATCCGGACGCCGCCGGGCGACGGACTGGAAGGCCTTCATGCGCTTCTGGCACGAAGGGCATCTCAAGGAGCGGCTCTCGGAGATGACGAGCGAGTCGCCGCACTACTGGCTTTTGAAGGCGCTCGAAGCCGTGGCGGCCGGCAACGCCGTCGAGGCGGGGAAGGCCGCGAAGAAGGCCGTGAAGGCGCGTTGCTTTGATCGAAAGCACCTTCTCGGGTGCTGGGAGAATCTCGCCTGCGGCATTGCGCTTTTAGCGGACCGCCTGACGCCCACGACGCAGCGCACGCTGGGGGCGGTGGTAAAGAGCGCCGAGAAGCTCGAGCCGGACGCCTTGGTTCTCCTGCCCATTGCCGAGCACGGCACGCGCACGAATGGCTGGATCGAGTATTACACGGTGAGAAGGCTGTTCGACGCCGCGCCTTTGTCAGCGGTCATGGTCCGCCTTTGCCTTGATGCGTTCAATGTGGACGAATTTCATCAGTGCATGCCGAACCCCGGAAAGTCGCTCCGGGATCCGGTGTTCGCGGACTATCCCGTGCTGGCGCAGATCGAAGAAGCGGTGAAGGACCCGACGTCAGAAAAAGCGGCGGCTCTCGAAGCGTCGCTTGCGATGAAGCCCCTCCTCACCCGAGAGCGCATCGTGGACGCGTGGGAAGCGGATCTTCGCGAGCTTCTCGACTACGCTGTGCTCAATTCCAAGAAGACCGAAAAGGCGGCCAAGGGCGAGGGCGGCTCGCGCGTCGCGTACCTTTTGAACACGACGACGTGGGAAGTGCAGCCCCGGCAGCAAAAGAGCACGAACGGCGTGACGTGGAGCGCCGGGCGTGATGTGGTGATGTCGGCCTTCGTGGGAAAGAACGTCGAAGGCATGACTAAGCATGACATGATGATTGCCGACGCCGCCGAAGACGTCGGCCGCGGGCGCTCTCACTCTTACCGGCTCCGAGGCGCCGCGGCCATGGTGGCCTTGATTGGTCATCCGCTCGTTTTCAACGCGAAGGGTGATCAGCGCATCGACATCGTGAAAGTCGATCCGCAGCTCACCGTGACGCATTCGAAGGCGGGCTTTGAGGTGGCCACCAACATTGAGGAGAAGTACTGCCTCGACAGTCCGGCAAAGCACGTGACGTGCATGGTTCGGCCGGTGCAGGATGATCGCATCGAGGTGACTGAGGTCACGGACGACTGCAGCATGGTGATGCGGACGCTGGAGAAGACCGGCTCGACGCTGCCCGATGCGGCGAAGCCCATTTTGACCGAAATTCTCGAGCGCCTCTCGGTGCGAATGCCCGTGCGAAGCGAGCTTCTCAAGCATTCCGCCGTTGTGCAGAAAACGAAGGGGGACTCCGGCATCACGCTGCAGATTTCGCCCGATGACGACAACGGCTATGCCGTGCGCGCCGTCGTGCGTCCGATCGCGGGAGCAACGGTGGCGTGCGAGCCCGGAAAGGGCCTGGAATACCTCGCGGTGAGCGTGGGCGGGAAGTCCGTGCAGACCGAGCGCAATCTCAAAAAGGAGCAGGAGAACTTCGACGCGCTTGTTGCGAAGATCGCGTTTTTGGACGACTGCCGCATCGACGACGACCGCTGGTCGCTCGCGGCCGAAGGCTGCTTGTCGCTGCTTTCTGCCGTCTACGGCGACAAGAGCGTCACGGTGGAGTGGCCCGAAGGCGTGAAGATGAAGGTGACGCACGCGCCGATCGCCTACTCGAGCCTGTCGCTTTCCGTGAACCGCATCGGCACGTGGTTTGAAGTAAAGGGCGAAGCGGACTTGGACGGGAAGACCAAATTGAAGATCGCCGAGCTCCTGCGCCTGGTGCGCGAGGCAAAGGGGAACTTCATTGCGCTGGGCGAGAATGAATACGTGGCGCTCACGGAGTCCCTGAAGAAGCAGCTCGCGATGCTCGACAAGCTCGCCGGGGGCGCCAAGACCCCGCAGCTTTCCGTCTTCAACGCAGGTGTCTTGGGCGAATTCGAAAAGAACGGCGCCGAAATCACCGCTGACAAGGACTACCGCGACCTCCTGGCGCGCATCGAAAAGGCGGGGAGCGTCACGGCCGCGACGCCTGAAACGCTCATGGCGGAGCTCCGCGACTACCAGACGGACGGCTTTGAATGGATGATGCGCTTGGCGTCCTGGGGCGCGGGCGCGGTGCTGGCGGACGACATGGGCCTCGGCAAAACCGTGCAGACG
>CAVACW010000169.1:0-5035 GCA_963587345.1 uncultured Oscillospiraceae bacterium | reverse complement strand
TTTCAACGTCTATGACTCAACACACAGCATCCTGTTGACGCAAAAGCTCATTGACGAAAAAGAAAATGAAATTACTGTCGCCGTTGAAGTTTTGTCCAGCCTGTTCTTGCGCGCGGGGGACATTGTGACTGCCGATGCACTCAACACGCAGAAGGCACTGGTGGATTACCTCGTTTCTCAAGGCGTTCACTATTGCCTGGCAGTAAAAGACAACCATCCGAAGCTCCATTCTGAAGTGAGGTATCTGCTCTCACATGCTGATAGATCTCTCATAAAAACATACCACTCCGGTCCTGAAAAGGGGCACGGACGAATTGAGGAGCGGACCGCGAAAATTCTGCCTGCCTCTTTGCTCTCCAAGAAGTTCCATAAGGAATGGCAGGGATTGAAAAGCGGCGCGATTGTAGAGATGGTGACCAAAACGGAGCCGGCCAATCCGAAGTCCACTGAGAAGCCCTCCTGTGAGACACGCTATTTCATCACGGACTTGCCGTATGGGGCGGAACCGGAAAAAGTGGAATTCGTGGCCCTAACAGTTCGTCGCCATTGGAGCATTGAGAACAATCTCCACTGGGAGCTGGACAATCACTATGATCAGGACAAAATTCAAATTTACGATGACAATTGCCTCAGCAACGAGACATTGCTAAACAAATTGTCCCTCAGCATCTTGCATCAGTTGCAGAACAACTGGCCGGCTGAACTGGGGGCGAGGCCCTCTATCCCAACGTTGCAACAGGTGTGTTCCACCCCCATGGGGGCAGCTGTGATGCTGGGACGCGTGCTCGAACTACTCGAAACTAAGAACATTGTCAAGGATTGATTCATGCAATCGCCCTGAGCAAAACCCCAAAAAGGGCAACTTCAGCGTACAATGCGCGCCCTGCTGTGATGAGTTCTCTGCGACGAACCGCTCCCTGCTTAGCCAAAAATTTGCAGGCGGCGGCTTTTTGACGTATAATCATCCTCTTTCAATTTTCGCGCTCACGCTCGATCTATCTCGGCGAGGCGTGAAGCGTTTTTCAACTTTTTTACGGGAGATAGCGATGGCACGAGTGTGTCAAATCACCGGCAAGGCGCCGATGGTCGGCCATACGGTCTCGCACGCGAACAACAAGACCAAGCGTCGATTCATGCCGAACCTGCAGTATCGTCGTTTCTGGGTCGAGAGTGAAAACCGTTGGGTCCGCCTGCGCTTGACGACGGCTGGCCTGCGTACGGTCGACAAGATTGGTATTGATGCGGTTCTCGCAGATCTGCGCGCCCGCGGCGAAATCTAAGGAGATTGAACCATGGCAAAGGGTGCACGCGAAAAGATCAAGATGGAATCGACCGCCGGTACGGGTTACTTCGTCACCACGACGAAGAACAAGAAGACCGCGACGGGCAAGCTCGAACGCAACATGTTCGACCCGAAGGCCCGCAAGCACGTTCTCTTCAAGGAAACGAAGCTTCGCTAATCGGTCGATGCAGCGCCTGAAGCGCTCCATCACAAAAAAAGCCGGCTGACGTCTGATGCGACGCAGTCGGTTTTTTCTTGCCTGAAGCAAGCGCGCAAAGAAAAAGCGGAGGAACCAGCAAACGAGGTTCTTCCGCTTTGCGAGTTTCAGCCGGCGCAGATTACGGCATCACGAGGCCGCTGCCGCCCGCGGCAGCGGCGGGCGGAACGCCAAAGCCCGGCGTCCCCGGCGTGACGATCTTGCTCGCGGCTTCGCGGCGCATCTGTTGCATCTTCTCGATCGTGTCCTGCACGCCTTTCTTGGCGGATTCGCCGTAAAGCTTCACGGCTTCTTCGAGGCTGTCGGCCTTGATCTCAAAGGAAATCGGCAGCGGCCCCATTTGGGTCATGATCTGCACTTCCCCCGTGTAGATCGGGGCGCGGGCCGTGTCAACGGCTCCCGCGGCCGTGACCGGGGTGAGGACGTGGATGACGCCCATCTTGCGGTCGGTGATCATTTCTTCGCGGTAAAGATTCGCCGCGTCCATTTCGACATTGAAGTCGTCGAGCTGTGCCATGGCAGAGGGCTCCTAGTTTTTAAGACAACAAACGCGCCGCTTGGGTAAAGAGACCAGCGGCGCCGTGAAGAAAAAAGCGTGATGCTTTTTTAGCGATAAACCATCACGGGCACTTTGGAGTGTGTGAGCACCTTCTGGGTTTCGCTTCCGAGCAGGACGGCGGCAAGGCCCTTGCGGCCGTGGCTTGCCATGAAGACGCAGTCGCAGTTCTTGTCGTTGCAGACGTCCATGATGGCTTCCGCGGGCGAGAAGGACTTCACGGAGAGGCTTTCCGTCTTGACGCCGGCGGCTTCCATGATTTCGCGCGCGGCGGCGAGACGCTCTTCGGCGACGCCCTTCACGCGCTCGTCGTAGTCGTCAATCGATTCCGGACGGTACTCGGAGAGCGAGGTGTAGCTGTAGGGCTCGATGACGGTGATGAGGCAGACGTCGGCCTTCATGGCGGCGGCGAACGTGGCGGCGCCCTTCACGGCGTCCAGAGACAGTTCGGAGCCGTCGGTCGGAACGAGGATATGCTTGTACATGACGGAATTCCCGCTGGTTGTTCTTGTGATGACTCCGATTCTAAGACGTCGCCGGGCTTTTTAGGTGACTGGCGTCGCATTGGGCGTCACTCTTTTGGGCGACGGAGGCATCGGAAGGCGCTACGACGGCGTTCCGGACACGACGGCGCAGGTTTTGCCGCAGAAGGCAATGCCGTAAACAAAGTGCCGAGTGCAACGGTATTGTTTGAAGTACTTGGCGTAGTGCTTCTGAGCGGCTTGAGCCAAGGCGGCGTCCGCTGTGTCATAGAGCGCATCGCGTGATTTGCAGTGCTTGAGCTCAATGAGAATCCCGGCGCGACGGGGGCCGTCGCCAGCGATGAAGGCAATGTCGGCATAGCCGTCGCCCGCTTCCGGATTGGATCGGTAGTCGCTCACGAGGGGCCCGGCATGGGCAAATGTGGCGTTCAAAAAGCCGTGGTAATAGTTTTCTGCGGGGGCTTTGGTGGCTGTGTCTCGAATGGAAACGAAGTTGTCCAGCATGGTGTTGAGTGCTTTTTCCATGGCTTCGACGTCACCCGCAAGCGCGGCCTTGGTGAGATCCAGCCCGTGAAGAACAAGGCAATTGTGGTCGGAAGCGAAATGAGCTTTTACGTTTTGCTCGAAGTTGCGTCGAATTTCGTGATTGGGAATGCGAACCCGATAAAGATTGAGCGAATCATCCACCGTGCCGGAGAGGGTGAGATACCCCGTCATGAGCAGGAGCGTCCAGAAATCACTGGCGCGGTGTCGGGCGAGATCGTCGTAGTTGAGCGACTCGTTCACCTCGATCACAATGTCCTTGCCGTCCAAAAGGTCCTGCATCTTGTCGGTGTCGTCCCCGGAGAGAAAGCCGAGAAATTCGCCGATGACGCTCGGGTTGGCCGTGTTGACCCAGTAGTTCTTGGGGCCGTAGGTGAGCGGATCGGGACTCTCGCAGGCCTTGCTGCAGAAATTGACGACATCCCACGGACAGTAGATTTCGGTGTTGCAAAAACGATAGCCGTCGTACCAGGCTTTCACTTCGTCAAAGCGCGCGCCGAGGTGGTAGTAGTCGAGCATGGCCGTTACTTCGCTGGTCGTAAAGCCGATGGTTTGGCTCAGCGCTTGAGATTCGGAGCAGACGGTGTTGACGTCGGGATTGTTGAAGTCTGTGAAGAGACTTTCCTTGCTCAAGCGCAAACAGCCGGTCAGAACGGCTTTTTTGAGGTAATCGCAGTTTTTCTGACCGGTGGCAATTTGGTCCGGCTTCAGCGCCTGACCGAGAAAGGAGCGGATGAGGTCAAGCATCTGGTCGTAGTAGCCGTATTGGGCGGCCTTGGCGAGCGGCACGTCATATTCGTCGATGAGAACAACGACCGGAAGGCCGAAATGCTTGGAGAGGTAGGTGACGATTCGGTTGAGAAAAGCTTTGGCGTCGGCGATGTGGTTGACGTCTTCAATGTAGTCTGGCGTCAGATAGCGGCGAAAGAGCTCTTTTTCCACCGCGGAGAGCTTCGGGCTGTCCGCGAGGTAGGAAAACTCATTTGCGAGAGATACAAGCGTCTGGATAAAGAGTTGATAGGCTTGCTCAAAGCCGCTCGTGCTTTCAGTGAAAAGCAGCGTCATGTTTACGACGGGATAGCGCCCCATGCAAGCGGCGCAGAAATCGCGATCCTCAAGAATCGCGAGTCCGTCAAAGAGCGGCTTGTTCCAGGCGGCGTCACTGGGATTTTCGGGATTTATCTGCAGAAAGAACTTCAAGGTGTTCATAAAGAGCGTTTTCCCGAAGCGGCGGGGACGCGTGATGAGCAGAACGTCGGCAGGGTTTTGCATGACGGCCTTGATGTAAGGCGTTTTGTCGACGTAATACATGTCCTGACTTCTTAGCTTGGAGAAGTACTGAACTCCGAGGGGCGGTGTTTTCATGGTAAATTGATAAAAATCAGAGGGTTATCGATGCTTCGAGTTTATCACGGGCGCTTGGCAGGGGCGCGCCCGCCAGACGGTAGCGCCGGCCGCGATTGGCGCCTTCGGCTGTGAGTTGTCCGCTTTTCACGAGCTGGGAGAGCAGCTTGTAGCAAGCTTGATCGGAGAGATGGAGTTCTTTGGCAACGTCGGAGCGCGTGATGACGCCCTTATTTTTGACAAGATCGATGATGGCTTGAGCTCGGTTGACGGAAGGCGGAACTCGGCGGTTGGTGAAAACGGTCGGATTCAAGACATAGGTCGGATTGCGCAAGGATCCTTTGGTGATGAGAAGCTCATGGTCCGAGAGCGTTTGAGCGGAATGCCGAACCATCGCTCGCGGGTGATGCATTTCTTGCGTCAGCTCATCGAGGGTCATTTTCGACCGTTGACGCAGTGCGGAAAGAATCAGCAGTTCGGCGATTGACAGCGATTGGTTGCAATGGTTTTTGTAGCGTTGCAGCTTTTTGAAAAAGTCAAGGTCTGGTGTTGCGCAGAGAATGCTGAGCAGAATGTCATCTGACGTGGACTCCGAATAGTCGGGCCAGGGG
>CAVACW010000168.1:0-5042 GCA_963587345.1 uncultured Oscillospiraceae bacterium | reverse complement strand
TGCGGCATGATGATCGTGGCACGGCCGTCGGTGGTCGTCAAGCTCGTGACGCCCGCAACGGACCCGTTGGGGTTCAGGGGGTAGACCTCCGTGGGGTTCCCGTTCCCGTCCACGTAGCGGGCGGCGATCAGGGCTTTTTGCGCATCCGCCGGGTCGTACCACTCCACGCGGCCTTCGCCGTGGGAATTCACGATCGGCATGGCGCTCCCGGCCATCCCCGCAAAGAAGATGGAGGGCGACGCCTCAATCTTCACCTGCACCAAGCGCGCCTCAAACTGCTCGGAGCGATTGCGGACAAACTTCGGCCACGCTTCGGCGCCCGGGATGAGGCTCTTCAAGCGAGAAAGCATCTGGCAGCCGTTGCACACCCCGAGAGAGAACGTGTCCGGACGCGCAAAGAATTCGCCAAACATCTCGGAGAGCTTCTCGTTGAAGAGAATCGTCTTCGCCCAGCCGCCGCCCGCGCCCAGCACGTCGCCGTAGGAGAAGCCGCCCGCGGCCGCAAGGCCCTTGAAGCCCTCAAGCGTCACGCGCCCGGTCAAGAGGTCCGTCATGTGCACGTCCCAGACTTCGAACCCCGCGCGCGTAAAGGCCGCGGCCATTTCCATCTGAGAGTTGACGCCCTGCTCACGAAGAACCGCCAACTTCGGCTTCACGTCGCCCGAATGGATGTAGGGGCCGGCCGGATGCTCGTCGCTATTAAAGGTCGTCTCAACAAAGAGCCCCTTGTGGTCCGAGCAGGTCACTTCAAATTCGCTGTCCGCGCACGCCGGATTGTCGCGGCGGCGAGCGATTTCGTGCGTCACCTCGCTCCACGCGCGCATCAGCGTCGTGCGCTTTTCATCGATGAAGTTCTGGCCGCCCGCGTTCACGACGAAGGCGTCGTCGTTATTCAAGGCGCCGATCACGTGGAAGTCGTCCGCGAGGCCCGCGGCGGCAATCTGCGCCTTGGCGTCCGCGAGTCGATCACGCGGAATCTGCACCACGGCGCCGATTTCTTCATTAAAGAGCGTCGTCATCACCGCGAGCGAATCCTTCGCGCCGTCAATCAAGGCATCGAGATTCACCGTGAGGCCGCGGTGCGTGGCAAACATCATTTCGCACAAGGTGGTCGCGAGACCGCCGTCGCTCTTGTCGTGGTAAGCCTTGATGCAGCCCGCCAAGGTAAGCTTGCGCACGACCTTCACAAACCGCAGAAGCTTTTCCGCCGCGGGAGCGTCCGGCGCTTCGTCGCCAAAGCTCTGCGCCGCCTGCGCGAGGATGGAGCCGCCCATGCGAGCCTTGCCGCCCGCCAAGTCAAAAAACGCCACGACACTCTCAATGTCAGTGCGCATTTCGGGCGTCAGCGTCAAGCGCACGTCCGTCACCGGCGCCGCCGCCGAAACGATCAGGGACACCGGGCTCGTCACGGCCTTCTTAACGTCGCCGTCCGTCCACGCGGTCTTCATGGAGCAGGAGTCTTTCCCCACCGGAATCGCGAGACCCGCCGCCTGGCAGTAGACGCTCGCCGCCTTCACGGCTTCATAAAGGCGCACGTCTTCGCCCGCGGCGCCGCAGGCCGCCATCCAGTTCGCAGAGAGCTTCACCAGCGCCGGATCAATGTCCGCCGCCGTGATGTTCGTCACGGCTTCGGCGACCGCCATGCGGCTTGCGGCCGCGGAATCCAGCACCGCCACGGGCGTTCTTTCGCCCATCGCCATCGCTTCGCCCTTGAAGCCCGTGAAGTTCACGTTCGTCACGGCGCAGTCAGCGACCGGCACCTGCCAGGGGCCGACGTACTGGTCGCGGGAAATCAAGCCGCCCACGGTGCGGTCGCCAATCGAAATGAGGAAGGACTTGTTGGCGACCGTCGGGTGCTTCAAGACGGCCTTCAAGGCTTCGGGCATCGTCAGCGTGCCGGGATTAAAGGGCGAAAATTGCGCCTTCACACCCTTCACGTCGCGGTGCATGCGCGGGGGCTTTCCAAGGAGCACGTCCATCGGCATGTCCACGGCGCGCGCTTCGCCGTCACGGCCTTCAACGATCAGTTCGTTGTCTTCGCTGATGCTGCCCAAAACAGCGTACGGGCAGCGCTCGCGCTTGCAGAAGGCGTCAAACGTCGCAAGCTTCTCGGGCGCAATCGCGATCACATAGCGCTCCTGGCTTTCGTTGCACCAGACTTCCAAGGGGCTCATGCCCTTTTCTTCAACGGGCACCTTCGCCAAGGAGAGGTTCGCACCGTGGCCCGAGAGGTCCGCGAGTTCGGGCATGGCGTTCGACAACCCGCCCGCCCCCACGTCGTGAATGGCGAGGATGGGGTTGTCGGCGCCGCTCGCCCAGCAGCGGTCGATCACTTCCTGCGCCCGGCGCTCCATCTCGGGGTTGCCGCGCTGCACGGAGTCAAAGTCAAGGCTCTCGGCGTTCGAGCCCGTCGTCATCGAGCTCGCGGCGCCGCCCCCGAGACCGATGCGCATGCCGGGGCCGCCCAGCACGATCATGAGGGTGCCCGAGGGAAGCGTCTGCTTGGCGGTCTGATCGTCGCGGATGTTGCCGATGCCGCCCGCGAGCATGATGGGCTTGTGGTAGCCGTAGCGCTCGGCGCCGATGTGCGCTTCAAACGCGCGGAAGTACCCCAAGATGTTCGGGCGGCCGAATTCGTTATTAAACGCCGCGGCGCCGATCGGGCCTTCGGTCATGATGGTCAAGGGCGTCGCGATGCGCGAAGGCGCGCCATAGACGGCGTCCGTCTTTTCGCCCGTCACCGTGTTGGTGTCGTTCTCCCACGCCTGCGGGGCGTCCGGAAGATGCAGCGCCGAAACCGTGAAGCCGCAGAGCCCCGCCTTGGGCTTGGCGCCACGGCCCGTGGCACCTTCGTCACGGATTTCGCCGCCCGAGCCCGTGGACGCGCCCGGGAAGGGGCAGATCGCGGTCGGATGGTTGTGCGTTTCAACTTTGAAGACCGTGTGCACGGGCTCCAAGCGTTCAATGAAGACCGAGCCCGCGGGATCCTTCTCGTCGGGCCGCGTGTAAAGGCGCGGCACCGTCGGGCCTTCAAACACAGCCGCATTGTCGCTGTAGGCGATGATCGTGCCGCGAGGGCTCTTCTTGTGCGTCTCGCGGATCATGCCAAAGAGGGTCTTTTCCTGCTTCACGCCGTCGATCGTGAATTCGGCATTAAAGATCTTGTGGCGGCAGTGCTCGGAATTGGCCTGCGCAAACATCATCAATTCGACGTCCGTGGGATTGCGGCCCTGACGCGTGAAGGCTTCAACCAGGTAGGCGATTTCATCCTCGGACAGCGCGAGGCCCATTTCGCTGTTGGCCTTTTCCAATGCGGCGCGGCCGCCTGCCTTGATGTCCACGACCGCCATGGGCTTGCCCGGGACGTCCGTAAAGAGCACCGCGGGATCGGCGTCGGCAGCGAGCACCGTCTCCGTCATGCGGTCAAAGAGGCACTTGGCGACCGCGGCCTTCTCTGCGTCCGTCATGTCACCCGAAACCACGTAGCGCACGCCGCGCTCGATGCGGTCCACGGCGTCAATGCCGCAGTTGTGCACGATGTCAGTCGCCTTGCTCGCCCAGGGGCTGATCGTCCCCAGTCGCGGCACCGTCAGAAATTCGGTGCCGGCGGCGGCCTTCGCGGGGTCGCCGTAGTCAAGGAGCGCTTCAAGGCGCTTTACTTCAGCGTCGGAAAGCGCGCGCTGCGCCGCCACGAAATGAACGTAGGAAGCAGACACCGCGGTCACGCCGGGGGCGGCTGCCTTGAGAACGGGCAGCAGGCGCTGGGCGCGGAAGGCGGAAAGGGCATCGCACCCCGAGAGCTTCAGAATCACGGAAGAATGGGACATGTCGTCACTTGCCATTAAAGAATGGAAAATTCGGTCGTTCGGGAAGGAAAAAGCGGTCGCCGAAAAGCCCTGCGGCATCCGCGCCGAACGCAATCTTTCAATTATAGAGAGGGCCACTTCGCCGCGGTTTGGGAAAACGCCCGAGACGGCCGGCGGCATGCCAGCGGCTTTCCTTTGTCCGCCTATCGCGCCGGCGCCCAAATCTTCATCACGTCGCGCGGCGACGCCACCTCAATTTCGCATTCGGGGTACGCCCTCAGGAATTCCTCGCCCAGCTTCGCTCTGGCCTTGGGATTCACCTTGCATTCGTACGCCTTCATGACGCCGTCGGTGACTTCAATGAAATCCAATTCATGCGGCGTGCGCCCCGTCGTTCGCCAGAAATAAAGCTGCGCGAAATCCTGCCGCCGGTCGTGGAGCTTCACGCGCTCCATGAAAAAGAAGTTCTCCCACAAGGCCCCGGCATCGTCTCGGGCTGACATCGGCGAAAAATTCCCGATGATCGCGTTTCGAATGCCGTTGTCGCAGAAATAGACCTTCTTGCCTTTCTTCAGCTCATTGCTGAGATTGCGAGAGAACGAGCCACACACCTTCACGATGAAACATTGCTCAAGCAAGGTGATGTAGTCCATGACGGTGGTCTTGTTGAGTCCGGTGTTGCGGGCGAGCCCCTCATAGCTCACCTCGGAGCCGACGCTGATAGCCAGAAGCCGCACCAAATGCTCAAATTTCGTGTTGTGTCGGATGCCTGAGAGCGCAAAGAGATCCTTGAACACCCAAATTCTGCAGTTCTAGTTACACATAGAAAATTATAAATTTTTACCCAGCCCGCAGGCCCAATGTTTTCAAGGTATTGCCGCTTGCAGGCTATTTTTGGACGCGCGTATCATAGTTACGCATTCTAGCGTAACTATGGAAAAGTGCCATGCCCACCATCGACCAGCCAGAGCTCCCGCCCCTCATCGTCAACGGCTCAGGGGCCCATAAGTACGTCTTCACCTACAAGAACACCTGGGACCCAAAGCTCAAGCGAGCCGTGCGCGGCAAGGGCGACACCAAGTGCGTCGGTCGCTTCGAGCCCATCGTTGGCGAAGCGGGGTACGGAGAGATCATCTTCAACGATGAATTCAAAGAGCAGCACCCGGCGATAGAACACTTGCGCGTATTCCGGCGCAAGGGCGGTAAGTTGGAGTTCAAGCCCATCCTCGTTGAGCT
>CAVACW010000167.1:0-5069 GCA_963587345.1 uncultured Oscillospiraceae bacterium | reverse complement strand
AGCGCCCCCAAGGTGTCGTTGTCCCCCACCTTGATTTCGTCCGTGACGACGGTGTCGTTTTCGTTGATGATGGGAAGAACCCCGAGGGAGAGGAGTTCAATGAGCGTATCGCGGGCGTTCAGGTAGCGCTCGCGGTCCGCCAAGTCCGCATGCGTCAGAAGAATCTGCGCCGTGCCGATCTTGTGCTCGGCAAAGCACATCTCGTAAGCTTGCGCGAGCTTCATCTGGCCCACGGCCGCCGCCGCCTGCAGTTCGCAAAGCTTCTTGGGGCGAGTGGTCCACCCCAAGCGCCGGATGCCTTCCACGATGGCGCCCGAGCTCACGAACACCACTTCCTTCCCGAGGCCCCTCAAGGCCGCAATCTGCTCGGCCCAGCGGGCGATGGCGCCAAAATCCACGCCACGCCCTTCGTTGGTGACGAGGGCGCTCCCCACCTTCACCACGACGCGGCGTGCGTCCTTTAAAAGCGAAACGGAGGATGCCTTCGTCATCTTGGGTGCCTCGTTAGTTTTGGGCCGAAGCCGCCATGTCGACTTCGTCATGCGTTTCCAGAGCCGCCTTCTCCTTTTCGAGCTGGCGGTTCAATTCTTCCTCGCGGCGGCGCTTGTCAAGTTCCGCCGCAATCGCCTTCACGAGGTCTGCGGTGCCTTCGCGGGTCGCGGCGGACATCACAAAGAAGGGGCGGCCGTCCGACGCCAGCGCCTGCCGGTACTTTTCAATCAGCGCCGGCCGATCCTCTTCGTGCACGAGGTCGATCTTGTTCAAGACAATCCAGCGGGGCTTCTGCGCGAGTTCGTCGTCAAACTTCGCGAGTTCTCGCGTCAGCGCCTGCGCCTCCGCCACGGGATCCGTGCCTTCGGGGTCCAACGGCGCGCAATCAATGACGTGCAAAAGGAGATTCGTGCGAGAGAGATGACGCAGGAACTGAAAGCCAAGACCCGCGCCTTCGCTCGCGCCTTCAATCAACCCCGGAATGTCCGCGATCACAAAGCTCTGCTCAGCGCCCACGCGCACCACGCCCAAGTGGGGATGCAGCGTTGTGAAGGGGTAGTCCGCGATCTTCGGGCGGGCGTTCGAAACCGCCGTAATGAAGGTGGACTTCCCAGCGTTGGGCATGCCCAGCAGCCCCACGTCCGCAAGAACCTTCAACTCAAGCTGCAACTCGCGGTATTCGCCTTCTTCCCCGGGCGTCGCCTGACGGGGCGCGCGGTTCGTGCTCGTCTTGAAGTGGAGGTTGCCCAAACCGCCTCGGCCGCCCTTCGCGAGCAGCTTCTTGTCGCCATGGTGCGTCAAGTCCGCGACCGTGACGCCCGTGGCGGTATCCACGATCTGGGTGCCCACGGGCATTCGGAGAACAATATCGTCGCCCCCCGCGCCAAAGCAGTCCGCGCCGCGGCCGTTTTCCCCGTTGGGCGCAAAGAAGCGCTTCGTGAAGCGATAGTCCACGAGCGTGTTGATGTTCTGGTCGGCTTCCGCCCAGATGCTGCCGCCGCGGCCGCCGTCGCCGCCGTCCGGGCCGCCCTTCGGAATGAATTTTTCCCGGCGAAAGCTCGCGGCGCCGTTGCCGCCCTTGCCGGCCTGCACCTCGATGCGGGCCTCGTCGATAAATTTCATGGGTGTGTCCCCAGCTGCGGCGCACTTCAAGAACGGAAGGCGCTCAGCGAAAATTTTGTGTCAATGTCAAACGAAAAAAGCTCCGAAGGGATGCGAGTCCCGCCGGAGCCTCTTACGGTGCGTGAACGGTGTCGGAAACCGATTAGCCGGCGACCGGCACAACCTTCACGAACTGGTGATTGCGCGGGCCCTTCACTTCGAAGGCCACCGTGCCGTCGACCAAAGCGAACAGCGTGTGGTCGCGGCCCATGCCGACGTGATCACCGGCGTGGAACTGCGTGCCGCGCTGACGGACGATGATGCCGCCGGCGTTCACAAACGCGTTGCCGAAGACCTTGACGCCGAGACGCTTCGCCTGAGAGTCACGACCGTTGCGGGTAGAGCCGCCGCCCTTCTTATGTGCCATTTTTGTTTCTTCCTAAAAACGTGCTTCAAAAATTAAGCGTTGATCGCTTCAATCTTGAGTTCGGTGTAGTTCTGACGATGACCGCCGCTCTTCATGGAGTGCTTGCGGCGACGGAACTTGAAGATGCGAACCTTGTCGCTGCGGCCGTGAGAGAGCACGGTGGCCTTGACGGAAGCGCCTTCAACCACGGGCTTGCCCGCCTTGATGGAGCCGTCTTCAGCGGCAACGAGAAGAACGTCGTTCAGGGTCACTTCGGAGCCGGCTTCGGCTTCGAGGGTTTCAACCTTGACGGTGTCGCCGACGGCCACGCGATACTGCTTGCCGCCGGTACGGATGATTGCGTACATGAAAAATTAACCTCGCCCGTTTCGCTCCCGAAATGAATCGGTTGACGAAACCTTTTTATATTAAAGGGAAATCAGCTCAAAATTTCGACGTCACCAGACGTCGGCCTTTTCGGCTGACACTCTTTCACTTGCGTGGAAAAGACGATGATTATGGCACACCCCGAAGGGCGTGTCAACGATTTTTCAGGAAAAATCAACTGCGTCCGCGCCGCTCTCAGGCGGTGAGAGCCGCCTTCACCGCGGCTTCCACCACGGGCATCAATTCCGCCGTGCGCGCCTTGTTCATTTCCCCCAACCGCAGACGCCGGTAAAGCACGTCCTTGGCGGTGCGCGCGCCCGTATGCTTCACGCAGTAGGCGGCATACGCGGCCACGTCCTTTTCAACCGCTGCGACGTCCTGGGCCTGATCCGCGCGGCGTTCCAGTTCCGCCGCGTCCACCGACAGATCAACGTACAGGGGGAGCGACCGCGTCATGCAGCCGCCGCGGCGAATGAGCTTCATGCGGAAGGCAACCGACAGGGCGTGCTCCGCCATCGCGCGGTAGCTCGTCCATTTGCCGCCTGTCACCGTGATGAGGTTGCCGAATTCCGGAATGACGGCGTGTTCGCGCGAAAGCTTCGCGGAACTGGGGCCGCCCGAAACCACCTGTCCCTTGAAAAGCGGCCGCAGGCCCGAAAACGCCCCCTTCACGTCCGCCTTCGTGATCTTCTTTTCGAGGTAGCCGTTCGCGGTCTCGATCATGAAGTCGATTTCGTCGTCCGTGATGTCCGGATCAAAAGGCGCCTGCCCCTGCTCCAAGTCCGTCGTGCCGATTTCAAGGCCGTCCTTCCACGGAATCACAAAGAGAAGACGTCCGTCCTTCGTCTTCGGAATCACCATGGCGGAGTCCGCCGGCATGAAGTCCTTCTTCACGACGATATGGGAGCCCCGCGAGATGCGCACCAAGCTATCCACTTCGGCGTTGGCCAACCGGCGGATGTTGTCCACCCAGGGACCCGTGCAATTAAAGATGCACCCCGCCTCCACTCGGAAAGCTTCGCCCGTCTCCTCGTCCTTCAAGTTCACGGCCTTCACGCGATCCGCATCAAGCTCGAGCCCCGTCACCGAGACGTAGTTCACCGCCGCGGCGCCTTCTCGCAGCGCCGTCTGCATGAGCGCAATCGCCGTGCGGGCGTCGTCAAACTGGGCGTCATAGAACTTCACGGCGCCCTTCAGCCCCTTTCGCTTCAAGCCGGACAACGCGCAGAGCGCGCCGTTGCGGGAGTAGACCGCCATGTGGCCGATCCCGAAGCCGCAGGACGCAAAGGCGGAGTAAAGCGCCACGCCGGCGGTGTAAAACGCCAGATCCGCCCACGAGTAGCAGGGGAGCACGAAGGGCAGCGCCTTCACGAGCTGCGGCGCGTTTTTCAGAAGCAGCCGGCGCTCCGCGAGCGCCTCCTTCACGAGCGGCCAGTCGCGCGGATTCTTCATGTAGCGCACGCCGCCATGGATGAGCTTTGTGGACCGAGACGACGTCCCGGCGCCAAAGTCCTGCGCGTCCACAACGAGCGTCTTGAGGCCCCGGCTTGCGGCATCCACCGCCACGCCCAGCCCGGTGGCGCCGCCGCCGATCACCACGACGTCAAACGATTCGCCGCTGCGGAGGCGGGCAAGCATCTGCGCGCGGTCAAGCGCCGTGTTGAAAGACATGATGGAGGGGCTCCCTAGGGTTGAAAATCAGCGCCGTCCTTTGATTCGAGGCGCACAGAGGTTAAGTTTAGCGGTTTGAGGGGCGGCGACAAAATGGCGCACTGGGCGAGGGGGCGCGGGCTATGCAAAGCACCCAAGCCCGCCCTTCACGAAATCGACTTCGCCGCCCCCGCCTCTCGTCCCATCATCGCCAGCTCGGCCTCCAGCTCCTCTGCCGACGGAATGAGCCCCGCCACGTTCACGGGGCAAGCCTGCGACAACTCCCACGCCGCGAGTCCCAGCGGCTGCCGGCTGGCTTCCAAGGCGTACTGCGCCAGCCGTCCGTCACAACGACGGCAAACCTGAAAACCGATCGTCGGCTGGTCGCGCCCCGCTTTTCGAAGCAGATGATCCACCGCCATGCCAAGACGCCCCAGATCCCCTGGATCCAAATCGTCCAGCGAAACGCCTACGACCACATAGCACTGCAGTTCGATGTGGTAGAAAAGCAGATCGAGAGAAATCTCCGTCTCGCCCACCGGCAGGCGATAGTCACGCCCAAGGAAGGCAAAACCCGCTCGCCGTTCCGTGAGCAGTTCGACAAGCCTTTCCTGCAGCGCTTCCTTCATCCGCCGTGCATTGCATTGCGCTCGCCAGGTCGGCGACAGAAACGCCGCGTTGTAGGGATCCAGCAGCTGCGCCTGAACGAGCTTCGCCGCCGCCCGCGGCGCCCCGTCCGTCAAGATCACCGGCGACTTTGTCCCGTCGGCGTCCAGAAACGGCCGCAGCGCTTTCCGGCTCCAGCCGTGGCGGATGACCTGCCGCACGCTCGCCAGGCCCTTGGCGGCATCGCCTCGACAGCGCGTCAGAATCAGACCGTGGTGCCCCCACGGCACCTGCAGAAGCTCCTCCAGCACCGCAGGATCAGCAGCCGCAGCCGATTGGTAGAGCTCGCAGAACCGCCGAATGAGCTGCAGGCTTGCTTCGGAAAATCCCTCCGCCTGCGGCAACACTCGGCGAAGGTCTGCGCTCA
>CAVACW010000166.1:0-5072 GCA_963587345.1 uncultured Oscillospiraceae bacterium | reverse complement strand
CCGGCACCATTTCCACCCATTAGACCGATTGGAGCGATCCAGTCGGTTTTTTGTTGTCTGTCGCTGGCAGGAGGCGTCATGAAAAGATCCAATTTGTTGCAATGGTTCACGATCGGCGTCGCGCTGGCGGCGGGGCTTTTGGCGGGCGTTACGCTGGAGTCTCATACGGCGCGCGTCCGACAAGACGGACCGCTTGCCTGTGAACTTGCGCAGGAGCTGAACCGGGCGATGACGACGGGGCCGGTCGCCTTTACGGTGAATGGCGCGGCGGTGAGCACGGCGGAGGTGAAGCTAACGGAAGCGGCGCTGCGTCGCGAGATGAAGAAGGCGACGGCGGACGAGGTGACAGCTGCGGCGAAAAAGCGCCTCGTGGAGCTCGTGGTCGCCGCGGGCGAAGCCCGTGACCTTTCGACGGAGGAAACGATCGTCTTGAATGCGCGGCTGTCGGAAAGCGAGCGGCGCCTGCGTGCGGCAGCCGGCATCGAGAGGCTGCAGCAGAAGGCGACCGTTACGGAAGCGGAAGCAAAGGCGCTTTACGACGAGGAGCGGGCAAAGCGCGGTTCGGAATACCTTTTCCGCCACATCGCTCTTGACAATGAAGCGGACGCCAAGAAGGTGGCGGCCCTTGCGAAGGCGCCGGGGGCGGATTTTGCGGCGCTCGCCGGGCGCTACTCCGTGGACCGGGTGACGCGCGGCAAGGGCGGTCTTTTCGGCTGGACGTCGGTGAACGTGTTTTCGCCCGCTTTTGCGGAGCTTTTGCGCGCGACGCCCGTCGCCGCCGTGGGCGGCCCGGTGCTCGTGGACGGCCACTGGCAGATTGTGAGGGTGGAGGAGACGCGCGCGGCGTCCATGAAGCCCTTTGACGAGGTGCGCGCCGACTATGAGGCCGCTGTAAAGCGGCAGAAGGCGGCGCAGGATTTGGCTCGCCTTGCGGGCGAAGCCGTGGTAAAGTAGTACCGTCATACGAAGAAAGCAGGGATTTTTTTTTAGCCCGGCTTCGGTTTTAAAAGGAACATTCAAATGGCAGAACAGATCATTCAGGAACTCAAGGTTCAGTTGAAGGGCGGTCAGACCGTGGCTGTGAACTTCAAGGCCGAAAAGGCAGAAGTGCTGAATCCCCAGATCGAAGCCTTCCTGAAGGCCTGCGGTGAAAAGGAAAAGCAGGAAGGGAACTTCCTCTTTCAGGGCGCTCGCGTCGTGCTGATCCGCATTGCGGACGTGTCCGCGGCGGAAGTCGTGAGCTACATCGCCAAGGAAGGTGCCAAGAAGTAATTGGCAAGCGGCTTGAAGTCGCTTTGAGGCCTCCGCGGGAGCCGGTTCTCCTTCGGAGGCTTTTTGCTGGCCGGAAGGTCAGGCGGCGGTGCGTCTGGGCAGTTCGTCGGGTCTCGGGATTTCATAGGCCGTGCTGCGGCCGCTGGCGCCTGCGATGGGACGCAGAAGGCCGAGTTGGACGAGCTCGTTGAGCTCGCGCCAGGCGGTGGCGCGCGACGTGGAGGTGAGGCTCTGGTACTTTCGGGTGGAAAGGCCGCCCGTGAAGCCTCCTTGGCCGGCGTCAAGGAGGCGGTTCAACACCTTTTTCTGACGAGGACTTACGGGGTCCTCGGCGTGCTGCTGCCAGAAGCGCGCCTTGAAGCACATCGTCTCAAGGCCAAGCTTCGCCGTGGCGACGGCGTCGGAGACGGCGCCGATGAACCAGAGAAGCCAGGATGTGATGTCGCCCGCGCCTTGCTGCGCCGCCTGCAGCTCGTCGTAGTACTCGGCGCGGCGCGCCATGATTGTCGCTGACAGGCTGTAGTAGCGATGGCAAAAGTGATCGTCTTCAGCCAGCGCTCGGTCGGCGAGGGCGCGCGCGAGGCGGCCGTTGCCGTCTTCAAACGGATGAATGGTGACGAAGTAAAGGTGAGCGACAGCAGCGCGAAGAAGGCCGTCCATCGAATGGGATTCGCCGTTCCACCACGCGAAGAACCGCGCCATTTCTTGCGGGACGGCTTCAGGCGGCGGCGCTTCAAAGTGCACCGTTTCGTGGTTGCGGGCGCCGGAGACGACCTGCATGGCGTCTTCGCGCCAGCTGCCGACGTGCAGGCGGCCGAAGCAGCCCGAAGAAAAGAGCGCGTTGTGCCATCGGAAGAGCCGGTCCGGCGTGAGCGGCACCTTCTCAAGCCGCGTGGCGGCAAGAAGGAGTTCTGTCAGGTCGTTCACGGCGCGAGGTGCGGTCGAAAGGCCGGCGCCGGAAAGCCCCAGATGGCTCGCGACCGCGGTGCGGACGGCGCTTTCGTCAAGCGCCACGTCTTCGATGGCGGCCGTCCCGATCGCATCCGCCGCGAGGCATCGCGCGAAGTGCGTGAGCTGGTCAGCGTCGGGCAGAGCGAGCACGGCGCCCAGCAGCTGACCCTGCGCTTTCCGCACAGCGGCCAGCGGCGAAAGAAGGACGTCTGGATGCCAAGTGAAGGCGGGCCAGGACGGAAGCTGCCAGAGGTAGGTCATGACGGATGGCGAAAATGAAGCGAATAGCGGCATTATGCGCTTCAGAAAGTGAAGCGATTAAGGCGTCTAAACGCTTCACGCGCGGCGGAGTTCCGCAAAAGACGAACGCGGAAGAAAGCTACTTCGCCTTGTGCTTCGGATCGGGCGCTGGGAGGTTCTTGAAGCAGGCGCCCTTGGTGATGCCGTTGGCGGCAAACCAGCCGCGGCTGATTTCGATCGCGTAGGCGGCAGGCGCCACGGAGCGGTGCAGCGTGAGGGATTCGTGATCCATGCTTACGATTTGGAAGATGCAGCCCTCGTCGTCCAGGAACGCCGCGTCAAGGTCCATCGGCGTGTTCTTCATCCACAGCGAAATGGGCCGCGGCTCCGGCAGCACAAAGAGCATGCCGTGGTTGACGGGGAGCGAATCGCGGTACATGAAGCCATGGCGGTGCTCTTCGACTGTGCGGGCGACTTCAAGCGTCACCGAGATCGTGCGGATCTTGGCGGTCACTTCTTCTTCAGAAAAAAACGCCTCATGCCCGACGGCGGCCGTCGAAGCCAGAGCAGTAAGAGACGTCAATAACCAAAGCCGCAGCGACATGGCGGGTACCACAAATCAAGAAAAGGGTTGAAAAAGAAGCGGTTGGGGTCACAAAGAGACCATCCCACCAGTAATTTTCGTGCATTCTAAGGCATTTTCCTTAATAAGATGTAAGCAATGACACGGAAGGCTGTCGGGTGTAAAACACTTCCGACTTTGCCACCCCGCGTCAGGACGTGCGGTGCAACCATTTTTCGGAGGGCTATCGTGCCGGACATCAACAATGTGAAGATTGCTTTCATCGGCTTCGGCAACATGGCTTCGGCCATGGCGGACGGCTGGATTCGCAGCGGAAAGCTCCGCCCGGAGCAGCTGGGCGCATCGTCCCGCCGCTTTGACGTTTTGAAGGCGAAGACCGAAGCGCGCGGCATGAGGGCGTTTGAAGACAATCGCGCGGCGGCGCTTTGGGCGGATGTCGTCGTGATCGCCGTGAAGCCCTACCTCGTGCGCGAGGTGACGGCGCCGATCGCGGACGTGCTCGCGGGAAAGACCGTGCTGTCGGTGGCGGTGAACCTCTTGTTTGAGGACTACGAAAAGATTCTCGCGCCCGGCACGCACCACTTGTCGACGCTTCCCAACACGCCGGTGGCGGTAAACGAAGGGATCGTCGTCTGCGAAGCGCGGCATTCGCTCTCGGACGAAGAGAGCACCCTCGCGCACGAACTTTTCAACCTGCTGGGGCTTGCGGTGGACGTGGACGCGAAGGCGATGCCGGCGGCAGGCACGGTCTCGGGCTGCGGCCCGGCGTTTGCCGCGATGTTTATTGAAGCGCTCGCGGACGGCGCCGTGCGTCACGGTGTGCCGCGAGCGGCGGCGTATCAGCTTGCGTCCCAGATGCTGGCGGGCACGGCGAAGCTGCAGCTTGCGACGGGCGCGCACCCTGGCGTCATGAAGGACGCGGTCTGCTCGCCGGGCGGCACGACGATTGTGGGCGTGGCGGCCTTGGAGCGCCGAGGCTTTCGGTCGGCGGTGATGGACTCGATTGACGCCATCGTGAACCGCTGACTCTGAAAAGCCGCCCAACAAAAAACGCCGCCCGTCAAAGAAACGGAGCGGCGTTTTTTTGATCAGCCGGGAATTACTTCACGGGCTTGATGTGAGCGGCCTGCTTGCCCTTGGGGCCGGTCACCACTTCGAAGGTCACCTTCTGGCCTTCCTTCAAAGTCTTGAAACCTTCGATTTCGATCGCAGAGAAGTGTGCAAAGAGGTCTTCGCCGCCTTCATCGGGGGTGATGAAGCCAAAGCCCTTGGCGTCGTTGAACCATTTGACAATACCACTTGCCATTTCAAACTCCTAACTATCCTGCTCCGCTTCTCCGACGAATGAAAGGTATTCGCCGCTAACTAAAGAACATCAGAGCCAGATGCCGCCAAAAAACGGATATCCAAACGCGGCATCCCGGAAACCGAAGCGACGCGTTTCTTTTGGAAACCGGTCCGCTCCGACCGTGATGCGCACAATACCCCATCCCCTGAGGGATTGGTGCAAAGACGGCGGACTTTTTTTGACGTGACGCAGGCAAGTTGCCGATTGGGCACACGTCGTTCGCCTTAAGTCATGACCTGTTGGCGGGATCATTTGTCGGTTGCTGGAACGGACAAAAGCCCTTTTGTACCGAACAAAAGAAGGGGAGGGAGACAAGACGCAGGGCGTTTTCCTTAGGAGCGGCGGGGCGAGGCGGCTTTTGTCTGCTTTAGAAGAAACAAAAATACAAGTAAACAAAAGGTCGGATGCTTGATATTGGAGGAAAACAAAACGAACAAAAGAAGTGTCGGTTGACTTTTTTCAAGACAAATGGCGGACAAGCCGAGGCGGGCGGCGTGAATTTCCCAGAATGCGGTCAACCAGAAACGACGGGCCTCATTCCCGAGAGGCAGAACGAAGGAAAGGGGCCCCGCCGGATCCATCTCATGAAATTTCAATACAAGGAGTCTTCCATGCCTTCTACCGCCATCGACAGCCAGATCCACGGCTGCATGTTCTCCACCGACGAAATGCGCAAGA
>CAVACW010000165.1:0-5129 GCA_963587345.1 uncultured Oscillospiraceae bacterium | reverse complement strand
CTTTTCCAAGTTTTCCAATACCGTGACAAGTTTGGAAGATTTTTGTTTCGCTAGCCAAACCCCAGCGCCGTGCGCTTCACCATCGCAAGCGGCTCGACGCGGCAGATGCCGGCGATGACGATCACGACGCCAGCGATCGGGCTCATGGTGCGGCCGAGCGCGCCAGAGACATAGGCAAGATTTCCGAGCTGCACGATGCCAAGGCCGAATTCCGGCGCGTGCGGCGTCACGGCTTCATTGAAGGCCATAGTCGCCGCATCCCCCGATCCAACGAGGATGCCCATGAGGTAAGGCCCAAGAACGCCGCCCCAGCGGGCGTATTCAGAGGAGCCTTTCAGCATTTCGATGAGCGCCGTGATGAGGCCGCTCTCGCGCAGGCCCATTGCAAAGACCGAGGCCGCGACGATGATGGAGACGATGCTCGCAAAGCCCTTGCCGCAACCGTTCCAGAACTCCGTCGTCGCCTTCGCCGGACTCGTACGAGTCACGATGATGGTGTAGATCGCGCCGATCACCATGGCCTGCGCGACACCCATCTTGAGCATCGGCATGCACGTATTGCCGAGCACGAGGAGAACGAGCGGCACAAGCGGCGCGAGCGCGTAGAGCAGATTGACGTGCTCCACCTTCTCGCCCAGACTGTCCATGCCGTCAAAGCCTTCGCCTCCCTTGTGGTCGCGAAGCGCAAACTCCACGATCGTAATGCAGACGACGTTGATCACCCACAGCGTCATGTAGGTCGGCATGTTTTCGATGATGAACTCCATGCCGGAGATGCCCACGTACTGGCCCACCATGTTCTGGTGCGGCGACCCGGGGTTCAGGTAGGAGCCGATCGTGCCCGCGAGAATCGCGGCGCCCGCGCCCACAGGCTTGATGCCGGAGCGAATCATCACGGGGATGAGCGTAGCGCCCACGGCCGCCGCACAGCCCGCCGCCGACGGAATGGCGGTGTTTATGACAAGGGTCACCAACGTGCAGGCGGGAATGAGAAAGATCCCAAGCGCCTTCAGAGGCTTTGTGAGCAGTGTCACAAGGTGCAGATCCGCCTTGCAGTAGCTCACGAGAAACGCAAAGCCCATCGCCGCCGTGATGGCCTGCACGAGCGTCGTGCTCGTCATCATCTTGGCGAACTGATCAAAGGCGCTCATCGGGTGCATCGCAATGAGGCAGAGGAAGATGCCGGCGGCGAGAAGCGTCACGCGCACCTCGCATTTCTTGATGAGCGCGGCGATGGTCACGACGATGGCCGCGACCGCAATCCAGGCTGTTGCTGTCATGAGGCGGACTCCTTTGGGAGAAAGTGTTTTCGAGTGCCGGCTCCTGCGTCCGGCTCAAGGTCATCGTAGTAAGACGCCCTGCTTTTCCCCATAGGGATTCGCCCGTGATCGGCTGAAGGAATTCCAGCAACTCAGTTAACTGACTGAGTTTCCTTCACCGCGGCCCTTGGAAATAATTTCCCGAGCGGCAAAGGAGATCCGCTCCTTCGCCCGCTCACTCAGCCACAGGAGAACAACATGAAAACCCGCCAGCTCGCATTGGCCGCCGCCCTCGTCGCAGCGGCCTTCTCGGTTGAAGCCGCCTCGGTCACGATCTACGGCAAGTTGGACACCGCGCTTCACATTCAGAAGAACCGCGGCCAGAACGCCCAGCTCACGATGATGAACGAGGGCTCGCGCTTCGGCTTCAACATCCGCGAGGACCTCACGGACGACGTGGCAATAAAGGGATATCTCGAAAACGGGTTTGACTCCGACACGGGCGCCCTGACCGGCACGGGCGGCGGCAACACCGGCACCACGCTCTTTGACCGTCGATCAATTCTCGCCGTGTCGTCCAAGACCTACGGCGAACTCGGCTTCGGCCGCATGGGCTCCGTGCGCTCGACAATCTCGCCCTACAGCCTCGCGATGGGCTGGCTCGACCCGATGGAGACCGCCTACGGTGACATCGCCTCCATCTCGAACATGTTCGGCAACGACCCGCGCGGCAACAACACCCTCACCTGGGTGTCGCCGCGCTGGGCGGGCTTCAAGGTGGGCCTGACGGGATCGCTTGCCACCACCGACAACGAATCCGAGCACGCCTCCCGCAACAACCGTCTCGTATCCGCAGCCGGCAACTACGAAAACGGCGGCTTCGGCATCTACGGCGGCGCGACGCGCATCTTCTACGGCTTTGATCCCGAGGCGACTTCCACGGCAGACGCCGGCAAGAAGTACGAGCGAAAGGACGCCGAAGCGTACCTGCTTGGCGTCGCATGGAAGGCGACCGACAGCCTGAAGCTCTTTGCCGCCGGCCAGTACCAGAAGAACTGGCGCAGCGTCGCCGGCTGGAACATCGACAAGGCGGTGGCTGCGACTGACCGCGAGCACGGCATCGACGGCTGGTCCGCCCTCACCGGCCTGCAGTTCTGGCCCGCCGCCCAGTTGCGCCTCATTGCGGACGTTGCCTACTTTGACGGCGAGCACAAGATGTCAGACGGCGCGAAACTCAAGGCAAAGCGCACCGTCGTCAACACGGCCGCCGAATACAAGTTCTCCAAGAAGACCATGGCCTATGTAACGCTCTCGCGCTCCTGGGGACGCGAAGCGCTGGACACCGACGCCGCCAACACCTGGATTTCACACATCGGCCTGCAGCACTGGTTCTAATCGCTCGGGTTTCCAAGCATGACATCCACCTCTGGGTGGTCCCTTCTGCCCGCCGCTTCCTCCTCGGACGGCGGGTCTTTTTTATGGGCTCATGAATGGTGTCCAATGGTATATCACGATACCATTCGCACCAAAAGAAATGATCGATGTTTTATCACTATCTACTGATTTCTATACCATATGATGGATAATTTGATTGGCATCACAACGCCTGTCAGAATGATACCAATCCATTCCAAGCGAACTGAAAAATTCGCCCGCCAGGCAGGCATAAAAACGGCCGGCAACGCCGGCCGTCGGGAGTTTTTAGACAAACTCACGCCGCCAGTCGCGGCGCCTCGGGCTCCGACAGATCCACGGAAATCACGGGGTATCCCTTCTCCTCCACCGCCTTGCGTCCGCGCTCGGTGGTGATGACGGTCATGCCGCTGCCGTAGAGCACGCCCCGCTTCATGTTGACGACGCCGCCCACGTAGGTTGCGACGGCTTCGGCGCGGTCGTAATCGATCACCGTCAGGTCGGCGACGGCACCTTCGGTGAGATGGCCGCGATCCTTGAGGTGCAGGTGGCGCGCCGCATTCAGGCTCGACTTCATGACGAACTCCGGCAACGAGATCGCCCCGAACTTCACCAGGCCAATGCCCATGGGCACGATGACGTTGCGCGGAATGCAGCCTCCGTCCGTGCTCATGGCGTCCACGACAAAAGCGCCGTCCTCGCGCTTGCCCTGCACAAGCATGAGCCGTGACACGGCGGCGTTCACGGGGAAGCATCCCACGACATTCGTCGTGCCTTTTTCCTGCCAGTAGCGCTCCGCTTCCTCGCCGCGAATGATTTCGGTGATGTAGCCCGTGTCCCGGAGCGCCACGAGGATCTTGCGCCGGAAGGCTTCGCGAATGCCCTCTTCCGTCACCGGCAGATGAAAGATCTCAAGGCAGCAGCGCGTCACGTAGTCCTTCACCTCGCCCGCCACGCAGGTGAGGTGCGTTCCGTTCAAGGGACTCATGTAGGCCTCGGACCAGATCCGCGGCGAGCCTCGAAGAAGGTCCAGCGCTTCGTTTGCCTCGGATTCCGCCGGCCGCACGCGCCCGCGGCAGTAGCTATTGATGTGCGCCAGATGCAGCCGCAGGTCCCCGGCCGTCTCCACCGCCTGCTTCATGCCGATGATGTCGGAGTGCGCGGTCTTGCTGCCCGCATGCCAGGCGACATAGACATCCTTGGCGTTCGCGATCTCGATCGTGTCGCGACAGGTCTCCACAGAAAGCGGCCAGTGCCCGCCCACAAGCTTGATCCCAAGCGCTCCCTCCGCCGTCTTCCGATCCATGTAGGCCTCAACGCACCGGCGCTCGGGATGGTCGGTCTGCCAGAGTTCAGAGGGCTCCATGCGGTCAAGAATCGCGACGTTGAGGCCGGCGCCCGTCTTGTGTCCTTCATCGAGCACCTCCGTAAGCGGCCCCGCCATGTCAAGGCAGGTCGTGACGCCCGACAAGGCGGCCATGCGCGCGCCGAATGGCGAACCGTAGACGCTTCCGAGATGCATGTGCGCATCGATCACGCCGGGAACAAGAAGGAGCCCCGCCAGATCCTCGACACACTTGGCGCGCCCGGCGAGATTTCTCCCCACCGCCGCAATGCGGCCGTTCTCGACGGCGACGTCCATGACGTCATTGCGGCCGTTCAAAGGATCGACGACGTGTCCATTCTTAAAAAGCATGTCCCACATGACGGACTCTCCTTGCGTAGTGACGATGCCTGTCATTGTTCCAAAGCGCTGCGCCCCGCGGGCGCAAGTCAGTCAACTGACTTGCGGGTTTCGCCTGCCTCAGTTGACCCAGGGCCTACGCATCCGACCAAAAATTGAGGGTCATTTGAGCCACCCCAGGGCATAGCCGAGACACCGAATTCCTTCACGAGGATCTCGGCATCTTTGTTGTAGAACATGTAATGATAATGTTTCGTCAGCTTGATTCGTGTCCCAAAGATAGAACCGGTAGTTCTCCAGTAGAGCGAGCGCCAATTTGTGGAGCCCTTCTCGGTTAACCAGGTAGGTAGGATCGTTGGACTGCATGCGATCCTGGCCAAAATGGGTGTCCAGCACATAGTGAAGGTTGTTCTCTACGCCCCAATGAGAACGAATGACTTCGGCCATTTCGCCAAGGTTCTCCTCAGAAGCCGCCATTGACGTGATGTAGTAGCGATCCTCGTCTGTCTTTACACCGGTGCGCTTTCTTTGCCGATGCGACGCAATGCGGATAACCGCACCATCAGCGAGTCCCGGCCATTTCTGCCGAAGCGGTTTGGATAGCAAGGCCCCTCGAATCATGGAAATGTCTCGACGTTCAATCCGCCCGTGGTCCAGCTCAACTTCGCCTTGCCGACTGAGTATTTGATCAGGGTGTGTCGTATTGAAGAGACACTTCACCTCGTCCCAAGTCTTGTCCTGATTGCCTTTGAGGGAAATGCAATAGTGCGCAT
>CAVACW010000164.1:0-5273 GCA_963587345.1 uncultured Oscillospiraceae bacterium | reverse complement strand
GCTCTCGAGCACGTTCTTCGCGAGCGCGGGTTCAGCCCGGTGATGGAGGCGGCCTATCGGGACGCCATGCGGTACCTGAAGGAGAAGGTGCGGCCAGAGGATTTCTTTATAAAGGCTTCTTCCGTCGGCAGAAAGCTGGCGAACAGCATCGCGTTTGGCGAATTTGACGGCGTGGAGGATCCTGCCTCTCTCATGAAGGCCGCTTTGCTTGTCGGCGTTCATCACCTCTCGTGGCTCAAGGGGCGGCAGGCGGAGCTTTCGGCTGCCTTCAAGGCGGGGGCTGTGAACATTTCGAACATCTGCACCATTCTTTACGGCAAAGGCGCGCCTTCGCCTGTGCTTGACGCGAATGGGAGTCTCGCTGCCCTTCATGACGCCTTTGATGAGTTCCACAGCGACATGTGCGCCCAAATTTATTCGAGACTTCCCGGGGCCGGCGGGCGTGAAGGCGAGTCCTGGAAGACAACGCTGAGCAAGGCGGAGATTCTGCTGTCGGGCGGCTTGAAGCTGGAGTCGGCGCTTGCCATTCTGAAAGATCCGACGCGTCCGTTCACCTTGGAGGATCTGGATCATCCGCCCGAGCCGGACAATCGAGTCTTTGGGACGATCGAGCGTGCGGAGCATGAGGTCGAGGGAAACTTTTCGCGGCAGCGGCGGCCGGGGCAGCCTTTGGGCGAAGGCATCGTGACGGTGACGCAACCCGACGAGAGCGGCATGGTCATCGACAACAGCACGGAGGACATGTCGGCGGAGGAGGCTGCCCAGTTTTTGCAACAGAAGCGCACCGCGAAGCACGAGAAGCTCTTTGCCGCTCTGCGGACGCTCTGCGGCGACAATGAGGTGCAGTACAGGCTGGCGCTGGCGGAGCTCACGCCTTTCGGAACATCTTTTTTCCTGAAAACGCTGTTTCCTATGCGGGGCGCTGGGAGGGCAGGACTGGAGCATGCGCCGCTTGAGGTGAGCTATTCCAAGGCGGCAGACGGGAGCATCGTGGTCGAAAGCTGCACGCCGGAGGAGCTTCACATTGCGCAGCTTCGGGCGCGGTTCGTGATCCGTCCCGACGGGACGTTGGTGTACGAGGCGCTCTCGATCACGCCCGCGGCGGCCGATGATGAGACTAAGCCGCGTTGACATGACTCGGCGGTGCAAAGGATCCTTTGCAAAAGCGTCGCGTCGCGCGCCCCTAGAATCTCAGAGAAGAGGCGGCGGTCCGTCATTGGCGGCGCCGCTCGTGGAAAGCAGTAGTTTTTGGAAAAGCAAAAATGCCCGATCCCGTTCAGCTCCCTGACTTTGGCGAACTTGTGAAGTCTTTTGAAGCCGTCGCTAACGACCGCCGCGTCTCTGACACCGACTACGTCTATGTGAAGGGCGGCAAGGTGAGGACCGAAGGCCGCGCAAGCCACTGGTTCACGTCGTCGCGCTGCAAGGCAAAGACCGCGCAGTGGCTGCAGGCGTCGCTCAAGGCGCGCTTCAGTCGCGAGGTCGTCGGCGGTTCTGTGCGTGACATTGATGCTCGGGGCTTTGCGTCTGGCGATCATCAGATCAAGGTGAGCGACCTCCGGAAGTACTTTGGCGACGCGCAGCGGGCGGTGTTGAATGAAGTGGCGCAGACGATCGCTGACGAGCATCCCGGCGCCGGGGACGCACTGGCGCCCTTGTCGACGCGCATTCGCGAAAATCGCGTGGTGACGGCCAGCGAGATGCGGTCCGTGATCAGCGCGAGGTACGGCCACCGGGCGGCCTCCGTCGTTCTCGCCGCGCATCAGGACGCGCGGATCGCAGATCTTCCGAGCCTCATGAACGAAGCCCGGGCGGCTCAAGCGCGGTTGAACGAGCTCGCCGAGCCCGTGGCGCAGGCGCTCGTCAACTTCTGCGTCCGGGGCTCCACGAAGGCGGTGCTCACGGACCTTCTGATGGAACGCTTTGACTTTGCCAGCGAGAGCGTGGCGAGCCTGGTGGCGCCGGCCGTTGCCGCGCTTCCGGCTCGGGGCATCACCGAAGAAGAGGCGGTGAAGGTGCTGAAGAAGGCGCAGCTTGTCTGCAACCGCCAGCGCATACAGGCCTGCATGACCAAGGTGGGCGATCCGGTGGTCTGCCGGCTCGTCGGCCTCACGGCGATGTATGGGAAGGGCCTCGAGTTTGGGCGAGACGAGGAGCTTGCCATCAGCCGGCGTCTTCCGGCGGCGCGCGCCGATGCGCAGGCTTTCCGCGACATGGCGGCTTCGGTGCGGCAGGCGGTGCCGGGCGAGGACAAGACGGTCTCCAAAGAATATGAGCGGTTCGAAGATCAGCAGATTCTCGCTTTCGCCGAGGCGGGAAAGACGTCGCCTCAGGACATGGCCGAATTGAAGACGGTGCTCGAGACGCGCTTGAAGCGCGAGACGGACTTTGGCTTCGCGGTGGATTACGAAATCGGCCTTCACGACTGGACGGACGAGCAGAAGTCGCTCTATCGCGAGACCATGGATTTCATCCGCAACGAGGCGCCGCTCGCGGATCTTTTCGTGAAGGATGACAACGTGTCCGCCATGGTGGCTCAGGTGGTGAACGGCGACGGCATCACGAGCCTTTCTGCGATCGAGGACAAGGCGACCTTTTTGAAGGCCGTGGCGCTCGCGGGCGAGCCGCAGTCCGGGTGGATTCTCGAGCGCATGGACCGCGTGTCGGACGCCTTCAAGAAGGGGCTTGCGCACGCGGACCAGCTCTTTGAGGTGCTCTACGGGGAGCTTGCGGAAAAGCCCGGCTTCAACGTTTCCATGAGAATGCGGCACAACGCCTTCCTGCTCGCTCGGCAGGCGGTGAGCGAAGCGCTCTTTGAGCACCGCTGGAATGAGACGGTGGCGACGGAAGCCATGAAGGCGGACCTGCGCGCGAGGGTTCGGGCGGAGAAGCCTGAGATCCGGGACGACAAGGAGGCGGTGGAGCAGGAGGTGGTGCGCCGGCTTTTGTCGAGCAAGGCCAAGCAGGCCAGCGACTTTGTCGCCGCGGGCCAGTGGGGCATGAAGTTCGAGGCGGCGATGTCGCACGCGCAGAACCGCCGCCTGGCGGTGACGCTCGAAGACTACGTCAAGCCGCCCGTCATGTCGCACGCGTGCCTTTACACCGCGGAGGCTGCGCAGGCGCGCTGGATCGACGACTTTGCGCGCCAGAATGAAGGGACCCGCATCACCGTGCACGGGGCGGAGGGCGACCTCGTCGTGACAAACCATGCGGAGGGGCTTGGCGACGAAATGGAAGCCTTCCTGAAGTGCCGGGAGACGTCGCGGCATCGCACGGTGATGGACGCCTTGAAGGCGCTTTGCGGCGGCAATGAAAAGCAGTACGTCCTGGCGCTCGTGGCGCTGTCGCAGTCCGGGCCCCTTGCCGTGCTGAAGACGACCGGAAGCCTCGTTGACGGCGTTGAGAACCGCATGAACGAGCATTCGCCGCTGCAGTACGAATTCACAAAGCGCGAGGACGGCAGCATCGCCGTGGCCTTTGCGTCGCCTGCGGGCGTTGAGACCGCGTCGCTTTCGGGGACGGTCGTCATTCGCCCCGACGGCACGGCGCAGTACGAGGCGCTCAGCGTGACGCCGAGGCCGGTGGCGGCCGGCTGACGCGGGCGGGCGTGGACGGGCGCGAGTTCAGGCGATTTCGAGCGCTTCGAGCTTGAGTCCGACCAAGAGCGCCGCGATGCGCGTGAGCTTCGGAAGATGCTTCACGTTGTCCGCCTTCTCGCAGAGCGGCGGATCGGCTCTCAGGCTTGAGAGAGCGCCTGCGACTTGGCTTCATCCGTCGCTGCCTCGGGCGCGAGGTGCTTCACTGCGATGAGACAGGCTGCCTTGGTGCGGCTCTCGGCAGCGGGCGCCGAGGTAGCAGGGCTTTTCGCTGTGGTTTCGCCCCGAGCGAAAGCGGCATTTCGGTCACAAAGCGCGAGAACGGGGACGTCGTCCTCGCGATGGCGACGGCGGCTGACGCCGGCGCGGCCCAGCTTGACGTGACGGTCGTCATTCATCCGGACGGCAGGCACGAGCTCGAGAACTTCTCGCTCGAAGCTCCGAAGGCGACGGCGGGCGTGAACTGACGCCATTCGGCGAAGTGCAGGAGACGGACGCCTTTGGCAAAACGAAAGGCGAAAGGGGCGCGAGGCGGGGTGGCGATCTGAGGAAGACGGGGCCGCTTGAGGACAGGCGATTTGATGGCGCCTGAAGCCGGTTGCTCAACACGGGCGCGATGTAGAGCGCAACGCAGGCCGATTCATCGGGCGGGCGGCTTTTCCTTTGGGAACGGCCGCCTGATTTTTATTGCGTATTTTTTGCTTCTTGGCGTGCGATAATGCCTCGGTGAGGATGGAAACCATGACTGATTTCAAAGAGCTCCCCGCCCTCCCTTTGGGCACGTCTGACTTCGCGACACTGCGGCTTCGAAAGCAGCTCTACGTCGATAAAACCGCGTTGATTTATGAGCTCGCCCGTCGAGCGGAAAAATTCTTCCTCACCCGTCCTCGCCGTTTTGGAAAGTCTTTGCTCGTGAGCACCTTTGCCTCGCTTTTTCGCGACGGGCTGAAGCATTTCTCTGGCTTGGCGATTGAAAAGCTGTGGAAGGACAAAACCTACAACGTTGTAAAAATCGACTTCTCCGAAATAAAGAACGTCACCAGCTACGACGCCTTTGAAAAACGGTTTCGTGGTCTTCTGATGGCCTCTTTCGGTCCTTTGGGTTTTCAGTTCAAGGAATCTGACGATCTTGATCTCATTCAACAACTGTCGTCCTGGCTCAAAATTCAGGGGAGCAGTTCGCTCGTTCTTCTGATCGACGAGTACGACGCCCCCTTGACCGCATGCCTGGAGGACAAGACACGCTTTGATGCCGTCAGAACGAGGCTTTCTGACTTCTATGCCATCGTCAAGTCCAATGACGCCTGCTGGCGCTTTGTGTTCATGACAGGCATCGCGAAGTTCAACCAAACAGGCATCTTCTCGGAACTCAACATCTTTACAGACATTTCGCTCAAGCCTGCCTATGGCTCATTGCTGGGTTACACAGATGAGGACATTGACCACTACTTTGGCGAATACGTTCAGCGCGCTTCAGACACTCTGAGTCTGCCCTCAGAAAACATTCGCTGTCTTTTGCGGGAAAACTATGACGGCTACTGCTTTGACAAAAAGGTGTCCCAGCATGTTTATGCCCCGTGGTCAGTGCTCAATTTCTTCAGCAGCCCGGAAGATGGGTTCGAGAACTACTGGATGGGCAGCGGCGGCAATCTAACCTTGTTGCAAAAGTACCTGCAT
>CAVACW010000163.1:0-5286 GCA_963587345.1 uncultured Oscillospiraceae bacterium | reverse complement strand
GAGCCGTCACACCGAAATCAGCTGCGGCGCTCCGACGTGCCCCTGAGCGTCAATCGCCGGCTGCTGGGCCTGATTGATCGCTTCCATTTCGCTCGTGATGCGCGCAAAGCAGCGGCTGCCCTTGGCAATGCCCACGGACTTCATCGTCGCCATGAGGTTCTGCATCACCACGTCGGCGATGCACTGCACCATGGTGCGAAAGCGATAGCCCCCGATCTCCTTCGACTTGAGATCGATCGCCTCCTTCTTCGGAGCAAGCGCCTCCTCGACGTTCTCTTCGTTCTCATCGTTCTCGTCGATATCAGGCATTTCCTCCAAGTCCGCGGGCTCCTCGTTCTCAACCAGCTCGGGATGCGCCTCAAGAAGGGCCTTGCGGTCGGCGGCGATCTGCTTCATGAGATTCGCCGACTCCTCCATGGCCGCTTCCAGGCGACGCTGGCTTTCGAGGAAGTTGTGGATCGCGCCCGGCACTTCGATCTGGTAGTCGCGCTGAAGCACTTCGAGAATCGCCGCCAGACGCACTGCCGTGTCGGCGAGCGTGCCCTTGTCGAGGATCGCCTGCACCTTCGCCTTGATGTCCGCATGATTCGCCGGGCTCTTGAATTTTGCGAGGCTTTCGGGCGACAGCATGGCCTCAAACCCCTTCACAAAGAGGCTCGGCTCGCCCGCGGCGCACCCTGCCACCACCTGCAGGACGCTCTTCTTCTCCTCGGGGTTCAAGCGCGTGGCGTTTCCGAAGTCAATGAGCGTGATGCCGTCGTAGCCGGGGTTGGCGCCGTCAGCGTTCTCCTCTTTCCAGCCGGCCTGCACCATGACGTTCCCCTTGTGGACGTCGCCGTGGTAGAAGCCTTCCGCAAAGAGCCCCTCGTTCACCCACATGTAGGTGAGGTTCTGCACCGCCTCGTACTTTTTGCGCGCCTCGTCGTAGAGGCGGCCGAGCTTCATGGCGGCTTCGGCGACGATCTCGCCGGCCTTTTCCCGGCTGCCGCTTGCTTCGGCCTCGCGCACGGCCTCGGCCTTCACCCGCGACGACTCCTCGCCGGTCGCCTGGTTGAATTTCTCCAAGGTCATGCCCGGCACTTCTTCCAAAACGAGCAACGACTTCGTGGGGGCGACGTTTTCCGCAAGCTTCATGCTGTGAACATTGGCAAACGTGCCGTAGGTCTCCTGCAGCTCGCCCAAATGCTTGTTGTCGTAGCTCGCGCGATGGTAGTCGTAGACCTTGACGCCCGTTTTGACGTTCTCAGCCTCCACTCGGAGGTCAAGCTCGGCCAAAATGCCCTCATAACGGCTCTGGAAAGTGCGGTCCATGCCGCCCCCCACGGTCTCGGCGGCCTGCTGGAAAACCGCGAGCTCGCGCTTGGCGCGCATCTCGGCTTCGGGACGCACCATCTTCACGACGCAATGCTTCACGGTGCCGTCGGCCATCTTGAAGGCGCATTTGAGGGCCTGCGAAATGGAGGCGGCGCCCAGGGCCTGCTCCACCGTGATTTCGCTCACGGGATGCTCGGTCGTCTTCGAGGCCTTCACCAAGTCAAAGAGGTAGGCCTGCACCGCGCGCTCGGCAATGGGCGCGAGGTTGGAGCGCATGTCCGACAGGGCCGCGCGGAAGTCTTCATTTTGAAAGAGGCTCTCGTTCAGCCCCTGCAGCATCTTCTGCATCACGGGGCCCGCGCCCTTTAAAAGCGCCCCGAATCGCGCGCCCTTGCTCGCGTCCGCCTTCGAGTAGCGCGTCATCGCCGCGAGCATCGATCGCTTGTCCATGTCCGGCATTTCGGCAAAGTAGTGCTTCAGCACTTCGCGCACGAGCTTCATGTCGCCATTGGCGCCGGGGTTGCCGATGATCTGCGCGAGCGTCTTGTCGGCCATCTCGGCCGCCGTGAACGAGCGATTCTCCTCCACGTTGCCGAACGCGTCGTCGATCATGGCGTCAATGTCCTGCTGCACCGAGGCCATGCTCGCCGCGATCCCCTCGTTGATCGCCTTTTCCTTCTGGCCGAAGAAGTCAAGCGAGAGCGCCACCTTCTCGCGGCTCTCCGGCCTTGAAAGGGTCGGGTCATCCTTGGAGAGCTCCTTCAAGTCCTCATTGCTCTGGCCGTATTGCGTCTTGAGCACGTCGGCGAAGTCATGGTCGGAAATGTCCTCAATCGTGTCCGTGCCAAGGTTGTCGCGCATGTCGGCGTTGCGCTTGTCAACGGCCGCGAGCTCGCGATTGAGAAATTCCGTCCGGCTCGCCGCGCCCTTGCCGTACTTCGCCTCGTGATTGGCAAGGATGATCCGATAGCGCTGCTGATGATTGGGTTCGAGCGTGTCAATGATCGGAAGCTTTTCCCGAGCCTTCGACAACCCATTGAAGTTTTCGGACTCCTTGAAGAACCGGTCGTTGAGATCGTCAAGAAGCTGGACGATCGCTTCCTTGAGCTTTGGATCAACCTGCGCCAGAAGATCGGGCGCGGGCTCGCCGCGAAGCTGTCGAGCGCGATTCTCCATCAGCTCGCCCATGACGCCGGTGTTGCGCCCCACGATGTCGCGAAGGCGCGTTCCGTTCACATGGCCGTCGGCGCCGAAGCTGCGGTCATGCAGGGCGGCGTAGTCGCTTGAAATCACCTCGGCCACAAAGTCGTGCACGGGCTGAAGCTCTGCGGGCGGCAGCGCGTCGTTTTTCTTCACCGAGCGATAGTCCGCCGCAAACTTCACGTCGCTCGTCTTCACCTCGACGTTGTTTTGCACGCCGGCCAGCGGCTCGTCGTCATCGACGTTAATCTCAATGGGGTGATACTCGTCCTCGATGGGCACCTGGACCTGCGGCGCGCCGTTTTCCCGAGCCTGCGCCTTTTCAAACTGATCGTAGATCGTCCGGCTCTCCACCGTCGTGAAGAGGCGCCCCGTCGCGTTGCGGTTTACATAGCCGCGAACGTCCTCCGCGGACTTCATGTTCCCCGCCAGCACCTCGCGCATGATGTGAAGGCTCATCCCGGCTTCGAGAAAGTCGCACTCGGCGGGGGCCATCTCAAAGCGCGTCGTGAGAAGCTCGCGAGCGAGCGTGCGCAGGCGGTCCTTCGCTTCCCTGAGGAGCGTGACGCTCATGCCCGTGAGTTCCGAATTCTGTCCCAGCAGGCGATCGGCCTGCGCCACGTTGACGTCGTCTTGAGCGCCTTCCGAAGATTCGAAGGCAGCCGCCTCCGCTCCGTGCTCGAGTTCCTTCGCCTTCGCTTCAAGCGCCTGAAGGTCGCGCTGATTGGCGGCCTGATTGCGCCCCTCAACGTTGTTGATTACCTGATCGTACGTGGAGAGAACTTCGTCCACGACGCGCTTGCCGTAGGCTTCCGGATGACGCATCACGTCCATCTCGAACTTCTGCATCGTGCGGCTCGCGTCAAACGGAACCACGTCATTTTCAAACACGCTCTTCTCCTGTCCGTCAATGCCATGAAAGCGCATCTGCGCCCCGGCTTCGTGCGAATAGGTGAGGGTTACTTTCTCCTTTCCCATCCTGAACGACGTTTCGTAGGGCTTCAGCTGACGCTCGGCCGCGCGCAGCCCCGCCAGCGCCTTGTGAAAATTCAATGCCGCCTGCGTGAGCTCGTTGTACTTTCTTTCCAAGCGCGCCGCGCGCCGCGCGTGCACGCCGATCAGGATGCCGCCGATCACGCCGCCCGTCGCCACGGTCGCGAGCCCCACCAGGAGCTTTTTGCCCCAGGACCACGTGTTCTTCTGGCGGCTCTTGGCAAGCGCTTCGATCGACTCGCCCACCTTGTGCGTCGCGCCGTTGACAAAGCTCTGATGAATGAGCCCCATGTCGCTCTGATGAATGGGATCTGCCATGCTGATGCCTTTCTTCTGAATTTCTTCGGAGTGAAAACTGCGGGCGGCGCCTTGCTGCCGCCACTTTAGGTTGCGGGCATTCTATCTTCGCCCCGCGCCGCCTTCCGCGCTTCATTTGCAACCGTTGGCAACGGCCGTGACAGACGCCAAGCGGGGAAAGCTCCTTTACAAACCTTGACGCAAGCGCCCGCATCGGGCTCGCCGCCAGGCGGCCTGGTTTATGAGGATCACCGGCGCCTGAGTCTTTTGGCAGGAAATTTTCGAAAGACATTCATCGTACAATGCAGCCCGTCCTCTGTCTTTGGGAATCACTCCATGGCGCACTTCGACGAACACAAAGCCAGCCCGCACGGCGCTTCCGCCTTTCCAGCCTTTCATGGGACAGTCGCCGCGTGCGTTGACAAGACCCGATTCATTGCGGAAATGGAGCGCGCTGAAACCAAGACGCCGCTCCTTGTTCGTCCGCGCGGATTCGGCAAAACGCGGTTCGCTCGAACCCTGAAGGCCTATTACGACATCGCGGCCGCCGGAACGTTTGACGCCACCTTTGCGGGCACCCATGTCGCCCGCCGCCGGACGTCGCTCGCAAGCCGGTTTCACGTGCTGAGCCTTGATTTTTCCAGCGTCACGCCCGAAGGCGGCGCCCGCAGTCTGGTGGCGGCCGTGAAGTGCGGCCTCCGCGACTTCTGCCGGCGCCATCCGCTTCCCGTCTGGGAGGCCATGGGCCCCCGCGACTACGCAAATGCCGTTGACCTCATGAACGACTTCTTCATGGAATTCAGCATCGCCTTTGACGGGCCGATCTATCTCATCATCGATGACTATGACGCCTTCGCTCGCGGCCTGCCGGCGCAGGACGGCGACGCCGCCTCAGGCCCTGCGTCAGCAGCTGGCGCCGTCAAGGCGCTCTTTTGCTTCTTGAAGAGCTGCCTCACGGACAGCGACGAACCGCTCGCGCGGCTTTTCATGACGGGCGTGACCGCGCTTTCGCTTGATTCGCTCACCTCGGGCTTCAACATCGCGGGCGACCTCACAACCCGCCCCGCCTTTGCAACGCTCACGGGCTTCACGGAAGCCGAACTGCGCGGGCTGATCCCGCAAGTTCTCGATCTTTCGGACCTTGGCGTCACGCTCGATGAACTCGTGCAGCAGCTCCAAGACGAGTGCGGCGGCTTTCGCTTCAGCCCGCAGAGCGACGAGACCGTCCTCCATCCAGCGATGTGCCTCGCCAGTCTCCACCGCTGGAAAAACGGCGGCGATCCCCGAGCGGCGCTTGATTCCAACGTCGCCGCCGATCTTTCAGCGATCCGCGCCGTCTTGCAGCGGGGCGACCGCAGCGACGTCGAAGCCATTCTCCGCGATGCAGCGGATCGAAAACCGATCGACTTTTCGCCGCAGCCGGCGCTCCTCCCGCCCGGTCAACGCCTGCGTCGCGGCGACCTTCTCTCTGCGCTCTTTTAC
>CAVACW010000162.1:0-5423 GCA_963587345.1 uncultured Oscillospiraceae bacterium | reverse complement strand
GCGGCTGCCCTCGCTTGTTCAAAACAAATACTCTCAAGTTTTGTCTCCTCGGGCTTCTCGCCCGGTAAAAATCCTTCGCCCATGTTGAAAGGGGTTTCTTGCCCGCAACACCGCACCTACCTCTCAGTGCTTTTAATCACGGGCCGCAGAGCGTGGGACTAGGATTTACATCCCACGGTGCCTGTACATTCCCAACCAACGTAGTTCAGATTTCTCTTCACTGGGGCTAGTCAATCAAGGCTTGCTTTCACAAGCCTCTGCCTTTAAGCAGGGGTGGTTGATGGCCGGCCCATAACGGTGAACTAAGGTCATTTTAGGGCAAAACCAAGGTCAATTTGTCCAAGTTTGCTGGTCTTCAAGGCGGGCTTTCCTGAAGGCTGAACCTTTGTCGGCGTCTCGGTAAAATGCCAAGCATCCGCGGCGCCGCCCGCAGTCAACCTGAACGGCGCCCTGCACGCTTGTGAGCGGTGCCGGGCGCTTTTTTAATGCCATGGAAAAGATACAGAGCTTTCGCATCAATCACGACGTCCTTGAGCCGGGGATCTACGTCTCCCGCATCGACGGCGACATCACGACCTACGATCTTCGGACGAGAAAGCCCAACGCGGGCGACTACATGGACGTGGTGACCATGCACTCGGTCGAGCACATGATCGCGACGCTCATCCGCAATTCCGAGATCGCTTTGGACGTCATCTATTTCGGCCCCATGGGCTGCCAGACGGGGTTCTACCTTCTCGTGCGCAACGCCGTGAACGAAAAGGTGCTCGACGTATTGAAAGACTGCCTCCGAAAGACGATAGCGCACGAGGGGCCCGTCTTCGGCGCCTCGGCCGCCGAGTGCGGCAACTACCGCTCGCTTTCCATTGAGTCCGCCAAGACCGAATGCCGCCGCTATCTCGCGGTGTTGGAAGCCCTCGTCAACCCCGACTTCAAGTATCAGGAGTAATCAGCATGATCGGCATCATCGGCGCCATGGAAGTGGAGGTCGCGCTCCTCAAGGAAAAGATGGAAAATCCCGTGGCGGTGCGCGCGGGCGGCCTTGACTTCGTGACGGGGCGGCTTGAGGGGCAGGACGTCGTCATCGCCCGCTGCGGCGTGGGGAAGGTCTTTGCCGCGATGTGCGCCCAGACCATGATCGTGAAGTTCGGCGTGACGGCGCTCGTGAATTCCGGCGTGAGCGGCACGCTCACGGATCAACTTCACATCGGCGACGTCGTCGTTGCCACCGCTTGCGTGCAGCACGACATGGACACGTCGCCTCTGGGGGACCCCGTCGGCCTCATCTCCGGCATCAACCAGATCGAGCTTCCCGCCGATCCCGCGCTTGTCGCGGAATTTGACGCCGTCTGCCGCGATTCGGGCGTTCATTACTTGAAGGGCCTCATTGCGACGGGCGACCAGTTCATCGCTTCGGACGAAAAGCGCCGCTGGATCGTGAGGACGTTTGGCGCGATCTCCGGCGAAATGGAGTCAGGGTCGGTCGCGCAGGTCGCGGTCGCAAACGGCGTGCCCTACGCCGTGCTGCGCGTCATTTCGGACGAAGCCAACGGCGGCGCCCCCGACGACTTCCCCGCGTTCGTAAAGCGCGCGGCGAAGACGTCCTCGGACATTGTTCTTGCGTGGCTTGCGAAGCGCACGGCCGCTCTTGGCGCTTGATTTTTTCTTTTGAAGGTGACCGTTCATGGCGCAGCCGCTTCCTCTTGTCGCCCGCCTTTGGTTTGAGGCGTATCTCGCTCTCCTTGGCATCCCTGCTCGCGATGCGGAGGTTCTCAACGTCACGCGCGACATCCGCCGTTGCACCGCGTTTGGCGGCAGCAATGATGACTTTGAGATCCACGACGAGCACGGCCTGGCAGTGCACGTGGCGATTGCGTTTGACTACCGGCTGCGGCTGCCAGGGGCCCTGCAGCTCTTGTCGGAAGCCCGGCGGCTCAATCCCGGGATTCTCGAGTCGCTCTCCAAGGGGATTCTTCCGGAGGCGTACCTCGCGCTTGCGCGGCGCTTTGACGAAAAGCTGGTGCCGCAGGCGAAGACGGACGTCGTCGTGAAATATGTGGAGGAGCGCGGCCGCCGGCGCGAGCCCCGTCGTCGCGACGTCATCGCCGCGGGCTGGCTCTTTTCGATCATGCTCGCGGAAAACCGCGAGCACCTCGTCACGGACTGGCTGGGCCTGGATTGGAGGAGCTCCCTCACGAGACTCGGCTGGCCCGAGCGCAAGGAGTTTCTGCCGACGATGAGCTTTGTGGCGCAGCATGCGGCTTCGCGCCACCCGTGCTCGGAGCCGCTGATGTCCGAAGCCGAGGCGCGCCAGGCGCTGTTGCGCTGGATGCCCCCCGCGCTGCAGAGCCGGGCGTCGGACGTGAAGAACGACATTCCGAAGACCCTCAAGGACGAAAAGGGCCGCGTGATTTTGGACGGGAGCGTGAGCGCCTTCATGGTGCAGCTCCATGACACGGCCGCTCGAGAGGCCGGCAAGTGGCTTAAGAGCGCCGCCAAGACGGGCGCGGCGGAGCGGCCGGAAAAAGCGGCGGCGACGCTTTGGGACAAATTTGAGGCGCAGACGGGCGAAGAGCTGTTGGACGCCGTGCTGATCCGGCGCCGTTTCATGACGTTCGGCTGGGAGGTGCTCTTTACGAAGACGCCCGCCGTCACCGCGGCCGACGGCGCGCGCGAGGCGATGGTGTTCCCCGGTCTTGACGCCAGCGCCAAGGCGAACGCGGACGGGTGGCTCACTCGGCCGCTGCCGGAAGTGCTGGCGGCGCTCGTTACCATGCCGCGCTGGCGGGCGGAGCAGGCTTCCGACGGCCTTCTTTTCTGGCGCGCGGCGGCGAGAGCGGGCGCGGCGGTGGCCGAGGCCGCGGCGTGGCGCCTCACGGGCGTCGTGGAGTCGGCGGGCGGCATGAATCGCAATCATCTGCTGTACGCGCCGGCGCTCGAAATTCCGGAAGTGTGCGCGCTTTATGAGGCGCTTTGCGCCATGGCAGCGCCCTTGGAAGACCGGATCTTGGGCTTTCCTTTGGCGGAGACGGCGGCCAATCCCTTGGAAGCCCGCGTCTACGCGGCGATGATGCTCGCGACGACGGCGGCCGTGAGCGAAGCCTTCGACCGCCGTCCCTTCTGGCATCAGGACTCCTACGAGATTCGAGAGCTGACGGGGTCGCTCTGGTTCAATGTGAAGGGCGACTGGGCGACCCTGTACGGCTTTACGGCGGGCCTGGCGCGCACGAGCCTTCTGGTGATGGGTTTTGAGTGCGCGCCCGCCTTCCGCGTGGACCGCACGGAAGAAGGCGGTCTCCTTCTTCGAATCGGCTTCATGCAGTACATCCGCCAGGGGACCGCGAAGCGCTTTGTGGCGTATCGGGACGCCAGCGCCGAGGACCGGCGAAAGCTGCTGGCGCTGGCGGACGCCTTGAGCGAACTTCCGGATGCCGTCTGCGGCGTCTTCAAGGCGGGGAACATCGACCGGGAGAATCTCTCGGTCAAGGTGGCGCCGGGGCTGCTCGCCGACTTCATCTTCAACGCGATTCCGCGTTTGGAAAAGCACGGCTTCTTCTTTGACACCGCTGAAAGCTTCTTCACCCTCACCAAGCCTCGCGTCGTCGCGCGCGTGACCGAGGGCGAGGGGTTCATTCACGGGCTCTTGGACAAGAAGGCGCTCTCGGACTTCAGCTGGGAGGCGGCCGTGGGCGACACGGTCATTTCGCGCGCCGACCTCGAGAGCGTTTTAAAGCGCACGGGCGAAGTCTTCTCCTACGGCGACGCCTTCCTCTACCTCACGGAGGATGACGCGGAGACGATCCGCCGCCAGATGACGGCCCCGAAGCGCCTCAACGTCTGGGACAAGCTGCGCGCCGTCTTGTCGGGCGTCGTGAAGGGCGTCGAGGTGATGACGAGCGAGAGCCTTCGCGAAAAGCTCGCGGCCCTTTTCAAGGCGGAGGACGTTCCGGTGCCGGCGGCGTTTGCGGGCGAGCTGCGACCCTATCAGGCTCGCGGCTACGCGTGGCTCGTGAAAAACATGTCGCTTGGGCTCGGGGCCTTGATTGCGGACGACATGGGCCTTGGGAAGACCGTGCAGGTCATTGCGGCCCTTCTGCACTTGAAGGAATTGGGAGAACTTGAAAAGGAGCGCGTTCTTGTCGTGGCCCCTGCGTCCCTTCTCATCAACTGGCAGCGCGAGGTGCAGCGCTTTGCGCCCACCCTCACGTCGGCGATCTATCACGGCGCCTCGCGCCGGATGGACGAGGAGGTGGCGGCGACCGACGTCGTCATCACGAGCTACGGCATCCTGCAGCGCGACGTGGCGGAATTGTCGCGCCGCGGCTGGCGGCTGATGGTCTTGGATGAAGCGCAGGCCGTGAAGAACTCGACGTCAGGCCGCGCCGAGGCGGTGCGGCTTTTGCCCGTGCGGCAGGTGATTGCCATGACGGGCACGCCGGTTGAAAACAGCCTCTCCGAATACTGGTCGATTCTCTCGGCGGTCCAGCCGGGACTTTTGGGCGGCAAGACCGAATTCATGCGCGACTACGGCAAGCCCATCGAGGAGCGCATGGACCGGCGCGCGCTGGAGCGCTTCCGCCAGCTCACTGCGCCCTTCATTTTGCGGCGCGTGAAGACGGACAAGAGCGTCATTGCGGACCTGCCGGAGAAAAACGAGATCGACTACTTCACGTCGCTTACGCCGCAGCAGGTGAAGCTCTACGAGGAGTGCCTCAAGACGGGGCTCACTGACGTGGAGACGCTTGACAAGGAGGCGCAGCAGGCCTCCGACGCCACCATGAAGGCGGTGGTGCAGAACCTGCGCATGAAGCGCCGCGGCTCCATCTTGCGCATGATCACGCACTTGAAGCAGATCGCGGACTCGCCCTCGATTTTGTCGCGCGAGACGGGGGACGAGCCTGATTCCGGCAAGGGCGAGGCGCTTTTGTCGCTTATTGCGCCCTCCTTGGAAGCGGGCGGCAAGGTGCTCGTCTTCACGCAGTATGCGGAGATGGGCGAGCGGCTTGCGCACTGGATCGAGAAGGCGCGCGGCCGAAAGCCCGACTTCCTGCACGGCGGCACGACGCTTGCCGAGCGTCAGGCGATGACGGACCGCTTCCAGAACGATCCGCAGGCGAACATTCTCATCCTCACCTTGAAGGCGGGCGGCACGGGGCTCAACCTCACCGCGGCTTCCGTCGTGGTGCACTACGACTTGTGGTGGAACCCGGCGGCGGAAAGCCAGGCGACGGACCGCGCCTACCGCATCGGCCAGACGAAGAACGTTCTCGTTTATCGCTTCATCACGGCGGGGACGTTTGAAGAGCGCATCGACAAGCTGCTCGCGAACAAGAAGCGCCTCGCGGACCTCACGGTCGCCGGCGGCGAAAAGTGGATCGGCGACATGACGGACAAGGAGCTGGAGGCTCTGTTCCGGCTGGCGT
>CAVACW010000161.1:0-5466 GCA_963587345.1 uncultured Oscillospiraceae bacterium | reverse complement strand
CACTTTGCCTTGGCTACCTGCGCTCGTTGCAACAAAACGGCAGGGAGTCTCTGGCGGGTATTGATCGAAACCTTGGCCTCAACCTGTGCAAGCTCGAAAATATTTTGCGACTGGGGCAAGAGGACTTTGTGAATCAGGTGGTGGCGCAGGCGTTGCGGCGCGAGCCGATTCCGCTTCCTGACGAGTTGTGTCTGCTGAACTTCGACCGACCACGGCTTGGTCGCTCGTCGTTGCTCTCTGCGCTCTTCTATTTCGGCTTCCTCACCTTCGGTCCGGGCGACACGACGTCTCTCGTGATCCCCAATCGTGCTGTGAGCATTCAGTTCTTCGAGTACTTCCTGAAGCACATTCTTCAGACGGAGGTCTACGAATTTGTCGCGGCGGAATTTCAGGAAGCGCTGAAGGCGCTGGTAGCGGGAGACCCGAAGCCCCTCTTTGACGTTTCCTGCAATCGTTTCCAAACGGCGAGCGGCTTGCATTCCCACGCTCATCTGCATGAAAGCGACTTCCAGACGTTGCTCATCGGCGCCCTCAACTTCACCAACGCCTACACGGTCACAAGCGAAGTTGAAGTCCGGGGGGAAGAAAAAGGCTACATCGACATTCTCGCCGCACCCGCAGCAGAGAGTCGGGCCAAAACCGCGTACCTCATCGAAGTGAAGTACCTTCCCATGAAGGATGACTCGCCGGAAGCCCGCGAGAAAGCGATTTCGGACGCCCGTGCCCAGATCAGCCGCTATGAGCAGGGCGACAATGTGAAGTGCTTGCCGCAGTTGAAGCGCATCATCGCGCTCTTCGTCGGCCTGAAGCTCGAAACGCTGGAAATCTACTGATCCCCCAGACATGGCAACCAAGACAAAAAAGAAGCGCGACAAAAAGTACCGCCCGAAGACGGGTGCTGGCCTGCAAGGCCTTCTGCGCAAGCTCCCGCTCTCCGAAAAGGTGCTCAACGACTCGCTGTCTGCGATGTACGACTCGCTCTTGCGCCTGAAGCTTGGCGAGAACAAGAAGGGCGGCGACCTGATGCTTCTCGTTGTCTATCTAGGCATCGGCTGGTACTTGTCCGAGCGGCATGACGCATCGATGCGCCCCCTCTTTGCCGAACAAATTGCAAGCCTCGCGGAAGAAGCCCGTCATCCGGGCCCCATCGCTCAGGCCGCCTTCGACAAGTTCATGGACTTCCTGCCGGACCTCACGGACTTTTTGCGCACCGTCACTGCCGAAGAGATCGATCTCGCCCAGCGGGCCATCCAGACGCCCGGCTTGGTGCCCATCATGGACGACTTTCTGGCCGAAAACGACGCCCATATCGTCTGCGACGCGCAACCTGTAGAAGCGGGGATCGCCTCTGTTCGACAAGGCGAGGCGTAGCCCGATAAAAAGGGCTAGCCACCTCGCAAAAGGTACGCCGGAACACTCGAATCGGACGCTGCTTTTTGGAATTATTTCCGAATAGGAAAAATTTCTAAATCAGCGCTTTTATCGATCCTGTAAACGAAATTTTATTTTCAGTTTGGACAACGTTTTCCAGATACTCAACCATTGCCACTTTGAACGAATAATTTCCCTCAGTATTCAAATGGTAACTTGAAATTTCGCCATTAGAGCCTTTCTTAACTGTGAAAATTGCCGAAAACGGAAACCGTCCTTTTACAACATTAAAAATACGAGAATACATCGATGTATCATTCTTTTTGTGATTGCTTTGTATAAAGGCAGATGCGGTGCCATTTTTCACGATGGTCTGAAGTGAAGCCAGTGCGGCGACCATCTGTTTTGAGACTCTTCGCCCCGCTTGCAATCCTGACCTACCAAACGTTTTGGCTATACACTTTCCTATCTCACCGCCCAATTTGCCAGAACACATAATTCGGCATTTACCAATATTAGGAATATCCATTTCCAGATACGATCTTTGAATGTGCGTCGAATAGAAATCTTGCACAATGTCTCGACACTCTTTGTAATCGTCAGTCGAATCGATCTTTTCATATACCTGCTTAACAATAGGATCATCAGCCGACTGAACACTATCCAATGTGTGATTATTAAACTTAAAAACCAGTTCAATTTTTGCTGAAGGAACGGCGAGTCCAAGTTCTCTCTGACCTAGGCGCTCCGTCCCATCAAGAAAAATTCGACCATATCGAACAAAATTCATCAATGCATCCTGCATTTTTTATCCTTCGAGTTGTTTGCTGAAGCAAGCGCCCAACCCAAACTCAGAAAATCAGACAGAGATGTTCACTTTGTCAGAGGCACCTCATGTCGGCTTCTGAACGATTTATAGATCCAAGAAAAAGGCCGTTCCCCTACATTTTTCCTATTTGAACCTATCGTGGCGATATTATTAAGCCAGCAATTATTATGCTTAATGATCATCATTTTCTCACTCATGCGACTTGAAAATTTATCCTGCACTACCCGTCACCCTGCAACTTCCGGGAAGAAAGTACGACTCAACAAGCAGGAAGGCACGCTGCGTGACACTTGGATGTTGTCGACCTCAAAAAAGGACGGAAGTAGCGGAAGTGGACTCCCCACCGAGGACAGCGACTGCCAGACGCAGCCCCTGTCCAAAAACGCTGTGCAAGCTCTCTAGAGACCACAGACAAAAACACCTTATGACCACCAAATGTGAAAATACTATGGAAACAAGTAAATACAAAGAACTTCTCCATAAATTATTTTGTTTAAGTCAACGAAACCTTCGTGAGCATCGGCCTTCCGAAGAAGGCATGCTCGCTGAGATCGACGCAGCGGCTAAAGCAGGAATTAATTTCAGTGCTGTAATTGACGGAGAACCTTGTGCATCAGGTATTCTTGAAGTATCTGGAGGCGAATTGTGCGTACTAGACAGAATGCTCTTGCTTGGTCTCGATATGGAGCATGTTGAGTTTTTCGCTGACGCTGGAATCAAGGTGCCACTCAAGTGGTGGATTCTCTATTTATTCATCTGGCAAATTTATGGCTATGGTTACGCTGGTGAAAAATGGCTTCAAGCATCAAAAACTTTGGATAAATTATTAAGTTTCAAACCAGATGTCTCAAGCACTCCTTGTGATGACGAAGGAACTAATTCTTTAATTGATTTCGTGCTAGAGAAAATCGACTTTTCATACTTCCAAAAAGAGATAGAGACAGCAAAAGTTTTGGAAGATATTTTGGACCGACTAAAAACTATTGCGTGACAGCCAACATTCCACCCTGTACTTTTTATATTTGAAACCGGCATTGCCTCTGTTTGGCGCGAGGAACCCTAGTTCCTCTTGAGCTTCCCTTGCGCCCAAGGCTCCCGCAGATTTCCCCAGAAATAGGGGAAAACTTGCCTTTCGAATCTGTGGAACAGCGTGGAACTTCGGAGAGTGCGGCAATTCCCTTTCGTGCTTAAATTTTAAGCACGCCTATCAATCCAAGCGGAATCCGCTTCAGAAAGCTTTTGGGACGATGAGCTCTCATTCCTAAACTCCCGCATTCTCATTTCTGGGCATCACTCATCATGCTTCGCACACCCCTTGCCGCACTCCTTTCTCTTGCCCTCGCGGGCGCCGTCTATGCGACGACACTGGAAGGCCACGTCGTCCGCGTCGCTGACGGAGACACCATCACCATCCAGACCAATTCCAGCAACGAAAAGCTTCGCATCCGCCTGCGAGGCATCGACGCCCCGGAAAAGGCGCAGACGCACGGTGAAGAAGCCAAGCGGGCGCTGACGTGGCTACTGGCCGGAACAGACGTCGTGGTGGACTACGACGAAAAGGACAGGTACGGACGCATCGTCGGACAGGTGGCAGTCGGGAACGTGGACGCCGGACTCTTCATGCTGGAAGGCGGCCACGCGTGGGTGTACCGCAATTACGTGAAGAAGCTCCCCTACGACTGGCAGCGGGCGTACTTCACGGCGGAAAAGCAGGCCAAGGCGAACCGCAAGGGCCTGTGGTCTGAAGCCAACCCCACGCCGCCGTGGGACTATCGCAAGGCCACCAAGGGGCAGGTGACGCGAGAAAATCTCTCCAACGACGTAGCGGAAATCCATGAGAAGATGAACGGCTGGGCCGACAAGTTCGCAGCCTGGCTAAAGAAGCTCATGGCCGGCACTCTCCTCGGCGACAACTGATCCCCACCACAGTTCGAACGCCCTGCTGGTTCTGCCGGCGGGGTTTCTTTTCCCCCGACGCCTCCCTTTCTTGGCTTCGGTCCCCCATCCTCAGGACCGTGCCTTCCGCCAACGAAGCACCACGCGCCCAGTTTTGGAATCCGAGGCCAGAGAAGGAGGGAGTTTTTTCGCGATTTCCGCTCAGGCAACTGTCTTTTTGAGCCGGACCGCTCATCAGAATGAAGCCACTTGCGGCGCTCCGCCGTGCTTTTGTGCTTCATCATGATCCTGCCTCACTTTGCCGAACGCCTGCGTTCCTTCGTCCCCAACCTCAAGTTCAATTTCCATCGTGCCGGTGCACCCAAGACGGCGCTCGGCCAGCGCGTTGTCGCTGGCGCTCACGCCGTCAGCACCTTCCTTGGCCGCGTCTTCGATCATCGCGGGCGCGCCACGCGCAAGGAGTACTTGATCTTCTGGGCGGCGCAGACCGTGCTGTCCCTTCTCGTCTACGCCCCCGTGGCGTGGTGGTTCCTCTATTACCCGGACAACTTCATCAACCCTTACACGGGGCAAGTGGACTCCGCCGCCGCAGCGGCGCACATGCAGACGCTCTCCTTCGTCTGGAAGTTTGCGCTGTCGCTCTGGACCATCGCCGTCTCGCACCTCGCGCTGATCTTCGCATGGTGCACTACGACGGCCCGTCGTCTTCGCGATATGGGCTGGACGCCGTGGTGGATGATGGCGGGCTTCATTCCCGGCATCGCCGTGATCCTTTGGTTCGTGCTCATCATCTATCCGAGCCAGCCGGAAGAGCCCATTGCTGCGGAGGTCACGCATGATTAAGGACAACCTGAAGGCCGGCGTGAACAAGGTAATCCGTTCGCTTCCGCCCAGCATCACTGAAGCGGCTAAGACGTTAGGGCTCAACAAGGCCGAAACGCCTGCCACCGATCCTCAGCGCGAAACGGCCCGCACCAAGCGCCTTCATCGCCGCATGAAGAACCGCAAGGGCGAAACGGCCACCGCCGAGTTCGACGAGCATCTGCCCAAGGCATTGAAGGCGTACTTGAAGAAGAACCCCGCCGCCGGCACGGAACACACCGAAGGTGCGCCGGTCGAGGATCAGGACAAGGCCAAGCTCGACGCTCAAGCTCTCTCGCTGCAACTGTTCGGAGAAACCTTCTCCCAGAATCTCTCTGCCATTACGCTGGAAAATGGCCTCGCGGAGACCGAGTTTGTGGAGCTCTTCTCCAACTTTGCCGCCGTGTCGCCGGCGGTCGTGCGCGCATGGCTTCATGCCGAGGCGATGCCCACAACAAAAGCGCGAGGGAGCCCCTGACTTTTAGTCATGGGGAGGAATCGCGCCCCGT
>CAVACW010000160.1:0-5475 GCA_963587345.1 uncultured Oscillospiraceae bacterium | reverse complement strand
CGAAGAACCTATCGAATCCAGCATTTCTGCTTTCATCCCCTGCCGAGAAACAGCCTCAATGCACTTCAACGACCTTTGCGCCGACTCTTCTGATGGGACCGCAGCGTGCGGAATTTCACTTTCCCGCACGCCGCGCCGCCGTCCATTTTCAGGCTTTTTCAAGCCGTCTTCAGGCCGCCTTCGTCGCCACCTTCATGGCCGCCGTGAAGGCCGTGAGCTCCTTCACCATCGCTTCAACGTTGCCCAGATTCCGGTCAATGATCTTCGTCACCGCCGACCCCGCGATCGCGCCGTCGGCCCCCGCTTCCAAAGCCGCCTTCACGTGCTCGGGTTGCGAAATGCCAAAGCCCAGCAGGAGCGGCGCGGCCTTCGCCGCGCGCAGCGCGTCAATTTCTTCGGTCTGGGGCCGTCCCGCCGCCTTGTCCGTGCCGGTGATGCCGGCGCGAGAAAGCAGGTACACGTAGCCCTTTGAGCGCTCGGCGATTTTCTTTAAAAGCGGTGCCGCCGCCTTCGGCGGCGCAATGGCGATCAAGTCAATCCCTGCCGCCGCAGCCGCCTCGTCCCACTCGGGCTCGGCTTCGCGCATGGCAATGGGCAAGTCCGGAATCAGCACCGCGTCGGCGCCCGCCGCCTTGGCGCGGGAAAAGAAGTTCGCGACGCCCGGTGCCGTCACGAGGTTGATGTAGAGCATGAGGCTCACGGGAATGTCGGGGTGGCGGCTTCGGACACGGGAGAGAACGTCAAGGCACTTGGCGGTCGAGGATCCTGCGGCGAGCGCGCGGGTGGCGGAAGCCTGGATCACCGGGCCGTCGGCGCAGGGATCGGAAAAAGGAATGCCCAGTTCGAGCGCATCGGCGCCCCCCGCGATGAGGGCCTCCAAGACCGCCTCGGACGCCTCGGGCGTCGGGTCGCAGAGGTTCACAAACGGCACGAAGGCGCCTTCCTTTCGGGCCTTGAGCGCGGCAAAAGTCTTCGCAAAACGGGTTTCAGCAGTCATTTTGGTTCTTCCTTACTTCAAAAGCGTCTGGGCGGCGTCAGGGGCGAGGCGGCCGTCGGCAAAGAGCCCCTCTTCTTCAAGGATCTTGCTCACGGTGAAGATGTCCTTGTCGCCGCGGCCCGAGAGGTTGACGATGAGCTTTTGCTCCTTTTCTGGATTCTCGCGCGCCATCTTGAGAGCGTGCGCGAGGGCGTGCGAGCTTTCCAAGGCCGGGATGATGCCCTCGCGGCGGGAGAGCTCGATGAAGGCGGACAAGGCCTCCTTGTCGGTGGCGCTCACGTACTCGGCGCGCCCGATCGACTGCAGGTAGGCGTGCTCCGGCCCCACGGACGGGAAGTCAAGCCCCGCGGACACCGAGAACGACTCCTCGATCTGGCCGTCCGCGGTCTGCATGTTGAGGGAGCGCGCCCCGAAGAAGATCCCGGGGATGCCCTTTTCCAGCGTGGCGCCGTGAAAGCCCGTGTCCACCCCCCGGCCCGCGGGCTCGACGCCGATCAGGCGCACGTCCTTTTGCGGCACGAAGTCCGTGAAGATGCCGATGGCGTTGGAACCCCCGCCCACGCAGGCGATGACGGCGTCAGGCAGCCCCCCTTCGATTTCGCGGTACTGGCGCCGCGCCTCCTCGCCGATGATTTTCTGGAATTCGCGCACGATCGTCGGGAAGGGGTGGGGGCCTGCGGCAGTGCCCAGCATGTAGTGGGTGTCCGCAAAGCTTCCGGCCCAGTCGCGCAGGGCTGCGTTGCACGCCTCCTTCAAGGTGCCGCGCCCGGCGGTGACGGGGATCACGCGAGCGCCCATCAATTCCATCCGAAAGACGTTGGGCTTCTGGCGCTCGACGTCCTTGGCGCCCATGTAGACGCAGCAGTCAAAGCCCATCAGGGCGCACGCCAGGGCCGTCGCAACGCCGTGCTGGCCCGCGCCCGTCTCGGCGATGATGCGCTTCTTGCCCATGCGCTTTGCGAGAAGCGCCTGCCCGAGCACCTGATTCGTCTTGTGCGCGCCCCCGTGCATCAGGTCTTCGCGCTTCAAGTAGATCGTGGTCTTCGTGCCCGCCGTCAGGTTGCGGCACTTCGTGAGGGGCGTCGGACGCCCGCCGTAGGTCGTGAGAAGGTCCGTCAGTTCCGCGGCAAACGCCGGATCCTTCTGCGAGGCGACGAACGCCTCCTCGAGCTGGTCCAGAGCCGGGATGAGGATTTCCGGAACGAACTGGCCGCCGTAGGAGCCGAAATAGGGATTGAGCTTCATAATGTATTCACCATTTATATAAAAATTCTTAGCGACGAGCGAAAGCGCAAAACGCTTCGCTCACTTTTCGGGCGGACTTCACGCCGGGGGCCTCTTCGACCCCCGAGTTGAAGTCAAGGCCCAGAAGGTCAATGCCGGCCGTGCGCGCAGCGGAGAGCGCCGACGGAGCGTTCGCAGCGCAGAGGCCGCCCGCGAGCACGACGCGCGGCGCGGCCTTCAGGGCCGCAAGAAGCGCCGGATCAAACCCTTCTCCCGTGCCGCCCGCGGCATGGTCTGCGACCACGCGGTCAATGAGGCCCGCCGCATGAAGTCGGTGCATCGCTTCCGCAAGCGCCGCCACGCGGGCCGCGTCGCCTTCGGCGGCCTGAGCGGGCAGTCCCAGCACGGGCGCCGCCTTGACGCCGGGGAGCTTTGCCGCGAGCGTGCGAAAGAAGTCTTCCGTCATCGCCGCCGCGTCCCCATGAATCTGCAGCACGTCGACCTTCATGGTAGCCACGGCGGCGATCGCTTCGTCCGTGAGCTCCACGGCGTCCGTCACCGCAGCGACTTCCACGGGAAGACCTGCCGCGAGGCACGCTTCTCGTATTTCTGACGCAAGCTGCGGCGCAACGTCGAGCGCCACGCGGCGCTTGGAGCGAGAAGCGAGAATGAGGCCGACCGTAGTCGCCCCCGCCTTCACGGCGGCGACAGCGTCTTCGACGCGCGTGATGCCGCAGACCTTGCTGCGCCCGAAGAGAAGCTCCCGAGCGCCCTGGCTCAGTTCCGGGGCCTTTGAAAGCGCGGAGCCGCAAAGGAAGGCGCCGATGCGGGGCTCGGCCGAGGCGGCGTTCAAGTCCTTCAGCGCCCGGTAGCCCGATTCGGCGACGAGCACGACGCCCTCGGGGGCCTTTGGGGCAAGCGCCAGCACCCGGCCGCGGTCCACCTCAAGCGTTCTCAGGTTGCGGTTGTTGACGCCCACGACGCGAGCGCCGAGGCGCCGGGCGCGCTCCAAGTCTTCGGCCGTGTCCGCTTCCGTAAGGATTTCAAGCTCGAGCGTCTGCGCGAGCGCCGCAAGCTTGCGGTAGCCCGTGTCCGACAGAACCGAGAGCATGAGAAGAATGGCGTCAGCGCCCGCTTTCGCCGCCTCGAGCACCTGGCTTTCCGCCACAAAGAAGTCCTTGGCGAGAATCGGCAGGCTGGTCATCTGCCGCAGCGCCGCGAGCCGCTCGAAGCTCCCGCCGAAGTACTTGGGCTCGGTCAAGACGGACATCGCGTCCGCAAAGCGCCCGTAGACCGAGGCGTAGGCCGCGAGGTCGATGTCGCCCTTCATGAGGCCTTCAGAGGGCGACGCCGCCTTCACTTCCAGAATCATGCGGCGGCCGGGCGCGGCGAGCGCGCGCTCAAAGACGGCCGCCCGGACTTCGCGCCCTAGCGCGGCGGCCCGCACCGCTTCTGGGGTCGCAGGCGGCAGGCGCCGGGCACGCTCAAAAGAAGCCGTGACGATGGGCGCCAAGACCGTGCCATCGATTCCATCGCCGTTCAAGTCCGGATGGCGGCGCAAGGCGTCGGCGAGGACGCCGGGCTGGGGACGCTCGAACGCCATTACGCAGCCTCCTTTTCGTCCTCGGCAAACGCAGCGCGATGCGCCGCGAGCGTCGCCAGACCCGCGCCGGAATAAAGCGTCTCGTGCGCGAGCTTCTCGGCTTCAGGGAGCGTCGCCGCCTTCTTGCCCGCAAGGAGGAGAATCGCGAGGTTCGCGGCCACCATGTCGTGCTGCGCCGGCGTTCCCTTCCCCGCGAGAATCGCCTCCGTAATGCGGGCGTTCTCTTCCGGATCGCCGCCCTTCACGTCCTCCACGGCGTAGACATTCGTGACGCCGAAATCCGCGGGCGTGAAGGTGCGGCGAACGATCGCGCCGTCCTCCGTGAGTTCCGCGGCCTGCGTCACGCCATGCACCGCGACTTCGTCGAGTCCCGCGCCGTGCACCACGAAGGCGCGCTTCATTCCGAGGCCCTTCAGCGTCTGCGCCACCGTTTCCAAAAGCGCCGGATCGTAGACGCCGATCACAGCATAGTCGGGATGCGCGGGGTTCGTGAGAGGCCCGAGCACATTGAAGACCGTGCGCACCTTCATCGCGCCGCGCACGGGGCCCGCAAAGCGCATTGCGGGGTGGTAGAGCGGCGCAAAGCAAAAGCAAAAGCCCGTGGTCTTCAGAAGGTCCGCGGCCACATCTGGCGTCGGGCGGATGTTGACCCCGAGCGCCGTCAGCACGTCGGAGGCGCCGCTCAAGGAGGAGACCCCGCGGTTGCCGTGCTTGGCGATGTGAAGGCCCGCCGCGGCCGCCGCAAGCGCCGCCGTCGTGGAGACGTTGATCGTCTTCATGCCGTCGCCGCCCGTGCCGACGATCTCGCCGATTTCAATGCCTTCGGGACGGGGAAAAGCCGTGGCGGCCTCGACCATGGCGCTTGCGGCGCCGCGGATTTCGTCGGGCGTCTCGCCCTTCATGCGCAGCGCGGTGAGAAGGGCCGCGAGCTGCGCGGGCTCGATTTTTCCAGCAAAAACCTGATCGAAGACGGCGCGGGCTTCGGCCGCCGTGAGGCTGCAGCCCCGGATGACGGCTTCGAGCACTTCGGGGAAGGCGGCGGTGGTGAGATCGGTGGAGTTCATGGCGAATTTCCTTAGGCTTGGTTTTCTGAAGGGAATCCGCGGATTTCTGACTGGGGAGAATGACGCTATGAAAAAAGCCCGTCGGGAAATCCGCGGGCTTTTTCTGTTTCGGCTTTCTTTGCTGCGCTAGTGGCAGCGTGCACGCCGGCAGGGCACCCGCTGTTCGGGGCGCCACCACCAGGAGGCCGTGAAGGCCGTGAGCTTTAAAGCGTGCGTCATGATGAAAGTCGTTGAATTCGGTTCGTTCGTTTGCGCTCGGCGCCGGTGCGGCGCCTCTCTTTTTTATGTTGCTCCGTCTGCCGGACGGTGTCAATAAGGCGGTTGCCCTACCTCTCAAGAACGACGCTTCAATCGGAGCCACGGCGCCTCGTGACCAGTACCTCGAAAAGTGCAAACAACGGCCCAAAGGCTAGGCGTCTCGCAGAGAGACAGAAGCGACAAAGCACGCGAACTTGCGGGCTTTGCTGTTTGAGGGAGCAGAACGCGTCAGGCCACCTGATGCCAGCTCACGAACTGCCGCTTCTCTTCAGCGAACACGGCGGCAACGCGAACGAGCGGCTTCTCTGCCGTCGCGCCGTACTGCTTCT
>CAVACW010000159.1:0-5497 GCA_963587345.1 uncultured Oscillospiraceae bacterium | reverse complement strand
TCACGGGGAATGGTACCCTTTGCAATGTTACTTTTTGAGTGCCGGAGTAATATTCGAAAAGCAGCCGGTCGTTTCAGTTGAGCGGGCGCGAAGTCGTGCAGGCGATCTTTGCTGGCAATGCGGAAGGCGTGAAGGAGCAGTTGCTGAAGGTGCTCTCTCGGTATGTTTCCGTGCGGGACTCGGCGACGCGAGCGCCGGCGGAGAATTACTACCACGGCTTGATGGTCGGGTTGCTTTGCAGCGTTGACCAAGGCGACATCGCGAATTTTGAGTCGAACGCGGCGGCGGGCGACGGCTATGCCGATCTGTTGTTTACGTCGTATCGAGAAGACGTCGGCGTCGTGATCGAGCTCAAGCACTGCGGTCCTCGGGAAAAGGTTCGCATGGCGAAGGTAGCGCTGGAGCAGATCAAGGCAAAGCGGTACGCCGCCGGCGTGGAGAGCTTTGGCTGCGCCTATTGCTGGGGCGTCGGAATAGCTTTCGCCGGGCGGTCCTGTGCCGTTGAAATGGAGCGGCTTGAGGTATAGGCGCTAGGGTTTCTTGAGATTAGCAAGAACGACAAGTGCAGTTAGTGCAATGGCGAAAACGCCAGTAAAAATCCAGAGCGACATTGTTACTTCTCCCTCATGACAGCACACAAGCACACGCCAGTTAATGGTAGCAAAAGGGACGCCGCCCCGGCGCCCGAAAGCACCCGAAGCAGCGTCCCCAATCGTTTCCTATGGGTAGCTAATGCCCGCAGTGTCCGGCACCTTCAGCTGCCGGCGCTGAGGAATGTGGCGCCATCGTCATCCCGCCGTTCTTCATCACCGTGCCATCGGACATCACATGGTAGCCCTCGGGCACCGTCTGGGCGCCGTGGTGCATCGAATGGTCCATCGGCATGGCGTGGCCCTTGTGGCCTTCACGGCTGCCGTGGCTCATGCCGCTCATGTCGTGATTCATCATATGGTGACCGGCCCCCGGTTCAGGCTGCCAGCCGAACTGCATCGGATCGAACATGCCGAAGACCATAGCCGCATGAGAGAGGATCAGGTAGGCCACCACGGCGGCAATGCAGTAGTGCGCCTTCTTAACTCCTTCCTTGGCCTTGGCGATCCAACCGGCTTCAATGAGCGCCACGACGATGAAGGGAACACCGGCGAGCACATAGGCAATAGCCGCCGTCACGTCCACCCAGGTGCGCCATTCCTGTACGCCCAAGAAGTACGCCCCGGCAAGGCACGAGAGCGCCGCAATGACAAACGCGCTTGCATAGGCAGAGAGCTTGTTGAAGACCTTGAGGCGCGGGCAGTTGTCAGCGCCTCGGACAAGAAGAAGGATTTCGCTCACGACGTAGCACTCCGCTAAGAACATCGGGAGCGCCATGAAGAGAACCAGAAGGTACCAAGAGCCCATCATGAGCTCCATGTAATGAGTCATGCCCATTTTTGAATTTCCTTGAAAGTATTGAAAAAAGTAGAGGTACCGACCGTTGTCGGCACGAGAGGGGGCTTCGCAAAGGAAGCCGGCATCAAGACTTTCGAGGCGGAGGGTGTGGGATGTCTGGGTAAATGGAGGCCGTGAGGTGCGTTCTTCCGTGCGCCGACTGAGACGAAAGGCGCGGGGAGAAGAGCGTGGAGGGTGAGAGCGTAATCGCCGGAGGCGTCACGCAGCAGAGATGAAACCGGTCGCAAGCGTGGTGCGACGCGCTGGCGGTAGTGCAACACTCCGAGGCTTGAGAGACCGAAGCCAGCGAGGAAGTCTCGTAGGCAACGGGAGCGCTGGCGTGTCCCGGACACGCATAAACGGGCGCCGAGGCCCCGACGAGCGACACGCCGACAACGAGGAGCATCACCCGCAGGGCGGTGAGAAGGGCGCGGACGTTCATGGTGCCGGGGGAAGGAGATGGTTAGGCTACGGCGTCCTTGAGGCGCTTGCCGGCGGAGAACTTCACGACGTTCTTTGCCGGGATCTTGATTGTTTCGCCTGTCGTGGGATTGCGGCCCTGATGCGCCGGACGATGAACGACTTCCCACGAGCCGAAGCCCACGAGGTTTACAGAGTCGCCTTTCGCGGCGGCGTGGACGATGGTATCGAGAATGGCGTTGATCGATTTCTCGGCGTCGGCCTTGGTGAGGGCGCCGCGTTCAGCGACGGCGACGATGAGGTCTGCTTTATTCATTTTTTAGTTCCTTTGCAGGGTTGGTTGAGGGAGTGGATTCGGTGGTGTCTGCCGTGTCGTTGGCCGACTTCGCGGGGTCAGTTTTCTGTTCCTTGGCTTCGGCTTCTTTTGTCTTACGGAACGTGAACTGGAACCGACTTGCCAAGCTGAAGCAGAAGACAAAGAGGAAGTAGAGACACAACAACTGAGACTTGGGGCAGGTGCCCGTAGAGCTGATGCCGAAGGTTAGCTTTATGTGATTGGCGCTAGCCTCGGAAGCGGGGTCGCTCAAGGTCCAAAGGATCAGCGCAAAGAGCCCGAGCATAAAAGCGACTCGAAGGCAGTCGGCGGCAAAGTCGATCAATACCTGCTTGTAATCCTCAGCGGTTTCGACAAGCCAGGCTTTCAGTTTATTTCGGTTCAAAGGAGTCTCCCGAAGATGACAACCTCGGGAGTGTACGAACCCAAAAAGCGCCACTCGGCGCCCACTTTCGCGATTTTCGCGAAAACCGCGCGGGCTACTTTCGCTTGGGCGTCTTTTTCTCGAAGAGCGGGAACATCTTTTTGAAAGCTTCGAGCGTCGCCGTAGCAGCAACCTCGCCTTCAATCGCCTTGTTAAGCGCCGTGCTGACACGGGCGTAGTCCGCTTTGGCGTCCTTCACGGCCTGCAGGGCCGCCTTCAGTTCGCCGGCAAGGCGCGCGTTCTCTTCCCGGAGACGTCGAATCTCGGCATCCTTCTCAGCGGAGAGCGCTTCCATGGCCTCGGCCTCCTTGAGCTTTTCCTCCGCGAGCGTCGTGAGCTTCGCAGTCTCTTCACGCTCAATGGCGAGTCGTGCCTCTGCTTCCTTTCGTAGCGCTTCCTTCTGAGCCGCAACCGCCGGGCCGATGATGCGCCACACGGCGTCCGACAGCGCCTTGCTAGCGGCTTCGTCAAACCCCTCGGGCTTCACGTCGGCTTTGGGCGCGTGTTCCAGCCGCCATTCCTTGACGTACGCCGTGATAGCCGTAAAGGACCCGCGCTGCACCTTGGCGCGCAACGCGCGGATGGACGGAATCTCGCGGCCTTCTTGGGCGGCAAGGTCCAGTTCGGCGCGCACGAGGTCTCGAAGCGATTTTTCAGGGGTTTCCGGCATGGCGAAGACTTCCGTTTGAGCGAGGTCAAGAGGGCGGTTTGCAGGCGACAGGCGGTGTCGCATAACGATTGTAGCCTACCATCGTAACGTAACGTTACGCGCTACGTTCTGTGGAAACAAATGGCCCGCCAGCAGCGGGTAGAATCGAGCCTTCCAAACCAATCTGGACAACCCATGAGCAAACAAACCAACGCAGGCATTCTCTGGCACCCCTACCCCGAGGAGTTGCCAACCAAGGACGGCTTCTACCGCGTCGAAGGGCTTTTCGGTCTCTCCACCAAGAAGAAGCTCATGGTGCTCACGAGCTGGTACACAGCGCGAAAGAAGTCGTTCGCTGTATCCGTTGGTGTGCCCGATCTCTACATCGCCCAATGGGCGGCCATCGAGAAAGACGCCGAATAGCGGCCCAATATCCAAAGCAAAACCCCGACAGCTGAAGCCGCCGGGGTTTCTCGGTTTAGGCCGAACGAAGTTGGCCGATTAGAACTTGTGCGTCAGGCCGAAAGCGACGTCAACATTCTTCTCGCGGCCCGCCTGATTGTCGATGCCGGCATAGCCATCGAACTTGTTGGTGAGCTGCGTGTAGCCCGCGCCAGCGTACACGGTCGTGCGCTTCGAGAGCGGGTAGAAGTACATGGCGGCCACACCAAAGCGTTCAGCGGTGCAGTGATCGTCCGTCACGTATTCGTAGTCGCCATAGGAGGCAGACACCTGAAGGTCGCCGCCAAAGAGCGGAGCCGTAGCGCCGATGTGGAGGTTGTAGCCGTCGTAGGCGAGCGTCGTGGCGTCGCCCACGATGAGCTTGTCGGCCACGCCGCCCATGTCCAGGAGCTCGTTCTTGCCGTATTGGGCGCCGAAGAACACCTTGGCGAGGCCGAAGTCGTAGTTCGCGCCGAAGGAGACCGTCTGCGTATCGTCCAGATCCGCCGTGGACCACTTGGCGCCGTCCTTGTAGTGCTTGTACATGAACGAGTCGTAGACCAAGGCCAAGTTCAGGCCGCCAGCGGAGTAGGTGGCGCCAACCGCGACGTAGCGTTCGTTATCACGAGAACCGACGGCTTCCTGACCCGCCACGTTGAAGGAGTACTGGACGTAGCCCGTGAGGCCGTTGAAGTCCGGCGTGGCGTACGTGAGCATGTTGTCGTAGCGGTCCCGGGAGAACCAGTTGCCCGCGCCGATGCTCGTGAGATAGCCGCCGTCCATCGAGTCGCCCACGGACTGGAAGACGTCATAGGTGCCGGCACCCGACGTGAGAGCGCCCATGCGGCCCACGGAGAGGGTGCCGTACGGCGTCACGACGGAGAGGCGAGCTTCGCGGTCAAAGAGCGTCTTGTCCGTGTGGAGCTTGCCCGTGTCGGAGTCAAAGCCGTTTTCGAGCTGGAACTCCACGGAATAGCCGTCACCGAGGCTTTCGCTGCCCTTCAGGCCGAAGCGGCTCGCGGCGTTAATGCCGTTTTCCATGCGGAACTGCGATTCGTTGCCGAGGCTCGTCGCGCGGCCGCTGTGTTCCGTGTGGGAATAGGCGAGGCCGGTGTCCACCAAGCCGTAGAGGGACACGTTGGCGGCATAGGCAGAGCCAGCAAAAGCCGCAGCGAGACCGGCGGCAAGAAGAGTTTTCTTCATTTTTTTTCAATCCTTGAGAAAGGAAAAGGTTGTAACAGTCCCGGATGGGATCATTGACGTGGCGGCTTCGCAACTTCTCCGAGGAGCTTTCCGCGAGGCCGCCTTGGAGTGTTGCTAATGCGCAACACTCGAAGTCGTTGCTTGTGGTGCAGTCCCGGACGAAATGCCGCCTGTCTGCCACGCCACCATGCTTCCGACAGCGACGAGCCCCAGCACGGCGGCAAGGCAAAGCCAGCGCCTTGCGCGCTCGGCGCGGGCATTGAGGTACTGGATCACCGAATCCAATCGGTTGCGTTCTTCCACGAAGCGCGTCGCAAGAAGGTCGGTGTTCTCTTTGAGGGCGGCGATTTCTTTCTGCTGGGAGACCAGCCGCTCGGCGATTTCAAGCGGAGTGCTCTTGCGGAGCGATTCTGCGATGGACAGGAGAATGCCCCGATCATGGCCGGAGAGGGCGACGGAGCTTTCTTCGAGCAGTTCTTTGATCGTCAGTCCGCGCCGGAAACTCTGACAGCTCCCGACGACTAAAGTCGCGGGGTTCCAAGTTACTCCTGAGCTTCTTCGACCACCTTATCTCCGTCCAAATGAGCGGAAGAGTCTG
>CAVACW010000158.1:0-5613 GCA_963587345.1 uncultured Oscillospiraceae bacterium | reverse complement strand
CGCTTCGTCCCTACATGGGCGGCGTGGAAAAGCTCGTTCCTGAGACGAAGTAATCCAATAGGCGGTCCTTTCTCCGATTGAAGGGACCGCGTGACGGAGGGATGTGACAGCGCGCCCTCCGTCTTTTTCCCGAAAATTTCAGTCTGCCGGCCGGCTGTGCGTTCGACCTTCTCAATGTCAGTACCCCCCCCCTCCCATATAAATATGATCGTGAATTTCCTGGCATAACAGGTAAATCTCGCGTATTTTCTAGCTTAAACTCTCAGAGTCTCTTTCAGTTCCTCTGCTACGGACTGGTTGGACTTGTCAATACGGCGGTTCACGCCGCGGTCTTCTTCTCTCTCGTTGCGCTCGGCGCAGCCCAGTCCGTTGGCAATCTCGTTGCGTTTCTGGTTGCTGTGACGGTGAGCTTTTTTGCGAACGCTCGCTTCACGTTCAAGCAGCGTCCGACCTTGGCGAAGTTTTTCAAGATGACCGCCGTCATGGCGCTCCTGAGCTTTGCAAGCGGCGCCGCCGGGGACGCGTTCGCCGTCCATCCCGTCGTCACCTTCATCGTCTACTGCGCGGTGAGCTATGTGGCGGGCTTTCTTCTTTCCCGCTTCTTCGTGTTTGCCTCATGACTCGGACTATCTCTCTGATTGTCCCGGTCTTCAACGAAGAGGCGACGATCGACATCTTCTACGCCACCGTCCGTCGTGAGCTCAAGCTTCCCGGCTATCAGGTGGAAATCGTCTTCGTAAACGACGGCAGCCGCGATCGCACGGAGGAAATCATCGACGCTCTCGCGGCCAAGGACTCGCTCGTGAAGGCCTTGTCCTTCACTCGCAACTTCGGCAAGGAGCCCGCGCTTTTCTGCGGCCTCGAACACTGCACGGGCGACTGCGCCATTCCGATTGACGTCGATCTGCAGGATCCTGTCGCCGTCATCCCGCGGCTCGTTGAAAAGTGGGAAGAGGGCTATGACATGGTGCTCGCGAAGCGCGCCGACCGCTCTTCCGACACGTGGTTGAAGCGCAAGACAGCGGAGTGGTTCTACCGCTTTCACAACTCCATCAGCACGAACCACATCGAGCCCAACGTCGGCGACTTCCGGCTTCTCTCGCGGCAGAACGTGGAGATCATTAAGTCGCTGCCCGAGCGCAACCTCTTCATGAAGGGGATTCTGAGCTGGGGCGGCGGCAAGACGGCAGTCGTCGACTACGCGCGCGAAAAGCGCGTCGCGGGTGAATCGAAGTTCAACGGCTGGAAGCTCTGGAACCTTGCCTTGGAGGGCATTACGTCCTTCTCGACCTTTCCGTTGCGCATCTGGACGTACGTCGGGGGCTTCATCTCGCTTGTCGCCTTCATCTACATCACGGTCATCGTTCTGCAGAAGCTCCTCTTCGGAAACCCGGTGCAGGGCTACCCGTCGCTGCTTTGCGTCGTGCTCTTTCTGGGCGGCGTGCAGCTTATTGGCATCGGCGTTCTGGGCGAATACATCGGCCGCATCTACACCGAGACGAAGCACCGACCGCGCTACGTTCTCAAAACCAAGGAAAACACTCCCTCATGAAACTCTCCCGCACCTTTGCGGCGGGGCGCTGCGCGGCGACTGTCGTTGCGCTGATGTTCCTCGCGTTCTTCACCATCGAATACCTGACGCCCTTTCACTCGGACGATTACAGCTACGGCCAGATGGGCTTTGATTGGGCCAAGCACTGGCGCCACTACATGGGCTGGTCGGGACGGCTGGTTGCCGACTACGCGAGTTCGCTCATTTTGATGTGCCGCAGCCACGCCGTGGTGTCGCTCATCATGGCGCTCTTTGCGGCGGGCACCTGCTGGCTCATCACCGACTTGCCGAGCCGGCTCTTTGGCTCGAAGTTCTCGCCCTTCAAGTTCCTCCTCATCACGGCGCTCTACTGGATCTGCAATCCCAATCTCGGCCAGACGACGTTCTGGGTGGTCGGCGCTTGCAACTACCTCGTCACGAACTTCTGCATCGTGCTCTTTCTCTATGCGTTCCTCACGTTTCGGACGTCTTCGAGCTGGGGCGTGCGCGGGATGCTTTTCGTGCTGGCGCTTCTTGCGGGGTGCACGAATGAGAACACGTCGCTGGCGATTGTCTACACGTTCATCGCGGCCTGTGTGCTGATGAAGCTCTTTCACGTCGAGTTCAACGTGAAGGGCGCCTGCCTCTACGGGGCGGGACTCGTCATCGGCATGCTGGTCCTGCTGCTGGCGCCCGGCAATTTCGCCCGCGCCAATCACCCGGCGTTTCGCGGATTCAAGACGATGTCGGTGAAGGACAAGATCGTGATGCAGCTTCACCGCGGGCGCTATCTTCGGGTGTTCTGGCAGGCGTACGCGCTGGAAATTCTGGGGGCGGCGATGCTCTACTGGCGCCGTCATGCGGACGGCAACGCGCAGAAGCTCGTCTGGTCGCTGCTGTTTCTCTCGTCGAGCTGGGCGGCGTTCGTCGTGATGGCTGGAAGCCCCGCCATGCCGGCGCGAGCCTACAGCGGCGTGTTCTTCTTTCTCCTGATTGCGGTGTCCTTTGCGCTGGACGTGGACTTTTTCAAGCAGTGGAGCGGCTGGCTGCTGGGCATCCTTGGCGTTGCTGTGATGGCGGTGGCGGTCTGGTCTTGGACGCTTGTCTTCTTCTCCTACGGCATCACGAAGGATCAGGAGGCGATTCGAAACGGACAGGTGAACTACGAAAAGCTGGTGAAGGGGCTGTCCGCCAAGGTCGTGATCCCGGACTGGTACTTTGTGCGGCTGCGAAAGAGCAGCGACATGTTTGACATGTATCACTCGGGCGCCATGGCGGGCTGGTTCGGCGTTTCCAAGATTGATGTCGTGGGCGGCATGGACTATGACTACTCCGTTGCACGAACGGGGAAGACGGTGCCGGCAGTGAACACGGCGGCGCTTGAAGACTTGACGGTGCGGCTGCGTGAAGCGTCGTGGAAGACCAACAAGAATGGCACGATCACCATCGAGACCTCGACGGACATCCGCGGCAAGCGTCTTGCGGTGGCGTTCTATGCAGATCGCAGTCGCAAGCGGCAGGAGGTCGCCTTGAGCCCGAAGGTGCTCTGCATTCAGGGAAAGTACGTGGCGGGCGTCACGGTTCGGCGGCTGCCGGCGCTGGCGAACGTGGAGGTGTTCGTCAAGTAGCGGCGGACGGTGGAGTCGATGTCGGGCGCTGAGGTCAAGGTCGGCGTCCGTGCAACGGAAGTGAAAGAGCCTCCTGACAGAAAGTGAAAGAAGCTCGGGAATAGCCCGAGGAAGCGCCGAAAAGCCGCGGCGAAGGCGCCGCCCGCGGTATGATCAGGCGGTCTACTTCTTTTTACCTAGGCTCATGCAGTCCTTCTGGATATTGGTGGCGACTTTCTCCACCGCGCTCACCTACGCCGCCATGAAGCTCGCCGGAGCGGACTGCTGCTTTTACGAAATCTTCTTCGTTCGGGCGACGTACCTCGTGGCGGCGACGGGGCTTCTCGCCTGCGTGGGTCGCGTGAGCCTGGCGACAGCGCATCCGTGGCTGCATCTGCGGCGCGTTGCGGCGGGAATCACTGCCTTGTCGCTCAACATCCTCGCCGTGCGTCACCTGCCTTTGGGGGTGGCGCAGACCTTGGCGTATACGGCGCCGCTTTTCATCGCAGCATGGGCGGCGGGCATGGCGCTCTGGCACAGCGGTCGCATGGACTGGCGCCTTACGGCAGCCGTTGTCGTGGGGTTTGCGGGCGTCTGCCTTGTGATGCGGCCCACGAGCTTTCAGGGGCACTTTCTCTGGGCAGCGCTGGGGCTATTCTCGGGCTTTTGTTCGGCGGTGGTGAGTCTCACTTTGAAGGAGCTCGGACGCGAGGGAGAGCCCGTGGTGCGCACCGTGACCTACTTTGCGCTGGGGGGCTTTCTTATTTCGGGCGTTTTGACGGCCGTCTTGGGCGAGCAGCCCGTGGGCGAGCTCTTTGCCGATCCCTGGCTGATGGTGGTGGGCGTCACGACGGTGCTGGCGCAGTTTGCGCAGGCGCTGGGCTGGGGAAAAGGGAGGACGCTTCTGTGCGCGACGCTGCAGTTTTCCGCCGTCTTCTTTGCCGTGGCGCTGGGGGCCGCCTTCTTTGGTGAACTGCCTGACGCCGCGGCTTGCGTGGGCATTGCGGTGATTGTGGCGGCCGAATGCGCGGCGGCGTACCTGCAATTGAAGGGCGTGCGGAAGGTTGCTCAGCGCTGATCTGTCAGGGTGACGCGGGTAATAGCGGTTATATAAGTTTGTATAATATAGAAGTGTATAATATGAACTTGTATAAACACGGGAGGCTTTGGCCCGATGACCGATGAGAATCCTTTTGTCGTGGCCGGACGAATCAAGCCGGCCTTCTTCTGCGATCGGACGCAGGACGCCGAACGGCTGACAAGCGCTTTGCAAAACGGCACCAACTTGGTCCTTCTGTCGCCGCGCCGCCAGGGAAAGACGGCGCTGATCGCGCATTGTTTTGAGGCGGAATCCGTGCGATCGAGCTGCTGCACCATCTACGCGGACGTCTTGCCGACCACCAGTCTGCAGGAGTTCACCTACGTTTTCGGCCGCGCCGTGTTTGAGAAACTCCTGCCGCGGCAACGGCGACTGATGGCGCGTTTCGTGCAAATGCTGAAGTCGGTGAGCGGCAAGTTGGGCATCGATCCAGCGACGGGATTGCCGACGTTTTCCTTGGAAGTCGGGGACATCAGCGAGCCCGAAGTGACGCTGCGAGAGATTTTTCTCTGCCTAGAAAAGGCAGAGCAGCCTTGCTGGGTGGCAATCGATGAGTTTCAGCAGATCGGCTGCTACGCCGAGAAGAACGTCGAAGCGCTCCTGCGCTCGCATCTGCAGCAGACGACCAACTGCCGCTTTGTTTTCGCGGGGAGCGAGCGTCACAGGCTCTCCGAGATGTTTCTTGACTCCGCACGGCCTTTTTACAACAGCGCTGATTTGATGGAACTAAAGCCGATTGCTGAGGCGACCTACAGCGATTTTGTCGTGCGCCTGATGGCGGAACGGCATCGTCGCATCGAGCCGGACTTGGTCGGCCGGATCTATCGCTTGTTTGAAGGCAACACCTACTGCTTGCAGCAGACCTTTAACAAAGCGTTTGCCGTCACGCCGTCCGGCGGAGATTGCACAGAATCCAAGCTGCGGGAAGCCTTGGACGGCCTTCTGGACGCTCGTGAATTTCGCGCCAAGGAGATTCTGTCGCAGCTGCCGCCGGCGCAAAAAGCGCTGCTGCGTGCGGTGGCGTTTGACGGAACGGGGCGGCAGATCACGTCAGCGGCCTTTGTGGCAAAGCACCGGCTGGCTTCCGCAAGCTCCGTGCAGGGGGCAGCCCGGGCGCTGCTCGCGAAGGACCTCCTGACGGAATCAGAGAAAACGTACCGGTTGTCGGATCCGTTTTTTCGGCTGTGGCTCTTGCGCTATTTCAATCGGTCGATGGAATGGTGAAGAAAAAGTTCCCGACAGAGCCAGCGCCCTGTCGGGAATGAGAGAGGAGAGTGATGTGGCAAGCGGGAACTACTTCGCCGTCACCTGCTGGCCCGCGATGTGGCCGAAGACCAGAAGGTCAGTGAGCGCGTTGCGGCCGAGGCGGTTGGAGC
>CAVACW010000157.1:0-5675 GCA_963587345.1 uncultured Oscillospiraceae bacterium | reverse complement strand
GAAATCGTTGTTTTTGCTGGAGAGCTTCATGAGCAGATGGCAGGTCTTGGATTGCATCAGGAGTAGCGCCGGCCAAAGCGCGGCCAGTGCGCGAATTTTAGGCGAAACGGCCTGCAGAAAGCCCGACGCGACGCTTTGTTCGCTCACGATTAAGCGCTACCTCACGATGGACGGCAGGTGCAGTCGCCGGCATCGTCTACGGCTCCAGCTGCGCTGGCGCCACGCCATGTCGGGCATCTTCTCCTTCTGCCGCATTGCTGGCCCAAACGGTGCGACGGCAACTGGATTTTGAAATTCCCGACAAAACTCTCAGGGATTCCCTCACCTCAAAAGCCCCGACTACCCGAGTTTTTCCATTGTCCTCTCCTCCCTAATCTTTCGATCAGGATTCCGGCAGATTGAAACCAAAGAAAACTGCCGCAGGACTTGCAAAGTCCTCCAACACGGTCCTTAATGAAACAAGGAGATAAAAAAATGGAACTTTCCCGCCGTAGTTTTGTCAAGCTTGGTGCCGCGCTTACCGGCACGCCCTTTGTCGGAGCCGCCTCCGCCAAAACCATCACCGAAGCGAGCAAGCGCCAGATCGGCACGTCCGCCGTTCTGACGGCGCCGGTATCCGACTACATCGCGCCGGGCTTTCACGTGCATCCTTCTTCTCCCGTCGTCATCAAGGACCGTCGCTCCCTGACGCTTGAGCTCTATCGCAAGGTCGTCTGGAACCACACGCCTTGCTCCATCGACAAGAAGACGCTGGCTACGATCGACCGCTATCGCAAGGAATTTCTCGACTTCCTCGGCAAGCATCCTGAACTCAACGTCTACGGCGTCAACATCAAGCCGGGCGACGCTCACAAGGAGCGCCTGAGCAAAGAAGAGCTGAAGCAGAACCTCTCTCAAGGCCTCAACACCGGCATCTCCTTCGGCGAGCCGCTCCCGGATCGCGTGGTCCGCGGCATCATTCTCGCCCGACTCTCCGGCATGGTCGGCGGCAACTCCGCTTCTTCAGCCATGCTCACGACCCATATTTTGAAGATGCTCGACCGCAAGGAACTCCCAGTGGTTCCGCGCGAAGGTCAGGGCGGCGCAGGCGAAGTGTGTCCGCTGGGCACGCTCTTTGACAACACGCCGCGTGAAGTCGAACTGGGCCTGAAGGAGCCGATGACGCTCATCAATGGGCACCCCACCGCCACGGCGCTCTGCGTGGACATCGCGCTTCGAAGCGACGGTGTGATCAAGCTTTGCGAAGAAGTGCTCTCGCTCGCCATCGACGGTCTCACGGCGCCGAGCGAACACTTTGCGCAGCAGCTGGAAGCCTGCTGGGACGACGAAGACGAAAAGACAGCCCTTCGTCGCATCCGCGCCTACTTGAAAGACGCGCCGGTGCCGCGTCGCCAGAACGTGCAGGCCCGCGTGACCGTGCGTGACATTCCGATCATCCTCGGCGCCGCCTACAAGGCCCAGCGCAACATCAAGACGATTGCCCAGACCGTGCTGCAGAGTGCGCACGACAATCCGCTTTGGATTCCCGCCGACCAGGCGGCGAAGGTGGGCGCCAAGCCCTACGTCTGCTCGAACGGCAGCTACCACTCGCAGATCGCCATGAACGCGCCCGACGAGCTCTCCCGCAACTACGCCGACCTCTGCACGGTGCTTTACTCGCTCGTTCAGTGCTTCTACTCGGACCGCGTTGCGATGCCGCACTTGGACAACCTCGTTTTCGGCAACATGCAGATGAACGGCGCTGACTGGCAGGATGAAAGCCGGCTCCTTGCGCAGCCTTCACTCCTGCCGCCGCCGCAGTTCGGCCAGAACGACCTTTGCTCGCCCTACATGCGCGCCTGGAACAAGGCCGATCGTCTGGAACGCGTCCTGATGGGCCTTCTCACGCAGGTCTGCTGCATGGCAAGCGAAAGCATCTACATGCGCGGCGACCTCAAGACTTCGCCTGCGCTGCAGCCGATGCTTGACATCATCCGCAAGTTCAATCCGACGATGGACGTCGCCCATGGCGACCGCCGTACGATCGCCCCGGAACTGGATCGTCTCTTCCACTTCCTCGCGGACTGCTCGATGGCCTACTCGTCGCTTGAGCCGAAAGACCGCCCGGCGCTCGTCCTGCAGACGATTCGCCTCTGATGCGTCTTCCTTGACTTTTCCTCTCCGATTTTGTTCTGAGCCTGAGGAGATCTCCAGAACGCTTCGACCGTAACAGGCGATAAGAGTCTTCACTCTCCTCCCTTCAAGGCCGTCCGGTTTTTGCGTCGGACGGCCTCTTTTTCCAAAGAGCAGATCATGAACCAAAAGACGCTTTGCGCTACCGCCGCTGCGGCGCTCTCGCTCTCAGCCGCTCAAGCAGCCGACGTCGCCGTCTACGGCGCCATTGACACGGGCTTATCTTATGTACACACGCAACACGGCAACAATTCCTTCACCATGGCCTCCGGCCAGTACGCCGGTCCGCGCGTGGGCTTTCGCGGCGGCGAAACGCTGGGCGACGGCTGGCGCGTCGCCTTCATTCTTGAAAACGGCTTCCAAAGCGACACCGGCGCCTTGGACAGCGCCGGAAAGATGTTCAACCGCGAAACGCTGCTTTCCGTAGAAACGTCCTGGGGCACTTTCGGCGTCGGCCGCACCGGCCCCTTCACGTCGGGAACGGGCTCTTTGTCGCGCTACTGGGATCTGGAGCCTTTTGAAACGGGGTACACCGATGCCGGCATTCAGGCGACGCAGGTGAACATCTGGAGCCGCCACAGCAACACCGTCTATTACCTTTCGCCCAAGACAGCGGGGCTTGAATTCGGCGTGCAGTATTCGTTTTCAGGAAACAACGAAAGCGAGACAAACGGCCTCGCAGATGACAACCACTTCGCCAATGCCTTCGCCCGCTGGGATGGCGAGACCGTGCACATCGCTGTCGGCGCCGAGGTGGACAGCATCGGCCACGCTTATGACAGCGCCTCCCCCGACAAGGATCGCTGGAGCGCAAAGCTCGCTGCGCGCTGGGATGCCGCCGAAGGCACGGCCCTTTACGCCGGCTGGAACAGCTACTTTAATCAGGCCAAGTTCTCCGACGTCACCTGGGACGACGACGGTAGCATTGCGTTTGACGATAGCGGCCGCGGCCTCACCGCACACGCAGGATATTTTGGCATTCGCCAGACGGTTGGATCGGCTGACCTCCTTGCGTCCGCCCAGTATCTGCAAGGCAAGAACAAGGGGGCGATCGCCGGCGACCAGAACTCTTACAAGCGCTGGGTGGGATCGGTCGGTGTGCACTACCACTTGAGCCGCCGCACCATGAGTTACTTTGTGGCTTCGTACGCCAAAGGTGAAGGTCTTCTTGGAACACGCACAACAACCAGCAACCGAACCGCTGTGCAAGTCGGACTGACGCACTTCTTCTAGCCGCGCTGCGCCAACTTGACAGTGTCGAGGAACGTCGCGGGGCGTCGAATCCGCGACGGCTCCTCCATGCGACAGATCCAGCGATAGCAGTCTTCGAGAAGCGAAGGCCGCACGAAAAGGCTTGCGCCTTCCCTCCGCAGCTGTCCCGCATGACTCCAGTCCTTCAAGACAGCATCGAGCGTGCACTGAGACATGGCCGCCGCGCTCACGAGATAGCGACGTTGAATGGTTGCGGGCATCTGGAGCCAGCCTTCGCCTGCCGCTTCAGGAACCCAGTTCGCGTAGCAGGCGGCCCACGCAAGGAAAAACGATTTCAAGCGCTCTTCAGCGGGAAGCTGCGTCAGCGCGAGAAAGGTCAGGCGATCACTCAGATTGCAGAGCTCCGCGTTGATGCAAAGAAGCTGCCAAAGCTCCGCATCTTCCGCAATCAGCTTCTGCAGCAGCGTTTGCTCGATCACCGCCACGCAGCTACGCACGATGGCAAAGTAGCTCCCGATGCACGGATGCGCTGTGAAAAAATTGAGATTGCCGCAAGCAAAGCGTCCAGGCACCGAGATGGCGATGGCATTGCCGTCGCCGCGCCCCACTTCCCGCGCCGTGATGCCCGAAAGCACCAGCATGACGGCATTGACGTGCTCGCCGTAGCGAACGATGGCTTCACCGCCTTCCACCCAGCGGCACGTGCCGACTCGCTCAAAGAGTTCACGAAGCCGGGGATGCAGGGCATGTGCGATGGAAGGGTAAATGCATCCAGTTGACTTCTCTTGCCACGCCTCTTCACGAGGCGCATTGATCATCTCGAACCAGACGGGGGATTGATATTTCATGGCGTCTTCTTTTTGTCATTTTCATGCTCGCAACTTTTGCTGCGCTCCTCGTTCGGCCGAACTAGACAGCATAGTAAGAAAGGCGTAGCTTCCCCGAAAGGGCGTTTTCCAACATCGAACTGTCTCGTTTCACCGGCTTCCGTTGCAAAAAACGAATTCCGGTAAAAAATCAAGGTGGAACATCATGCTCAACACCGAGATGCTTTCGCTTTTCAAGCTCGTCTACCAGAAACACTCACTCAAAGAAGCGGCGGCGCTTCACCCAATGTCGCTCTCGAAAGCGAGCCGCGTGCTGAGAGACTTGCGCGATGAATTCGCCGACGAACTGTTCGTGCGCTCAGGCAATGAACTTTTTCCCACGCCGCGCGCCACGAAGCTTTTTCCATCGGTGGAAAAGCTCCTCGCAGACTTTGACGCCATCACGGAAAGCCCTACCTTCGACCCGAAGCGGGCCCACTGCCTTTTCAACATCGCCTGCCTCGATCTGGATCTGATTGCCCACGTGGCGCCAATACAGGAGGAGCTGCGGGAACTGGCTCCCGGCATCCGCCTCAACTTCCACCCGATTGACCGCAATTTCATCGACCGGCTCCACGAAGGCCGATGCGACTTCGTGTTTTATCCAACGTCTCTCGACTACCCCGGCATCGGTCGTCAGGCGTTCTGTCAGGACACGTTCGTGTACGTGTGCCAACCAGACAATCCGCTCGCTGAGCGCGTTCGTAAGGGAGAAATCCTGAGCGAGCGGGAAGTCGTGGCAAAACTCACGGCACAGGTGACAACTCCCATTCGAAACCGTGACAACACACGCTTCGGACTCTATGAGCACGACGTGGAGAGCTCCCGCTTTTCGCCGCAGCTTTGGACGCCGTTTTTCGCCACGCTGCCTTTTCTGCTGACCGCGGACTCCACCACTTTCCTGCCATTGCAAGCCTACGCCCGTCTGAAAGATCGCCTGCCGCTCACCGTTCTCGGGCGCCCGGCCAACCTCGTGCCTTATGAATCCTGCCTTTTGTGGGAAAGCCGCAACGAGAAGAATCCGCTGCACCAATGGTTCCGGGCCTTCGTGATCAGCCGCTTGCGGGAAATTGCCGCCAAGCCGGAGAACTTCTCGGTGCTGACTCCTTGATATTACTCCGGCACTCAAAAAGTAACATTGCAAAGGGTACCATTCCCCGTGAAATCAGCCATTTACCGAAGGGGCTCTTTGCCACTGCTTGTGTGCCGGAGTAATAGAGCAGGTGCATCCGCTGCTTCAGCGGAAAAGGCGCGTCGCCGTTAGTTCAAGGCTTATCGCGTTTTTCGCGTTTTTTCCGCCTCACTCGATTTCCAGCGATTCCAGCTTGAGTCCGACAAAGAGCGCCACGATGCGCTTCACCTTCGGAAGACGCTTCACATTGTCCGCCTTCTCATAGCGGCGGATCTGCTCCCAAGCTTGAGAGA
>CAVACW010000156.1:0-5693 GCA_963587345.1 uncultured Oscillospiraceae bacterium | reverse complement strand
CGTTAGGAGAAAAGTGGTGGTGTCGTCAGAAAGCATGCGCGCAAGTATAGCGAGTGAATCCCCTGCAATTGGCGAGGGAAAATGAAGGAAAAGAGCAAGCAGCGCCTTGGCTGGTTATGATGCGTTTTGCAATATCACGACGCAGTGCTTTGAGGTGGTTCATGGCTGAATTAAAAAAGAAACTTCGTACACCCTATGGCATGGCTGGCTTTGCTTTGCTGCGCGAGCACGGCTGCGCCTATGCGGACAAGACATGGGTCATTGAACGACTGGAGGCGCTGGATTCGACCTTTGTCCATTGGGTTCGTCCGCGGCGCTTCGGGAAGTCGCTGCTAATGACGATCCTGAAGGCGTATTACGACCGGCACGCGGCTGAGCACTTTGACGAACTCTTTGCCGGCACCTACATCCACGAGCACAAGACGCCGCTTGCCAGCCAGTATTTCGTGCTGTCACTCGACTTCTCCGGCATGGGACACAGTCCGGATCTGGCGGCGAGCCTCATGAACATGGTGCGTTGTCACGTGCGAGACTTCTTCTGGCGCTATCCGCTGGCGGGCTGGGAGGCGGTGGCGGATGCGACGTACCTCACGCCCGCCGATCAGATCGTGGCGTTCCTGCAGTTTGTGGCGCCTCGAGTGAAAGGAAAGCTCTGCCTCATCATCGACGAGTACGACCAGTTTGCGAATGCGTTGCTTGTGGCGGATCAAGTGAGAGTAAAGGAGGCGCAGGGCCTCCTTCAAGCGTTTTACTCACGGCTCCGGGAGGCCGCCGGCGGCTGCATCGCACGCGTCTTTGTGACTGGCGTGCTGCCCGTGGCGATCGACGGGTTGATGAGCGGCGCGGGGGAACTCGCGGACTGCACGATGCGGCCGGCGTTTTCCGACGCGCTGGGCTTTGCGGATCCGGAGCTGCGCCGTCTCATTGACGACACCATTGACTTTGAGGCCTGCGGCCTGACGGCGGAGTCGATTTTCCAACGGATGAAGGTCCTCTATGGCGGCTATCGCTTCAGTCCGTCGTCGGACAAGGTGGTGTCCAATTCCGTCGCGTGTCTCAACTACCTGCGCGCCATCCGGGACGAGAACGCCGAGCCGGAGGGCGACGACTTGATCGACACGGCGTTTGAAGGAAACGTGCAGAGAATTCAAATCCTTCTGGCGCTGGGCGACAAGGGCGCTGCGGACCGCCTTGTCGACGCCGTGGCGAAGGGGCGCCCTTTGCGGCTACCGACGCCGGGGCTTTTGCCTACGATCGCTCTCGACAAGGACGGCCGGCTGGACGAGAAGGCGCTGCTTTCGACCTTCTTTTACTTCGGGTTTCTCACGTGGGCGCCGGGGTCGGAGCTGGCGCTGGCGTGTCCCAATCAGATGGTGAGGGATCAGTTTCTTGAGCTTTCGAAAGCGGCCTGAGACGTGAATCACGAAGTTGGCGGCTTGGCTACCTCCCGAAGTCGGTAGGTCAAACGGCCGATGACAGCAACGCCAATCGGGCGCAAAATCGGCCGTTTCGTTCAAGGAAGAAGGCTGCTTTGAAGCGGCTCAGAGCTTTGCCATGTCGGACAGTTTTGCCAAAGTCATTTCGTTTGTCGTCTTCATCATTCTGGGCTGGGTGCTGCGGCGCTTTGGAATCCTGAAGGAAGAGACTTTTCACGCAATCAGCGGGCTCGTGCTTTTTGTGACGCTGCCCTGCGTCATCATCAGCAATCTGAACGGCGTGCGGCTTGAAGGAACGACGCTGCTCATCGCGTTTTTTGGGTTTGCGACGAACTTCTTCTTTTTCCTTTATTCGCTCATCCTCACCTGCCGCACGAAGGACCGCGACTGCCGCGATTTCGTGCGCATGAATGTCGGGGGCTACTCCGTGGGCCCGTTTGCGGTGCCCTACGTGCAGGCCTTTTATCCGACCTCAGGTCTTCTGGCCACCTGCGTCTTTGACGTGGGCAACGTCCTGATGAGCGGCGGCGGCACCTACGCCCTCATTTCGGGAACGCGGGAAAAGACGACGCTTTGGGGCGCCTTGAAGATGATCGGCCAGAAGCTCATCAAGTCCGGGCCGCTCGTGAGCTTTGCGTTCATGGTGGTGCTCTCGATTCTCAACTTGAAGCTTCCCGAGGGCGTCATCACGGTGACGAAGGTGGGATCGGCCGCGAACGGCTTCTTGTGCATGATCATGATCGGCGAAGCCATTCAGCTCTCGATGTCGTGGGAGAAGTTCAAGGTCGTCTCAAAGATCATCTTCTTTCGCATGATCCCCTGCATCCTCTTTGCGTGGTTTGCGTACCACTATATGCCGGTGGAAGAGGAGATGCGAAAGGCGCTCGTGCTGACATGCCTTGCGCCGATGCCCGCCATGAGCCTCATCTACACCGCGCAGATGGGACTCGACACCGCGATGGCGGCGAATCTGAGCTCGCTTTGCGTCGCGGTGTCGGTGGCGGCGATCTCGGTGGCGCTCATCATCATGTAGCCGGAGGTCTTTGAGAAGATGTCGGCTGTTGGGGCGCCGCTGGGTCTTAGAAGACGTCCACAGCGCCGATTTTCAAGCCTTTGTAGACCAGGGCGACGCGCTTGACGCTGGCAAGTCCGCGAAGCGCCTCGCCGTCGGCGTACCGCTTTGCCTGGCTTCGGGCCGCTTCAAGCGCCTCAGCCACGGCGGTTTGTTCGGCGCCGACGGGAAGGTGCTTCACTTCGATGACATAGGTCGGCAGCGCTTGGTTTTCGCGAGGCGAGAGGAGCAGATCCATGAAGCCGGCGCTTTCGCCGCGTGACTCATACTCCAATTGCCCGCGGTAGTCGGTGGAAAACCACAGCGTCGCCGAGAGCATGGTTTGGAACACTTTTTCGGTGAGCTGTGCATGGAGGTGCAAGCCGCTGTCTTCGACGAGACGCCGGTCGGAAATTTCCAGCCAGGGCAGCGGATCGCCGGCGGCGAGCGCAAGGTAGGCGTCTGAAAATTCGGCCGTATTGAAGCGAACTTTGCTTGTTTGAAGGATGCGCTGGAAGAAGTATTCAAAAAACTGGATGCCGATCGCCCGGTTGGGAACCACCAGATGCCTGAAGTCGCCGGGAGCAAACGTGAGAAATCCCAGGTAATAGAGGGCGGACAGCACGCTGTCGTCATCGAGGCGCTCGCGTTGATTGAGATTCAAAACCTGAAGCTCTCCGCAGAAGGAAATCGGCTGCTGGCTCAGGGCCTGGTCAATGACGGACCGAACAAACTCGGGATTTCCCAGCGAGAGCACCGATTCAATCTTGTCCAGACTGTTGGCAAACGACGGATCCAGCATGGAGAGCGGTTCGCGGCCATACTTGGAAAGCGAATTCAAGTAGTACAGACACATGGAGGCGTTGAAGACGCTCGAATCGCTCTCCGCGCTGAAAGAGTAGCCGTTGTACCACGCCTTCATGCGATTCACGATGCCGTCGAGCGACTGGCCGCATCGCTTGAGATCCAGCAATTGAGGAATCAGTTCCCGAAGCTCGGCTTCGGAAAAGCCGAACATGCCGGCAAATTCAGGGGCGTTGGTGAAATCGGTGGCAATGGAGAAGCCGGACGTCATCGAGTCGAGTTGAATGGAGGTGACGCCGGTGATGAAGATCCACGCAATCGGACCATTGGTCGCCAAGTCTTTGAGCAGCGAATAGAAGCACTTGAGGAGGCCGCCGGATTCTGTCAGCGCGCAAAAGTTTCTCACATCGTGGGCCAGAACTTCATTGGCGCTTTGGTCATATTCATCAATGATGAGGTAAATTTTGTCGTTGCAACAACCAGAATACGCGGAAATGAAGTCATTCATCAGAACGCAAGGATCGTCATACGCCTTGCGAAGCGCATTTCTCACGTCTTTGAAATGGTTTCGGTCGCAGAAGAGATTCAATGCTCTCGATAGCTGAGAGACGAAGCCGGCTGGAAAGTTGGCGGGATTGATGCCGGAGAAGTCAAGCTTGAGCACCCGGTACTGGCTTGCAAGCGGCGTTTTGTGCTCGCCGATGTAGGTGCCGGCAAAGTTTTTCTCAAAGTCCCCTGCGGCGGCGATGTCGTAATAAGCTTGAAGCGTTTGCGTGAAGAGCGTCTTGCCGAAACGGCGCGGACGCACAATGAACGGGTAGAAAGTTTGACAGTTTTCCAACGCCTCGATGTAGTGGGTTTTGTCAACGTAAGCCCACCCGCCCGTTTGAATGGCGTCAAACCTGGCGAGAGAATATGGATTTTTTTTGAGAACAACAGGAACAGGTTTAGTCGTCATGGCGAGGGCTTTTCCAGAACGAGGGAAAGAGAAACAGCTTCACAGTCTTTTGATTATACCTGCGGCTCTGAAGAGTAAATTAGAATATAGAATAGTTTTTTCCGACCAGCGCCTCGTTTCTGACATCCGGCAGTCCGGTTGAGTTGTGTTTTGCTGCGGCACCTTGTAAAGAAAACGTTGGTATCCTCCAAGAAGCCGTTCAGCGACTTTGAGGGCGGCTGCCGTTGGAACCTTTGCGGAAGCGGCGGAATGCACTTCTATCCTGGGTGATGGACATGAGAAAAAAAGAATTGCCTATCGCAGTTGAAAACTTTTCCTCCATGATTTTCAAGGGGTGCTACTACGTCGACAAGACGCCCTTCATTCAAACGATCATGGAAGACGAGAGCCGGGTGCAGCTCATCACGCGGCCGCGCCGCTTCGGCAAGACGCTCTTCATGGACACGCTCAAGAATTTTCTTCAGATCGACTTCGATCATCCGGGGACGGCGGACGCCAATGCCGCGCTCTTTGCGGGGCTCAAGATTTCCGACCGCACGGACTTCTGCCGGCGCTTCATGGGACAGTGGCCGGTTATTTCCCTGTCGCTCAAGGGCGTGGAAGGAAAGACCTATGAGGCCGCCTACTATCGGCTGGCGGAGAAGCTCACGAAGGTTGCGGCGATGTATCGGTTTCTTTTGGACAGCCCGCGCCTGACTGACCTGGAAAAAGAGGCTTTTCGCAGTTATCTGTCGGTTGCCTATCTGGGGGATTTGAGCCACGAGAAGGAATGCAAGAACTTTTTGAACAACTTGACGATCTGGCTGTCCCAGCATTTTGGTCGGCAGGTCGTGCTGTTGATTGACGAATACGACGTTCCTTTGGCGAAGGCGGCCCGGTTTGGCTATTACGACGACATGCTGGAATTTGTGCGGGCCTTTTTGGGAAGCGTGTTGAAGGAGGATCCGCAGGCAGAAGTCGGGGCAGTGGACTACCTTCGGAAGGCAGTGCTCACCGGGTGTCTTCGCGTGAGCAAGGAAAGCATCTTCACGGATGTGAACAACTTTGATGTCAACACCGTCTGCTCGCAAGACCGCGGACTGAATCGGGCGATAGGCTTTGTTTCTCAAGAAGTGATCGCCATGCTGGCGTACTACGGACTCGAGACGCGGGCAGCGGACGTCAAGCGATGGTACGACGGGTATCGCTTCGCCGGAGAAGAAATCTACTGTCCCTGGGACGTCATCAACTTTTGCAAGCAGGCGATTCGCAGTGAAAATTCGCAGCGGTATCAGCCTGAAAACTTCTGGGAGAACACAAGCGGCAACGACGTCATTGAGGAGTTTCTGGAATTCCTGACGCCGGAGGATGCCGAGAGGATGCAGACGCTCGTGGATGGTGGCTCGGTGGGTAAGCTCCCCATAGCCTGACCCCCCTTCTGAAATTTCAGCAGAATGCATGGCAT